>DATDKZ010000222.1:0-20979 GCA_036519575.1 Actinomycetota bacterium | reverse complement strand
ATGGCCTACGGCGAGGTCCGCGTCCCGTCGCGGTTCTCCGACGAGCGGGCCCTGGAGCTCTCCGGGGTCGTGGTCCGGACCGGGTACCGGGGGCGGGGCGTGGGCCGGGCCCTGGTCCAGGAGGCCGCCCGGTTCGCCGGCGAGCTGGGGGTGGAGTGGGTCGAGCTGAAGACCTTCGCCCCCAACCAGGGGGCCATGGCCTTCTGGGAGGGCCTGGGGTTCACCCCCCGGGTCGTGCAGATGACCCAAGGGACGAAAGCCCTGGTACAGCGGCTCTCGGAGGACTGAGGGCTCGGATCCGCCGCCATCGGCGCTCCATTCGTCCTGCCCGGGAACGAACCGGGGCCCGGAACGGTTCGAATACCTGGAGACCCCGGAAACTCGAGGCAGACGGGCCGTCCACGTGGGGGAGTGAACGATGTCAGAGGAATCCGTTTACCGCGGGGGCCGCGTCCGCGAGCTCCCGAGAGCCAACCGAACCTACGGGGAGGGGCGCGTGTGCGCCACTCCCGGATGCACCACCAAATTGTCCAAGTACAACCGGTTCGACCACTGCTGGCAGCACGAGCCAGTCCACGAGTACATCTCGCGCGGCAAGCGGAAGTCGCGGAAGCAAGCGGCATAGGCTCGCCGGACAGGCCGTCACCCGAGGGTCCTACGGCCGGTCCAGGCCGGCCGATTGGGGCCTGGTAAAGGCGGGCCAGTCCCGAACCGACAATCAATGCGTGACCGCTCCCCCCCAACCGGCGGTCTGACCGGATGCCGGCCAACACCGAACCTGCCATGCGCGAGGCCGAATGCCCCTTCTGCGAGCGCGTGGTCGTGGTCTACGAGGAGCCACCGCGGTGCCCGCTCTGCGCGTGTCCACTGGACGAGGATCGGATGCGGCCGCACGCATGGCCCGGCGAGCCCTCGTCGGCGGGCGGGAGCGAGCCCTAGGGAGACGCGTCATCGAGGACCGCGGCGACGATGGCCCGGGCCTCGTCCAAGCGGTCACGGTCCACGAACAGGCGAACGCCGTACTCCCAGATCCTGCTGATCGAGCCCGGCTCCTTGTACCACCACACGATGCCGGCCTCCTCGAGCCGGTCGGCGATCGTGTTCGCATGGTCCCGGGTGAACTGCCCGAGGTGGACCGTGATCACGCCCGGGTCGGTCGGGTAGTGCTTGGACTCGCTCACGGGACTAACACGGCCGGACGCCACCCGCGGACCGAGTTGACCAGGGCCAGACCGCCCGCGTCACCGAGCTCCTCCATGCGGATGGTGCGTTCCCTGAGTCGACCCTCCCTGAGGAGCACCGCCCGGTAGGTTCCCGCGAGCAACCCCGATCCGAGCGGCGGGGTGAACCAGGCGTCCCCAAGCCTGACCGCCACGTTGGCGATGGTGGATTCCGTGACCTCGCCCCGATCGTTCACCAGCACCACGTCGTCGACGTCGGGACGATCGTCGCGGCGGCGTTCGTAGGGACCTTGCAGCGTGGTCTTGTGGTACAGCCAGACGTCCGAGGGATCGACGGGCTGGGGATGGATGGCCACGCGGAGCGGGCCTGGGACCGACGGCGGTCGTTGGGAGAGGTCGATCCGGACCGACCCGTCTCGGGCCAGCAGGAGCCGGACCACCCCCTCGGCTCCGCCCAATTCGGCCAAGGCCTTCTCCAGGACCGCCTCGACGTCGGATCGAACGAAGTCGAAGCCGAAGTACCTGGCCGAGGCCTCGAGGCGGGCGAAGTGCTCGGGGAGATGGCGGAACCCCGACGCCGGCTCGTGGCGAAGCGTTTCGAGCAGCTCGAACCGCGGCCGGCGAGCGGTGAGCACCCGCGCCTTGGCCACCGCCTCGTCGAACTCGCCCGCGGCGGAGGAGTCGTACGTGATTCCCCCACCGACACCGAACTCGGCAAGCCCGCTCCGCCGGTCGCGGACGACGGTGCGGATGGCCACGTTGAAGTTCGCCCTGGGCTCGCCGCTGCCGGGTGGGGCGAGGTAACCGATAGCGCCGCAGTACGGCCCGCGCGGAGCGTCCTCGAGTTCGGCGATGAGCCTCATCGTGGAGACCTTGGGAGCCCCGGTCACGGAGCCGCTTGGGAACAGCGCGCGGAACGCGTCGGCCATGGAGATGCCCGGGCGAAGCGTGGATCGCACGGTTGAGGTGAGCTGCCAGACCGTCTCGTAGCGTTCCGTCTGAAACAGCCGATTGGCCCGCACCGTGCCCGGCACGGAGATGCGGCCGAGATCGCTCCGCAACAGGTCGACGACCATGGCGTTCTCCGCCCGGTCCTTGGGGGAGCACGCCAGCCGGCCCGCGTTCTCTTCATCCTCCTCCGGCCACCGGCCCCGCGGGGCGGTGCCCTTCATCGGACGCGTGGTGATCCGATCGCCGTCGATGCGGAAGAACAGCTCGGGGGACGCGGACAGCACGCCGAACGGTCCGGTCGACAGGTGGGCCGCGTACCCGCCACGCTGGGACAGGCAGAGGTCGCGATACAGGTCGCGTTCGTCGCGGTGCACCTCGGCGCGCAGCCGGAACGTGTAGTTCACCTGGTACGTGTCGCCGGCCGCTATCCGCTCGCGGATCGCGGCCACCGACGCGTCGTACCGGGCCCGGTCGATCGATGCGGTCCACGCCACCTCGTCGGTGGCCGGGTCGTCGACCGCGACGGGCTCGAACGCGGGGACGTCCTCGCGTCGCTCAAAGATGGCGAACCACAGCAGGGGGAGCTCGGCAAAGGGGTCGCCGGGCTCCCGCTCCCGGACGGACATCGCCGGGTCCAGGCCAGGCGAGGCCTCGTACCCGACGAATCCTGCCGCCCACCTGCCCCTCCGCGCCGCCTCCTCTACCCGGTCGAGGGCCGGACCGACCTCATCGAGGGCTTGGGCGTGGATCACCTCGGCCCTCCCGGTGAGCCGGAACGAGCGCTCCCGCCCGGGCCGGAGGTCGTCGAACCTCGCGGCGATCGAGGGGCGGCCCGTCATGACCTCCGGGCCTTGATCTCCTCGATCAGCTTGGGGACCACCTTCAGCGCGTCGCCGACCACTCCGAGGTCGGCGAGCTTGAAGATGGGGGCGTCGGGGTCCTTGTTGATGGCCACGATCCGCTTCGAACCCTTCATCCCCACCAGGTGCTGGGTGGCCCCGCTGATGCCCACGGCGATGTACACCTCGGGCTTGACGGTCTTCCCCGTCTGTCCCACCTGGTAGCTGTAGGGGACCCACCCCGCGTCCACCACCGCTCGGGTCGCCCCGACCGCCGCGCTCCCGATGGCCGAGGCCAGCTCGTCCAGGACGGCGAAGTTGGCCGGGTCCTGGAGGCCGCGGCCTCCGGCGATCACCACCCGGGCTTCCTCCAGCTTGGGCCCGGCGGCAGCCTCGTCGTGTCGCTCGACTCGTCTGGCTCGCTTGTGGTCCTCCGGGATCTCGGCGTTCACCGGCTCGACGTCCGCGGTTCCCCCGCTCGGCTCGGCGGGGAAGGACTTGGGGCGCACCAACACCAGCTTGGGATCGGGACCGGACAGCTGGACGTCGACGACCGTGCCCCCGCCGAAGATCTGGGTCTGGGCCCGGTCGATCGACAGGACGTCGGTCGCGTTGCTCATGAGGGTGGAGCCCGTCCTGGCCTGGACCCTGCCGGCCACGTCCCTCGAGTCGTACGTCGTGGCGAACAGGACCATGTTCGGCCGGTGCTCCTGGATCAGGCCCACCAGCGCGTGGACCGCCGGCTGGGCCGGGTACTCGGCGTAGACCGGGTCGTCGGAGGCGAACACCCTCTGCGCCCCGTGACCCCCCAACGCCTCCGCGGCTTGGGTGGCCCCCGGGCCGAGCGCAACCGCCTCGACGGTGTCGCCCACGGACCTGGCTTTCGTCAGTAGCTCGAGCGAAGCCGGGTGGGGTCCGTCCGGTCTGACCTCGGCGTAGACCCAGACCGTCGCCACCCCTAGATGACTTTCGCCTCGGCCAGGATGTCCGCGATGCGAGCGGCCGCATCGTCACCGGCTTCGATGACCTCGCCGCGCCCCTTCTCCGGAGCCGCCTTCACAGAGGTGACCCGCTGGGACGGCGCGACATCGTCCGTCGACAGTCCCAGGTCGGCGGCCGATAGCTGCTCCACCGGTTTCTGCTTCGACTGCATGATCCCCTTCAGCGTGGGATACCGGGGCTCCGCCGCGCTGCCGGTCACCGTGGCGAGAGCGGGAAGCGATGACTCCACAACGTCGTAGCCCGCCTCGGTCTGGCGTTCGACCCGGACTGAACCGTCGGTTACCTCGACCTTCCGGGCGAATGTCGCGGAGGGGATGTCCAGGAGCTCGGCGACGGTCATCGGAAGCGTCCCGGTGGAGCCGTCGGTGGACTCCACACCGGAAAGCACCAGGTCGAAGTCGCCGCGGCGGACGGCCGCGGCCAGGACGCGGGCCGTGACCAGGACGTCGGCGCCGCGGAGCGTGGGGTCGGTGACCAGGACCCCCCGGTTTGCCCCCATCGACAGCCCCCGTCGCAGGGCCGCCATCGCGCCCTCCGGGCCCATGGAGATCAGGGCCACCTCGCCGCCGTGCTCCTCCACGAGTTTCAGGGCCGCCTCGACCGCGTACTCGTCGCCGGGGTCAAGGGCTCCCTCGACGCCTTCCCGCTGGACGAGGAAGTCCTCGCCGAGCGTGGGGACGCCCTGCGGTTCCGGGACGTACTTCACCAGGACGACGACGTTCATGTTCGATCCCTATTGGTCGGCCAGTGCGCCAGGATACCGAGCAACTGGAAAGGCCGCCGGTACACTCGCAACACCATGGGCTCGAAGGGTTCCGTGCTGGTCGCGATGTCGGGCGGGGTCGATTCCTCCGTCTCGGCCTGCCTGCTCGCCGAACAGGGCTACGAGGTGCTCGGCTCCCACATGAACCTGGTGCACCTGGCAGATGGCGTGGACCACGGCTGTTGCGGGCCGAGCGCCCGCGCCGACGCCGAGGCTGTAGCCCGCATCGGCGGGTTCGCCTTCGAGGTCGTCGACATGTCGGCATCGTTCGCCGAGACGGTCTTGGCTGATTTCTTCGCAGAGCACGAGGCCGGCCGGACGCCGAACCCATGTGCGCGCTGCAACGAGCACATCAAGTTCGGTGCGTTCCTCGAGCGGGCGGATCGGCTCGACGTCGACCTCGTGGCCACCGGGCATTACGTCCGAACCGATCGGGATCCGACGGGGCGATGGCATCTCCTTCGCGGCGCCGACGAGGGCAAGGACCAGTCATACATGCTCCACACCCTGGGCCAGCGCGAGCTGGCCAGGGTCCGCTTCCCCGTCGGTGCGATGGCCAAGGCGGACACCCGGGCACTCGCCGAGCGCTTCGGCCTCCCGGTCGCGGCGAAACCGGACTCGCAGGAGGTCTGCTTCGTCCCCGGAGCCGATCACGCCGCGTTCATCGAGGAGCAGGCGCCGGGCATGGCTCGTCCGGGTGAGGTGGTCGATCCGGATGGCAACGTGATCGGTGGCCACGGGGGATCGTTCCGGTTCACCGTCGGACAGCGTCGCGGCATCGGGGTGTCGACGGGCGAACGGTCCTACGTCGTGGAGGTCGACGCGCGGGCGAACCGCGTGGTGGTGGGCCCCGGCGATCTGCTGTCGCGACGAGGGCTCGTGGCCGATCGCGTCTCGTGGGTGGGCGGCGAGCCGCCCGCCGCTGGCCCGTTCGAGGCCGAGGTCCGGATCCGCTACAACGGCGAGGACATCCCCGCCGTCGTCGAGGCGATCGATGGCCGGCTGGAGGCGGAGTTCCGCACGCCGCAGCGCGGCGTGGCGCCGGGCCAGAGCGTCGTGGTGTATCGGGGTGACGAGCTCCTCGGGGGCGCGAGGATCATCGAGTCCTTGCGGTAGGCACCGCCGAGCCCCGCCGCCGGATTCCCGGCGGCGAGGCTCGTTATCATCGGCCTTCGAGTCGCTCACGGACTCACGGAGGTCACCGCGTGCGGTTGTTCAAGAGGAAGCCACGGACGTTCGACATCCAGGTCCAGGATGTGGTGATTCACATCACGGCCCGGACGGACCTGGATGAGGAGTCCCGGGCCGCGGCGCTCTCCTTTTGGGAGCAACTCGAGGCCTACACGCTGCGCAACCCCGAGATCCGCACGAGCAAGCGACCGATCGATGTCCCCCCCGACGCACCGGCCATCGTCCAGGAGATGGCGCAGGTGGGTCGGAGCGCGGGGGTCGGTCCCATGTACTCCTTCCTCGGGGCCCTGGCCGACCACGTCGGGCGGTTCCTGGTGCGGTCGGGGGGTGAGCTCATGGTGACCTGCGGCGGCGACTACTTCATCGTTGCCAAGAAGCGCCAGAAGCTCACCGTCCTTCGCCGGCCGAACGGCGCATCGATCGCCGTGGTGGTCCCGCCCCGCAAGGAAGGGGTGGGGATCTCGACGAACCAGGGGGGGCGGGTGGACGGCATCGCCGTGCTGGCCAACTCGTGCATGTTGGCCGATGCGGCGGCCGCCGGGGTGCAGGCCATCCTCCCCAAGCCCGACGGGTTCCGCACCGCGCTCGACTACCTGAAGAAGGTCCCCGGGATCTACGGGGCGGTGGTGGTGCTCGGGGAGCGGATCGGGATGATGGGCGGCGTGGAGATCGCCGCGTAGACGCGGCCCCGAGCGGACATGGGAAACGCCGAACGCGATCGCGCGGCGGCAAAGCTCCGGGTGGAGGAGCTTCGTGAGCTCCTGAACAACCACGCGTACCGGTACTACGTCCTGGACGATCCGGAAGTCTCCGATGCCGAGTACGACGAGCTCATGCGGGAGCTCCGGGAGCTGGAGGAGCGATTCGCCGAGCTCGTGACCCCCGACAGCCCGACGCAGCGGGTGGGGGTGGCCCCCGCCGACCTGTTCGCGCCGGTCGAGCACCGCTCGGTGATGCTCTCGCTGGACAACGTGTTCTCGGAGGAGGAGCTGAAGGCGTGGGCCACCCGGGTGGAGCGGGCCGTCGGGCCCGAGGCCCGGTACTTCTGCGAGCTGAAGATCGACGGCATCGCCGTGGCCCTGACCTACGAACGCGGCCTCCTGGTCAAGGGGGCCACGCGGGGGGACGGCCGGGTCGGTGAGGACATCACCGCCAACGTCCGGACGGTGCGCTCGGTGCCCCAACGGCTCCGGGTCAAGGACCCACCCCCGGTCCTGGAGGTCCGGGGAGAGATCTACCTGCCGGTGAGGGCGTTCGAGAAGCTGAACCAGCAGCTGCTCGAGGCGGGCCAGCGCCCCTTCGCCAACCCCCGCAATGGCGCGGCGGGAAGCCTGCGGCAGAAGGACCCCAAGGTCACGGCGAGCCGCCCCCTGGCGCTGTGGGTCCACAGCTTCGGCTATGCCGAGAGGATCCGCTTCGAGTCGCACTCGGGGTTCCTCCAGTGGTGCCGCGACGCCGGGCTGCCGGTCCCGCCGCAGGGGGAGGTGCGGGAGGACCTGGACGGCGTGATCGCCTACATCCAGAAGTGGCAGGAGAACCGGCACACCGTCGACTGGGAGATCGACGGCGTGGTGGTGAAGGTCGATCAGATCGCCCTGCAGGATGAGCTCGGCGCCACCAGCCACGCCCCCCGCTGGGCCGTGGCGTACAAGTTCCCGCCCGAGGAGCGCACAACCGTGCTCGAGAAGATCGATGTGCACACGGGGCGCACCGGCATCGTCACGCCGTTCGCAGTGCTGGAGCCCGTGTTCATCTCCGGCGTGACCGTGACCACGGCCACCCTGCACAACGAGGACGAGGTCAAGCGCAAGGACATCCGCGTGGGCGACACCGTGATCGTTCGTCGGGCGGGCGACGTGATCCCCGAGGTGGTCGGCCCCGTCCTGTCGAAGCGGCCGGCGAAGGCGAAGCCATGGCGGTTCCCGAGGAAGTGCCCCTCGTGCGGCACGCCCCTCGTCCGCAAGGAGGGCGAGGCCTATTGGCGATGCCCGAACAAGCGGGGCTGTCCGTCGCAGAACGTCGAGTGGCTGTTCGCGTTCGCCTCGCGGGGTGCCATGGACATCGAGGGCTTGGGCTACAAGACGGGCCTGCTGCTGCTGGACATGGGATGGGTGAAGGATCCGAGCGACGTGTACACGCTGACCCGGGAGCAGCTGGCCCAGCTCCCGGGGTTCGCCGACAAGCGGATCGAGAACCTGCTCTCGGCCATCGAGGGCTCGAAGGATCGACCCATCTGGCGCCTCCTGGTCGGTCTGAACATCCCCCACGTCGGGACCCACGTGGCGCAGGTCCTGGCCCGAGCGTTCGGCTCGATCGATGCCCTGGCTCAGGCCGGCGTGGAGGAGATCGACGCGATCCCGGAGATCGGGCCGGAGATCGCCCGAAGCGTCCACGAGTGGTTCCACGATCGGCAGAACCTCAAGCTCATCGAGAAGCTCCGCAGGGCCGGGGTGCGGGTGGCGGACGAGAAGCCCGAGGGGCCGGCCGGGGGGCCGCTCGCCGGCACGACCATCGTCATCACCGGGAGCCTGTCCTCGATGTCCAGGGACGAGGCCACCCGGGCGGCGCAGGACGCAGGCGCCAGGGTTGCCTCCAGCGTCTCCAAGAAGACCGACTTCGTCGTCGTGGGGGAGAATCCGGGCTCGAAGGCCGCCCAGGCCGAGCAGCTTGGGGTCGAGATCTTCGACGAGCGGGAGTTCCTCCGGCGCCTGGGGCGGCGCTGACCTCGACCATCGAGGAGGGATGACGTGGCCCACGTGATCGATGGGAACGCGATCGCGGACCACCTGCGGCACTCGATCGAGGACGAGCTCAAGGTCCTTCGGCTGTCCGAGGTGCGGCCGGGCCTGGCCACGGTGCTGGTGGGCGAGGACTTCGCCGCGCAGGCGTACGAGCGCCACGTCCGACGGCTGTGCGAGGCCCTCGAATACCGGTACGTGACCGAGGGCCTGCCCGCCGAGGTCGAGCTCGCGGATGTCGCGGCGACCATCGGCAAGCTGAACGCCGATCCACGGATCACCGGGATCCTGGTCCTGCACCCGCTCCCCTCGCACATCCCCGAGGCCGAGATCAACAGCGCGATCGATCCGCTGAAGGACATCGAGGCGGTGAACCCGCAGAACACCGGGCTGCTGGCCCAGGGGCGGCCCCGGTTCCTCCCGTCCACCCCGGCTTCCTGCTACTACCTGCTGGACTCCTACCTCGAGTCGACGGGCCGAGATCCCGCCACGTTCTACTCGGGCAAGACCATCGTGGTGGTCGGCCGCTCGAACAGCGTGGGCAAGCCGGCACAATGGCTCGGTCTTCAGCGCGACGCCACCGTCGTCGCTTGCCACAGCCGCACGTACGCGGCCGGTAAGCTCGCCGAATTCACGTGCCTGGCCGACATCCTGATCGTCGCGGCGGGCGTGCGGGCCCTCGTGACCGGCGACATGGTCGCCGACGGCGTGATCGCCGTGGACGTCGGTATCCACGCGGTGGAGGACCCGGCCACCGGCAAGACCCGGATGGTCGGCGATCTGGACTTCGAGAGCGTCGCGGCCAGGGCCGAGGCCATCACGCCCGTCCCCGGTGGGGTCGGCCCGATCACCGACGTCTGGCTTGTGGGGAACGCGCTCATGGCCGCCGCCATGGCGCAACGGGTCGAGCCCCGCTTCGGCATCTTCCGATAATCCCGAGCGCGTGAGGGCCGCTCAGGCCGAGGCGGCAGCCTGTCGATAACCCCGCGAGAGGGGGTTGGCATCCGATCGAGGTGGTCGTGAGCGGGGGGGATCGCGCCGGCGAAGTCTCGGAGCTGCTGCGGCAGCTCTGGCTCGGTCTGGCAGCGTACCGGCTGTTCCCGGGGAGCTCGACTCGCCCCGGCTTCGCGGCGGCGGTGGAGCGGATCCACGAGTCGGTCCGCTCGGCTCTCGTAGCCGGGCCGATCGACGTGGAGGTTCGAAGCGAGGGCTTCGTGCTCGCGGGCACGCCCCTGCCACCCAACGAGTCGACCGAGCGGCTGGCCCGCGCGTGCTTCGAACGACGCGTGGAGCGAGTGGCAATCGGAGCGGTGCCCGACGTTCGCGACCTGGAACGGACCTTCGCCATGCTGTCGATGCCGCCCGAAGATCTCAGGGAACAGGGCGGTGCGGAAGAGGTGCTTGCCTCCGCGGGCGTCGGGTCGATCGTGCTCTCCGCCCTAGGGCCCTCCGCCGTTGAGGGAGCCGACCACGAGGCCGAGGGCGTGGTGGCCAGTCCCGCTCGCGTGCCGGATGCCCACCTACTGGCCTCACAGCTTCGGATCGACGACCTGGCCGGCGGGCCGGGAACCCAGGCCGAAGCCCTGTTCGAGCGCCTCAGGGGCCTGGTCTCGGACCTGTCGATCGAGGCGGGACGGGAGATCGACCTGCACGCGACGGTGCACGATGTCGTCACGGAGCTCCCGGCGGAGCTCCGCCGCTCGCTCGTCGAGATCCTGGTGGATCGGGTCCGCAACGACCCTCTCGCCGAACGATTGATCGGCACGATGAGCAACGCCGAGCTCACCCGGGCCCTCGTCGACCTGGGTCGCGATGGCCGGCGGGATCCCGTCGAGCTGGCCACCCATCTCGCCGCCGCCGGCGTCCGGCATCTGGACCTGGTCGACCTGACCGAGGCGCTCGAGGCCGGACGGGAAGAGGCCGGCACGATCCTGGCGGGCCTGGAGGCGGTCGGGGTGGACCTCACGGAACCCGGGACGGACGGCCCGCCGGCGTCGGTGACGGATGCGCTCGCCGGGTACCTGACCGCGACCGAACGCGACGACGTGCGAACGATGCAGGCCACCCTTCCCCGAACGGACGAGCAGCGGCAGGCATCGGCGCTGCTGGCGTTCCACGACTACGTGACCCTCGAGTTTGACGAGGAGCGACTCGGCGAGGTGCTGTCCCTGTGGGCCGAAGGGCTGCAGGCAGCCATGGCCATGCGGGATCCCGTTCGCGTCCGCGAGCTCCTGGAACCGGTTCGGGAAGCCCTGGGGGGAATCGACGACGAACGGCACTCCATGTACGGCGCGTACGTCCGCCAGGCCCTGGCGCCCGAGGCGGTGCTGGCATTGATGGAGACGGCGCGCGCCGAACACGGTGGTGCCACGGTCCCGGAGGTCCTCGAACCCTTCGGTGATCTGGGGGTCGAGGTGCTCCTGGACCTGCTCGCCGAGGCCGATCGTGAACGGCGCGCCCATCTGTTGGCCGCGCTCCGCCAGGTCGCCCGGGGGCACCTGCGGCCGGTGATGGCCCGGCTGGAGGATCCCCGGTGGTACGTGGTGAGGAACGCCGCGAACCTGCTGGGCAATGCCGGAGGCGAGGAGGTGCTGGACCAGCTGGTCTGGGCGGCCCACCATCCGTCGGCCCAGGTTCGAAAGGAAGCGGTGAAGGCGCTCGTGGTGGCGGGCGGCGTCAAGGCCGTGCCGCACCTGCGGACGCTGGCTGCCGAAGGCCCTCAGGACGTTCGGCCAACCGCCGTGTCCGTCCTCGGGGCCATCTTCGCCCCGGAGGCCGCGGCGGCCCTGGGCGACATCGCTCGGTCCAACACCGACCGAGGCCTTCGCCGGCAGGCCCTCGACGAGCTGGCCGAATGGGCCGAGGGGCGGGAGGTACTCCGCGTCCTCTGCGATGGCGACACCCGACCCAGGCTCCCGTGGAAGCTCCGTCGGCGCGCCCGCCGCCTCCTCCGCGACGCGAGGGGAGCCGGGGGATGAGCGTGCCAACATCGGAGATCGTCAAGGCCCGGGAGTTCCTTCGGGCGCTCTCGGCGGCACGTCAGGTCTACGCCCTGTACCCGGGAGAGCATCCCAAGCGGATGGAGACCACCGCGGACCTCGCCCGACAGATCGGTGAGCTGTGCGACGCGCGGGGTCGGCCCGTGGTCCTGTTCGTGTCGGACGGCAACTTCTACATGGGAGCGACCCTGCTCGCCTGGGAGTCGCTCACGCTCAACCGCCTGGCCCAGTCGATGACCGAGGCCGGCGTGCACTCACTGGAGTTCCGCCCCGGTGTGACCCAGGCCGATGCGGATGCCCTCCTCCGGTTGCTGATGGGGGAGAAGGCAGCCGAGAACGAGCTTGTGTGGATCGGTGTGAACCGGGCTACCCCGGTCCTTCCCGATGCGGAGGTGACCGGCATGTCCGAGCTCCTCCAGAGCTACGCTGCCGGCCTCGAGCTCTTGCGCCAGACGGCGGCTCGGCTGCTGGCGGGGCGTCCCGCGGATCTGGACGCGACCGTGCGCCTCACCGAGCACCTGGCGGAGCTGATCTCCGAGGACCCCGCCCAGGCCCTGCTGCTCACCACGGTGAAGTCCTACGACGAGTACACGTACCACCACATGGTGAACGTCTGCATCCTGTCGCTGGCCCTAGCCAGGGCCATCGGCCTGTCCCACGAGCAATCGATCGCGCTCGGGATCGGCGGGCTGCTCCACGACGTGGGGAAGGTGAAGGTCCCTCGGGAGGTTCTCCAGCACGACGGGTTGCTGAACGAGGAGCAGTGGCGGCTGATCCAGCGTCATCCGGTCGACGGAGCCGGGCTCGTCGCCGTCACCACCCACGATCCCCTCCACCCGGCCGTCTCGGTCGTCCTGGAGCACCACGCGGCGTTCGACGGGTCGGGCTATCCATCGCTCTCCGGTCGTCGCGTGGCCTCTCTTCCGTCGCGGATCGTTTCCGTGGCCGACTGCTTCGACGCGATCACCAGCAAGCGCTCGTATCGAAAGCCCGAGGAGCGACGCCAGGCCCTTGCAATCCTGCAGACGGGGGCGGGCCGATCGTTCGACCCTCGCGTTGTCCGAACGTTCGTCCGGCTCGTGGGGCTGTTCCCCGTCGGGTCACTGGTCCAGCTCTCGACCGGGGAGGTCGGCGTGGTCGTGCGGAACCACGAGCGCGCGCTGGGCCGTCCCACGATCCGGTTGGTCCTCGACGATGAGGGCAGCGCCGCGGAAGCGACGGAGATCGATCTGTCGGAGAAGCTGCCCGACGGCGCCTTCCGATGGTCGGTCGTCCGGACGATCGATCCGGTGGAGATGGGGATCGACATGCTCTCCCTGCTGGCATCGGGCCAGCTCGACGTGCCGATCCCGGCGGACGAGGGCCCCGGGCTGGTCCACGAGCCGGCTCCCGGCGAGATCCCGCCGCCGGGCTACGTGGACACGCACAGCCCCAACTAGACTGGCGGGCCATGCCCGTCGAGATCGACATCGACCACGTGGCCAGGCTGGCCCGGCTCGACCTCAGCGCCGAGGAGAAGGAGCGGCTGAAAGCGCAGCTCGGGTTGATCCTGGAGAGCGCGGCGAAGGTTGGCGAGGTTGCCGCCGCCGACGTGCCACCCACTGCATACGCCATCCCCCGGGCGAACGTGCTGCGGCCCGACGAGCCGGTGCCCTCGCTCTCGCGCGAGGAGGCGCTGGCCAACGCGCCCGAGCGGGAGGGCGATCGGTTCAGGGTCCCGCCGATCGCGGAGGTCGGCTGAGGGTGGCCGAGCTCTGCGATCTCACCGCGGCCGACCTTGCCGCGAAGCTCCGGGGTGGCGAGACATCGAGTGCGGAGGTCACGGCATCGTGCCTAGCCCGGATCGAGGCCGTGGATGGGAGGGTCGGCGCCTTCCTCGCGCGGACGCCGGAGCTCGCACGGGAGCGCGCCGCGGCGGCGGACGCACGGATCGCCGGGGGCGACGCGCCGTCCCCCGCCGGCATCCCGATCGCACTGAAGGACGTCCTGTCGACGAAGGACATCACCACGACGTGCGGATCGAGGATCCTCGAGAGCTATGTCCCGCCGTTCGACTGCACTCCCTGGGCTCGACTCTCTGCCGCGGGTTCGGTGCTCATGGGGAAGACCAACTGCGACGAGTTCGCCATGGGCTCGTCGAACGAGAACTCGGCGTTCGGCCCGGTGCACAACCCGTGGGACCTCGACACCGTGCCCGGAGGATCGTCGGGCGGGTCGGCGGCCGCGGTCGCCGCGGGAGAGGCGGTGTGGGCCCTGGGGACCGACACCGGAGGCTCCGTCCGCCAGCCAGCGTCGCTGTGCGGGGTGGTGGGGCTGAAACCGACGTACGGGCTGATCTCTCGGTACGGCCTCATCGCCTTCGCCTCGTCGCTCGATACGGTCGGGACGTTCACCCGGAGCGTGCGGGACGCGGCCATCCTGCTGTCGGCGGTGGCCGGCCGTGATCGGCTTGACGCCACCAGCCTGGACCGGACGGTCGACGACTACACCGAGGGCCTGGACGAGGGCGTGAGCGGGCTCCGGGTCGGCGTGGTCAGGGAGGCGTTCGGCGAAGGCGTGCAGCCGGGCGTGCGGGCGAGCGTCCAGTCCGCGCTCGACCGGCTGTCGGACATCGGGGCGTCGATCGGGGAGGCGTCGCTCCCGCACGCCGACTACGCGCTGTCCGCGTACTACCTCATCGCCCCGTCCGAGGCCTCCTCGAACCTGGCCCGGTACGACGGGGTCCGGTACGGGCTGCGGGTCCCCGGCGAGGACTCGATCGAGATGATGGCAAAGACCCGGGGGGCAGGCTTCGGCCCCGAGGTCAAGCGCCGCATCATGCTGGGCACGTACGCGCTGTCTGCGGGCTACTACGAGGCCTATTACGGGCAGGCCCAGAAGGTCCGCACCCTGATCATCCGGGACTACGAGAAGGCCTTCGAGTCGTTCGACGTGCTGGTGTCCCCGACCTCGCCCACCACCGCCTTTCGGATCGGGGAGCGGGCGGACGACCCGCTCGCGATGTACCTCTCCGATGTGTTCACCATCCCGGCCAACCTGGCAGGAGTTCCGGGCATCTCCATCCCATCCGGCCTTGACGAGGTGGGACTACCCGTCGGGCTCCAGGTCACGGCGCCGGTCCTTGGGGAGTCCCTCCTGCTCCGGGTGGCCCACACCCTCGAGCGCGAGCTCGCCTTCGACGCCCGCCCGCCCCTCCTGCGTGAGCTCGCCGCCTGAGGCCGCCTCCGGGGCTGGCGCGGCCTCCCCCGAGGCGATGATCAACGCGACCGACCCCAGGACGATAGCCCCGGCCACCACTGTCCGCAGGCCGATCGGCTCGGACAGGAACGCCCACCCAAGGAATACGGCGACCACCGGGTTCACGTAGGCGTACGTGGAGACGAGCGACGTCCGGGCGTTGCGCAACAGCCACAGGTATGACCCGAGGCCGGCGAACGAGCCGAACACGATGAGGTATCCCAGCGCCAGCAGCGACGCCGTCGAGAACCGCTCGGGGTGGATGTCGCCGAGCTCGCCGGCCAGGATCGCCACGATCCCCAGAGCGGCGCCGCCGCACAGCATCTCCATGCCCACGCCGACGAAGGGACGCTTGGGAAGCGGTGCGTGGCGCGAATACAGCGACCCCGACGCCCAGCAGAGCGAGGCGCCCAGGGCGAACAGCATCCCGTCGAGGTCCACCGCTCCGCCGCTGGCCGAGCTCCCCACGAGCAGCGCCGCCCCCGCGAATCCCGTGGTCAGCCCGACGAGCGTCGGTATGCGGAGCCGGTTCCTCAACAGGACCCGGTCGACGAGTGCCATCCACAACGGGACGAGGGCGATGATCAGGGCCACGATGCCGGATGGAACCGTTCGCTCGGCCCACACGACCCCGCCGTTCCCGCCCAGGAGGAGCGCGCAGCCGACGATGGCGGCGGCGCGCCACTGGCGAGGACCGGGGCGGTCGCCGTCCCGGTCCCCCCGCCGGATGGTCCAGGCGAACATCACCGTGCCGGCCACGAGGAACCTGACGGAGGCCGAGAGGAGCGGCGGCATCGTCTGGTTGACGATGCGGATGGCGAAGTACGTCGTTCCCCACACGATGTAGACGGCGCCCAGGGCCACCCACACCAGCGGAGGGTTCGCCCGGGCGGTCGGTGGCCCTGCCGTCCGGGTCATGGGCCCAGGATAGGGGCGGGAGCGGCTAAGCTCACCACTCGCATGGGCGAGGACTTCGAGACCGTCATCGGCCTTGAGTGCCACGTCGAGCTGTCGACGCGCACGAAGATGTTCTGCGGCTCCCCGAACGAGTTCGGCGCCGCCCCGAACACCAACGTCTGCCCCATCTGCTTGGGCCTTCCCGGGTCGCTGCCGGTACCGAACGAGCAGGCCATCGAGTACATCGTGCGCATCGGTCTCGCGCTGGACTGCGAGATCGCCCGGTACTCGCTGTTCCACCGGAAGAACTACTTCTATCCGGACATGCCGAAGAACTTCCAGATCTCCCAGTACGACCTACCGATCTGCGTCAAGGGACACCTCGACGTGCAGGTCGATGGGGGAATCCATCGAGTCGGCATCACTCGGGTGCATATGGAGGAGGACACCGGCAAGACCACCCATGCCGGAGCGTCCGGGCGGATCGCGCAGGCCGAGTACGCGCTGATCGACTACAACCGGGCCGGCGTGCCGCTCGTCGAAGTCGTCTCCGAGCCGGACATCCGCTCGCCCGAGGAGGCCCGCGCGTACTTCAACGAACTGCGGGCCACGCTCGAGGCCCTCGACGTCTCCGACGTGCGGATGGAGGAGGGCTCGCTGCGATGCGACGCGAACATCTCGATCCGCCCGACCGGGGCCTCCGAGTACGGCACGAAGGTCGAGATCAAGAACCTGAACTCGGTTCGCTCGCTCGAACGAGCCCTGAGGTTCGAGCAGGAACGTCAGGTCGCCGCGCTCCGCGCGGGCCAGCCGCTCGTTCAGGAGACTCGCCACTTCGACGAGGGGGAGGGCACCACCCACACCCTGCGATCCAAGGAGGAGGCGTTCGACTACCGCTACTTCCCGGAGCCGGACCTTCCTCCGCTCGAGCCCGACACCGAGTGGGTCGACCGGATCCGTGGCTCGCTCCCCGAACTGCCCGCCGCCCGCCGGGCCCGGTTCGAACGTGAGCTCGGGCTGCCTCCGAGGCAGGCCGCGCTGGTCGGCGCGTCGAAGGCCAATGCGGATTTCCTCGAGGAGACCGTCGGCCTCGGGGCGCCGGCCGGAGCGGTGGCCAACTGGATGACCCAGGACCTCTCGGGCCTGCTGAACAAGGCCCGGATCGAGCTGCCCGAGAGCAAGGTCACCCCTCAGCACATCGCGGACCTGATCCGCCTGGTCGAGGAGGCGACGATCTCCATCACCGCGGCCAAGCAGGTGCTGGAGGAGGCGTTCGAGACGGGCAAGCCCGTCGAGGAGATCGTGGAGACTCGGGGGCTGCGGCAGGTCACCGACACGTCTGCCCTCGAGGCGTGGGTGGTGGAGGCCATCGCCGAGAATCCGGGCCCCGTGGAGCAGTTCAGGGCCGGGAAGGACGGGGCGATCAACTTCCTGGTCGGCCAGGTCATGAAGAAGTCGCGCGGGGCCGCGAACGTGGGGACCGTCCAGGAGCTGCTCCGGGCCAAGCTCTCGGGGTCCTGAGGCCCGATCGGGCCGGCAGATGGGGGGGAGCGGCCCGGAGCCCAAGCGCTACCCGTGGTGGCAGCTCATCCTCCTGGGCCTGGCCGCGATGCTGGAGAGCCTCATGGTCCGGCCGATCCGGCGGCTGTGGGTCTCCGACGATCCGCTCGACACCTACGCGCTCGTGCACCTGGCCAGCGCGGCCGGCGACGCCATGGTGGCCATCGCCCTGGCCGGGTCGATCTTCTTCGAGGTCCCGGTGGGCGAGGCCCGGGCCAAGGTCGCCTTGTACCTGGGGCTGACGCTGGCGCCGCTCGCGGTGGCCGGCCCGCTGCTCGTGCCCCTGCTCGACCGGGCCGGTCCTCGGCGGGCCATCTCGCTCGCCTCCGCCGCCGGCCGCGCGATCGTGTGTGTGTTCGCGGCCCCCGGGTTCAACACGCTGCTGCTGTACCCGTTCGCGTTCGCCATCCTCGTTCTGTCGAGGGTCCACACGATCACCAGGAACGGCCTGGTCATGGCGTACGCTGGGCCGAACGAGGGATTGGTCCGCGCCAACGCGCGCCTCGGACGGATCGCCGTGGGCGGCGTGGCCCTGGCAGCGGTGCCGGGCGTGTTGCTGTTCAACTCCGGAGGGGCGGCCGCCGCGCTGTACGGCGCGGCGGCCGTCTACACGGTCGCCTCGCTCCTGAACCTTCGGCTGCCGAATCCCCAGGTGCCGCCGCGCCGGGGAAAGGTGAGCCGCCTGGGAGCCATCCCCGAACTCGCCGCCCCCGCGATCGGGGGCGCCGGCCTGCGAGCCGCGAACGGGTTCCTTCTGTTCTCCATCGCATTCGGCCTTCGGCGAAGCGGCGAGCCGACGTATTGGTTCGCGGTACTGGCCGGGGGGGCCGCCCTCGGCGGCTTCCTGGGTGACGTGATCGCCCCCCGGCTCCCGATCTCCGTTCGAGAGGAAGCGGTGGTGGTGGCGTGCATCGTGGCGGCTGGGATCGGGGCGTTCCTCGCGTTCGTCGCGTTCTCCCTGCCCATCCTCACGGCGTTCGTGCTGGTCGCCGGGGCCTCGAGCGAGCTCGGGCGCCTGGCGTTCCAGAGCCTCATGCAGCAGCTCGCGCCGGGCGGAGCGCACGGCCGCGTGTTCGTCCGCTACGAGGTGGTGTTCCAGCTGTCGTGGGTGCTGGGGGCGCTCATCCCGGCGATGCTTCCGCTCGGGTTCCGGGAGGGGTTCCTGATCCTATTCGGCATGTACGTGGTGGTCGGCCTGGGATACCTGACTCCAGACCTCCTTGCCCGGCGAAGGACCGGGAGCCCACCCGACTAGCGCCCGGCGCGGTTCGGCTCTCCGCGGCTCGTGCCCTATGCTGTGGCTCGCGCGTCCTCGGACCGCACACGGAACGAGAGGGGAAGGAGAGCCGGTACATGGCGGATTGGGCGAAGGTCGAGCCCGGCGAGATCGGCGATGGCGAGATGACTGCCGTTCCCGTCGGGGACCGGATGGTGGCCATCGCGAACGCCGGCGGCAACCTGCACGCGTTCGATGACGTCTGTACGCACCAGCAGTGCTCCCTGGCCGAGGGGGACCTCGAGGGCCTGGTGATCCAGTGCCCCTGCCATGGAAGCCAGTTCGACGTCACCTCCGGCGAGGTGGTGAACGGTCCGGCCACCGAGCCCATCGACGTGTTCGAGGTGCGCGAGGAGGACGGCCAGCTGCTCGTCTCGCTCGAGTAGTCCGTGTCGACCTTCCTCGTCATCGGAGCCAACATGGCCGGTGGCACCGCGGCGGCCACGCTTCGCGAGGAGGGGTTCGACGGTCGCGTGGTGCTGATCGGCGAGGAATCCCATCCGCCGTACGAGCGGCCGCCCCTGTCAAAGGAGTACCTGCGCGGCGAGGAGCAGGAACCCCGGTTCATCCGGCCGGTGGAGTGGTACGAGGAGAACCAGATCGAGGCCCGGTTCGGGGAGCGGGCCCAGCGCGTCGACGTCGCCGGACGAAGTGTCGAGCTCCTGGACGGCGAGCGGATCGCGTTCGACTCGCTCCTCATCGCCACGGGGTGCCGTAACCGGAAGTTCCCGTTGCCGGGACTCGACCTGCCGGGGGTACACGACCTTCGCCGCCTCGCCGACTCCGACGCGATCAGGGCGGCCGCCGTGCCGGGGGCCCGGGCCGTGCTGGTCGGCATGGGGTTCATCGGCGCCGAGGTGGCCGCCTCGCTCCGCGGCCGGGGCGTCGATGTCACGGTCGTCGAGTTCGCCGAGACACCGCTCCAGCGGGTCCTGGGGACCGAGCTCGGCCGGGTGCTCGAGGGGCTCCACCGCGATCACGGTGTGCAGATGTTCTTCCGAGATGCGGCGGAACGGTTCGAGGGCGACGGACGGTTCGAGGTGCTCCACACGAAGCAGGGCAGGGCGATCGAAGGCGACTTCGCCGTCGTGGGCGTGGGCGTCGAGCCCGTGACCGAGGTGGTGCAGGGGACCGACGTGGCCGTGGACAACGGGATCCTGGTCGATCCGGCCCTCCAGACCAACGTCCCCGGCGTCTTCGCGGCGGGCGACGTGGCCCGCCACGACCACCCAGTCTTCGGTCGCATCCGGGTCGAGCACTTCGACAACGCGTTGAAGATGGGGCAGGCGGGGGCCCGCAACATGCTCGGCCACAACGAGGTCTTCGACGACCCCCATTGGTTCTGGTCGGACCAGTACGACGTGAACATCCAGATGGCCGGATTCGCCACCGAGTGGGACGATGTGATCGTGCGAGGCAGCCTGGAGGAACGGACGTTCGCCGCCTTCCTGCTGAAGGAAGGCGTGCTCCGCTCGACCTTCACCATGAACTGGCCCCGAGACGTGCGGCGCTCCATGCCGCTCATCAAGGCCCAGGTCCGGCCGGACCCCGAGCTGCTCGCCGACCCAGAGATCGACCTCCGCACGCTCGCGCCCCCGAAGGAGTGACTGTGGGCCCCGTCGTCAGCCACCTGCCCTGCGACCTGAACCAGCAACGGAAGCGCCGCGATGCCCGGATGGACAGGATCTCGCGAACCTTGGCCCGCGCGAAGGGCCGCCGATCGCTGGTCGATCGGATCCTCGGCCGGACCCCGCACGCCACGGAGCTCTCCGCCGAGGACCTCCGTGATCGCGAGCCGGCCGAGGACGTCTTCCACAGCTTCCGTTTCTAGTTCGACAGCCGACGGATGGTACGCTGGCCCATCCACGCGAACATCGCGTGCTGGATCCTCCCCCAGGAGCGAGCACATCGTGGACAGACCCGAGATCATCCTGGCCCCTGGACCCACACCGATCCCGCCCGAGGTGTATCTGGCCCAGGGGAGTCCGCTCGTCTACCACCGTGGTCCCGGGTTCGGCCGCATGCTTCGGGAGGTGACCGAGGGCCTCCAGCGGCTGTACCGCACGGGGTCCGACGTCCTGATCTTCACCTCCTCGGGCACCGGAGGTCTCGAGTCGGCCGTCGCCAACTGCTTCTCTCCGGGCGACCCGGTGCTGGTGCCGCTGGCCGGATACTTCGCGGAGCGGTTCGCCAAGATCGCCCGGGCCTACGGGCTCGACGTCCACACGATCGATTACGAGTGGGGCGAGGCGGTGAGGGCCGCCGACGTCGGGGCCGCGATGTCGAAGGCTCCGGCCAAAGCCGTGTTGCTCACACAGAGCGAAACCTCGACGGGGGTCGTGCAT
>DATDKZ010000221.1:0-2078 GCA_036519575.1 Actinomycetota bacterium | reverse complement strand
CGTGACCAGCGAGCCGGTGAACTCGCGCTTCTCGCGGCACTTCATGCAGTAGGCCACGTCGGCCATCCGACGCCTCCCTTCCCCTCGCGACCGCGGTGGCGGCCGACCTCGTGTGCTCCCCCCGGGGGCAACCGTACATACCCCGCGGCCGCCCTCGAGGGCGGCCTTCCACGATGGTGCCCCGCACGGGCACTTGATGCAAGCACGTACGAGGTCGCGTTGAACCTGCCGGCTGCGTACGATGGCGGTCCGCCCGGCGCCACGGACATCCGAGGGAGGATCCACCGACGTGAGCGAGCCCCAGCGCAACATCGACGCTCTCCTTTCGGAGAAACGAATATTCCCACCACCGCAAGCGTTCCGAGACCACGCCGTCGTTGGGGACCCGGCCGTCTACGAGACGGCCGCCGCCGATCACGAGGCCTTCTGGGCAGAGCAGGCCGGCCGGCTCGCCTGGTCCCGCCCCTGGGATTCCGTGATGGAGCGGGACGCGCCCTGGGTCACCTGGTTCAAGGGGGGACGCCTGAACGCCTCGGTGAACTGCCTGGACCGTCATATCGAGGCCGGCGGTGGCGAGAAGGTCGCGTTCCTCTGGGAAGGCGAGCCAGGGGACGCGCGGACGATCACGTACGCCGAGCTCCTGGAAGAGGTGTGTCGCCTCGGGAACGCGCTTCGAGCGCTGGGGATCGGCAAGGGAGACCGGGTCAACATCTACCTCGGCATGATCCCCGAGCTCCCGATAGCCATGCTCGCGTGCGCGCGGATCGGCGCCCCGCATTCGGTCGTGTTCGGCGGCTTCAGCTCCGAGGCCCTGCGGGACCGGATCAACGACGCCGAGGCCAAGGTCCTGATCACCGCCGACGGCGCCTGGCGGCGTGGGCAGGTCGTTCCGCTGAAGGCGAACGCGGACGAGGCGGTGCGGGAGTGCCCGTCGATCGAGCACGTGATCACCGTGCGCCGATGCGGGAACGAGCATGCGTTCACCGAGGGTCGCGACCACTGGTACCACGATCTCGTCGCCGAGCAGTCGCCGACGTGCGAGCCGGAGGACATGGAGGCGGAAGATCTGCTCTACCTGCTCTACACGAGCGGCACGACCGGCAAGCCCAAGGGGATCGTGCACACGACCGGCGGCTACCTGACCCAGGTCGCCACGACGCACCGGATGATCTTCGACATCCACGACGATGACGTCTTCTGGACCGCCGCCGACTGCGGTTGGGTCACGGGGCATTCGTACATCGTCTACGGGCCGCTCGCGAACCACACCACCGGCGTGATGTATGAGGGAGCGCCCGACTGGCCCGACAAGGACCGGTGGTGGTCGATCATCGAGAAGCATCGGGTATCGATCCTCTACACCGCCCCGACCGCGATCCGCTCGTTCATGCGCTGGGGCACCGAGTATCCGGGCAAGCACGACCTCTCCTCGCTGCGGCTCCTCGGCTCCGTCGGCGAGCCGATCAACCCCGAGGCATGGGTCTGGTACTGGACCGTGATCGGGGGCGAGCGTTGCCCGGTCGTCGACACGTGGTGGCAGACGGAGACCGGCGCGATCTTGATCTCGCCGCTCCCCGGGATCACCACCCTCAAGCCGGGCTCGGCGACCATCCCCTTCCCGGGGATCGATGCCGACGTCGTCGACGAGACCGGAGCGTCCGTTCCGCTGGGCGGCGGTGGCTACCTCGTGCTCACGCACCCCTGGCCGGGGATCGCGCGAACGATCTGGGGTGATCCCGATCGCTACATCGAAACGTACTTCGGCAGGTTCGGTCCCGACGTCTACGTCGCCGGGGACGGCGCTCGGCGTGACGAGGACGGGTACTTGTGGCTCCTCGGTCGGATCGACGATGTGATGAACGTGGCCGGGCACCGACTGTCAACGTTCGAGATCGAATCAGCGTTGGTGGACGACTCGAAGGTGGCCGAGGCCGCCGTCGTCTCTCGGCCGGACGATCTGAAGGGAGAGGGGATCGTGGCGTTCGTCACCTTGAAGACGGGATTCGAGGGAGATGCCGCGATGCTCGCCGAGCTCCGCGAGCACGTCGCGAAGGTGATCGGACCGATCGCGAAGCCCG
>DATDKZ010000220.1:0-2100 GCA_036519575.1 Actinomycetota bacterium | reverse complement strand
GCGCAGCCTGGCCAGACAGCGGGCACGCGACGACCCGGTGACCTCGACGCCGGTGGAGGGGATGCGGCCGATCCAGCCATCCCGCGTGGGCATGAGGGTCGCCCGGACCTGCCGAGTGGGCACGCTCCGATGATAGCGACGGCGGGTCAGCGGCCCCGGGTTCTGCGGAGCTCGCGCCGCCAGCACTCGGCGTGCCAGTGCCGGCGCTCCTCCGGCCCGTCCTGTGGCACCACGACCAGATGCCAGACGCCCGGGCGGATCTCGTGGTCGCAGCCTGGGCAGCGGTAGGGCTTGTCGCTGCTCACCCGCCGAACCTCGAACCCCGGGGCCAGGGACCAGGTCGGCCCGGCCGACTGCGGCACACGGGCTGCCTCGACCGGCTCCGCCGCCCGGCGGTTCTTTCTCGGCATCAGCCGGCACCGGCTACCCGCAGGACGAAGGGCGCGGCCAGGCCGGCGAGGGTCTCCCCGACCTCCCTCGCGTCACGCTTCTGCCCCCTCACGTTGAACGAGTGGTCGCCGCCTTCGATCGCCACGTGCTCGGCAACCCGCCCCAGCTTGCCAAGGACCCTCCGGACGATCTCGGGCTTTGCGAAGGGATCGGCCGTCCCCTGGATGAACAACATTGGGACCGTGATCCGGTACAGGTGTTCGTCGCGGACCCGTTCCGGCTTGCCCGGTGGGTGGAACGGGTAGCCCAGGAACACCAGCCCGGCGGCCGGCATCTCGTCGGCCACGGTCATCGAGGCGATGCGCCCGCCGAGGGACTTGCCCCCCGCCAGCACCGGGCGGCCGTCCGAGCGGGACCGGCCATCCTCGAACGCGGCGAGCCACGTCGCTCGGAGCACGCCCTCTGCGTCCGGGGACCGCCGGCCCCGCTCGACGTAGGGGAAGTTGAACCGAAGGGTCGCGACGCCGTGCCCGGCGATGGCCCTGGCGAAGCCGGCCATGAACGGGTGGTCCATGCCCGCGCCGGCGCCGTGGGCGACGACGAGCGTCGCCACGGCGCCGCCCGGCCCGATCCAGGCCGCGCCGACCGGTCCCGACCCCGTATCGATCTCGCTACGAACCTCCGGCATGACCATGTCTGGGATGATTGTCCCCGATGGCGGGCACGCTCTACACGGGGACCTCGGGATTCGCCTACGACGAGTGGAAGCACGGTGTCTTCTACCCCGAGGGGCTGAAGAACGCCGACATGCTCTCGTACTACGCGAGCAGGTTCCGCTCGGTAGAGATCAACTACACATTCCGTCGGTACCCCACGGAGAAGACCCTGGCCGGCTGGCGGGAGGGCACGCCGGAGGGATTCGCGTTCACGCTCAAGGCGAACCAGCGGATCACGCACTTCAAGCGCCTGGCCGACGCCGACGACGACGTCCACGACTTCCTTCGACTGGCGAAGCTTCTCGGCGATCGCCTCGGCACCGTCCTGTTCCAGTGCCCGCCGACGCTGAGATACGACCGCCGGCTCATCGAGCAGTTCGTCGGGTCGCTCCCGCCCGACGTGCGAGCCGTGATGGAGTTCCGCGAGCCCTCGTGGAACGAGGCCCGCGAGTTCCTTCACGAGCAGCGCGTGGCCTGGTGCGTCGCGGAGACCGACGAGAAGGACCCGGGACCCGACGACCTGTCGTGGGACCCGTACGGCTACCTCCGCCTACGCAAGACCGACTACTCGGACGAGGAGCTGCAAGGGTGGGCCGACCGCATCGCGCCGGCGCTCGCGGCGGGGAGCGACGTCTACTGCTATTTCAAGCACGAGGGCGAAGGTATGAGCCCTCGGATGGCCGAGCGGCTCGAGGCGATGCTTCCCGGGTCCCCGGGATCATCCGCACTGGATGTGCCCCAACCGCTCCCCAACATCGGCCACTGATCCCGCGGCCTACGCCTTCTCGCGTTCCCCTGAAGCGGCGGACCTCTCGATGGCGGCGATGACCTCGTGGCGCCGGACGCCGTCGGCGAGATCGGGCACGCTGTGGGTCCCGTTGTCGATGTCTGCCGCGAACGCCGCGTAGGCACGCCCGACGTTGTAGGCGGGCGTCCGTTCCAGGCTGGAAAGTGAGGGCCATCGCTGGGTCAGCGCCGCCGGGACGTCGAGCTC
>DATDKZ010000219.1:0-4793 GCA_036519575.1 Actinomycetota bacterium | reverse complement strand
ACGAAAAAAAGTCGAGAAATCTGCGGTGATTGACATGCTGCGCACAGCGCAATAGCCTCACCTGAGTTCGCGTAATTACGGAGTTGTGATGGACGAGCAGGGGTATCGCGTCCCCGACGTGTGCCGGATCGTCGGGATCAGCTATCGGCAGCTCGACTATTGGACCAGGACCGGGCTGGTCCGGCCCTCCGTGCGGGACGCCCGGGGGTCGGGGACCCAGCGGCTGTACTCGTTCCAGGACCTCGCGCTGCTGCGGATCATCAAGAAGCTCCTGGACACCGGGGTCAGCCTCCAGCAGGTCCGCAAGGCCATCGGGACGTTGCGGGCGCTGAAGGAGCCGGAAGTTGGCACGACGATCGTCTCGGACGGCACCCGTATCTATGCGGTGGAGTCCCCGGAGGCCGTGGTGGACCTCCTGGCCAAGGGCCAGGGCGTCTTCGCGCTCGCCGTCGACAAGGTATGGACGGATCTGGAGGGAACGATCGCCAAGGGCGCGCGACGGAGGGGACGCGAGGTCGCTCGGGCCGGAGGCGCGTGAAAGCTCCAACCACAGCCCCAACCCTGGCCCCGAAGAGCGATGTCGTGAGGTTCGCGCATGCGAGCGAGCGCCAGTTCGCCCGACTGCTGGACTTCTACCAGATCGACTGGGACTACGAGCCCCGGTCGTTCGACCTCGAGTGGGACAAGCAGGGCAACGTGATCCAGCGGTTCACCCCCGACTTCTTCCTGCCCCAGTACGACCTGTACATCGAGATCACGACGCTCAACCAGAAGCTCGTCACGAAGAAGAACCGGAAGATCCGCAAACTGCGGGAGCTGTACCCGGGGATCAATTGCAAGATCTTCTACCAGCGCGATTACCTGTCCCTGGTCACCAAGTACGGGCTCGAGGACGTCACCGGCTGAGGTCACCGGCTGAGGGTCAGCGGAACACGGCCAGGCCGTAGACTGTGCCCGGTGCCATGAGGTTCGCCCCGCACACGGACGACGACCTACGGGAGATGCTGGCCCGGATCGGGCTCGACGGGTTGGATGCGCTGTTCGACCAGATCCCCCCCTCGGTCCGTCTGGACCGGCCACTCGACCTCCCCGACGGCGTCTCCGAGATGGAGATCGTGGCGGATCTGCGAGCGCTCGCCGCCGCCGACCGGAACGCCGACGACCTGGTCTGCTTCGCGGGCGCCGGCGCCTACGACCACTACGTGCCCTCCGTGGTGTGGGCACTGGCGGGGCGCTCGGAGTTCTACACCTCCTACACCCCCTATCAGCCCGAGCTGTCGCAGGGGGTGCTGCAGGCCCTCTTCGAGTACCAGTCCATGATCTGCGAGCTCACGGGACTCGAGGTGTCGAACGCCTCGCTGTACGACGGTGCCACCGCCCTAGCAGAGGCGGTGAACCTGGCAAGGTCCTCGCCGGGCCGGGACCGGGTCCTGGTCTCCGAGGCGGTCGATCCCCGGTACCTCGAGACCCTTCGGACCTACGGCAGGGGAGCGGGCTACGAGCCCGAGATATTCCCCGTGAAGGAGGGCCGGGGCGGTGAACCGGAGGTCGGCGACGACGTGGCCGCCGTGATCGTCCAGCATCCCAACCGCTATGGGATCCTCGAACCGGCACGCGAGCTGTTCGGCGAGGCCCACGCCGGCGGCGCCCGGGCCATCCAGGTGTTCGACCCGCTCTCGCTCGGCGTGCTGGCACCTCCTGGAGAGCTACGCGCCGACATCGCCGTGGCCGAGGGTCAAGTCCTCGGCAACCACCTGAACTTCGGGGGCCCGTACCTGGGCGTCATCGCCACCCGCCTGGACGACGTTCGGCGGATGCCCGGGCGCATCGTCGGTGAGACCGTGGACGTCGACGGCAAGGTCGGGTACGTCCTCACCCTCCAGGCGCGGGAGCAGCACATCCGTCGGGAGAAGGCAACGTCGAATATCTGCACCAACCAGACGCTGATGGCCATCGCCGCGACGGTCTATCTGTCGTGGCTGGGCCCCGAGGGCTTGGCCGAGCTGGGCCGGCGATGCGCGGCCAAGGCGGCGTACGCGGCGGAACGACTGTGTGAGATCCGTGGCGTCGAGCCGCTTTTTCCTGGCGCTCCGTCCTTCAAGGAGTTTGCGCTGCGGCTTCCTCGACCCGCCGACGAGGTCCGGGACGAACTGATCCAGCGCGGATTCCTCGCCGGCGTCCCGCTCACTGACGCCGACGGGCGCGCGCTCCTCGTGGCGGTCACGGAGCGGCGGACGAAGGCGGAGATCGATGCCCTGGCCGGCGCGATGCGGGAAGCGCTGGCGTGACCGGCGCACCGGTACGCACGCAGGGTCCGGACATCCAATCGGGGTCCATCATGGATCGGTCCCGAGCCGGCCGCCGCGCGTACAGCTTCCCCGCGCCAGACGTCCCCGAAGCTCCCGTGCCGGCAGAGTTCGCCCGCCGCGACCTTCCAGCCCTTCCGGAAGTAGCGGAGCGGGACATCGTTGCTCACTACACGCGCCTGGCGCAGATGAACTACGGCGTCGACACCGGCGTGTATCCGCTCGGATCCTGCTCGATGAAGTACAACCCCAAGGTGGCCGAGACGGTGGCCGCGCTCCCGGGGTTCCAACGAGCCCACCCACACCAGCCCGACCACACGGTCCAAGGAGCCCTGGAGCTCCTGTGGCGTCTGGAGCGGGCGTTGTGCGAGGTCACCGGCATGGCTCGAGCGACGCTGCAACCGCCCGCCGGAGCGTGCGGAGAGCTCACCGGCCTGCTCCTCATGCGGGCCCATCACACGAAGCAGGGCAACGCTCGTACCCGGATCGCGATCCCCGACTCCTCGCACGGGACCAACCCGGCCAGCGTTCGCCTGGCCGGGTACGAGGCCCTGCACATCCCGTCCGACGCGCGAGGGCTGGTCGACGTTTCGGCGCTCGAGAAGCTGGTGGACGAGGAGGTCGCGGGGCTCATGCTCACCAACCCGAACACCCTGGGACTGTTCGAGGAGGAGATCGAGAAGATCACGAGCGTGGTCCACAACGCGGGTGGTCTCGTCTACTACGACGGAGCGAACCTGAACGCCATCCTGGGACGGTGCCGGCCGGGCGACATGGGCTTCGACATCGTCCACATCAACACCCACAAGACGTTCGCCACGCCGCACGGTGGGGGAGGGCCGGGAGCCGGGCCCGTGGGGGTCACCGAGGAGCTCGTGCCGTTCCTCCCCATACCGTCGGTGGAGAGGGACGAGGCGACGGGGGAGTTCCGCCTGTCCGCGGATCGTGTGGACTCGATCGGGCGGATGCATGGCTTTCACGGGAACTTCGGCGTCCTCGTCCGGGCCTATGCCTACGTGTTCCTGCACGGGCGCGACGGCCTCCAGGAGGTGGGGGAGCGCGCGGTCCTGAATGCGAACTACCTGGCCGAGCTGGTGAAAGAGGCGTTCCCCCTGGCCTACCCGGGCCGGCCGATGCACGAATTCGTAGCCACCGCCAGACCGCTCCGTGACCGGACCGGGATCCGAGCCATCGACATCGCCAAGCGCGTCATCGACCTCGGCTTCCATCCCTCTACCGTGTACTTCCCTCTCGTCGTGGAGGAGTCGATGATGGTGGAGCCCACCGAGACCGAGACCCGGGAGACCCTGGACGGCTTGGCTGTTGCGATGGTCCAGGCGGCCCAGGAAGCGAAGACGGACCCGGACATGTTGCACCAAGCACCGATCACCACACCTGTGCGGCGCCTCGACGAGGCCCGAGCCGCCAGGCATCTGAAGCTCCGCTGGTCATAAGCCTTTCGGCCCCGCCTGTGGGCCAGGTGGGGGAGTGGTCAATTCCGACTATGGACGCGTCAATCGTGCGCGCCGTCCGACCGATACCAGCCAAGACGTTCAAAGGACGTCGGGAGGCTGGACATGGAGGCACGGGTCGCACGACGGGGGGCGGGAGTCCTGGTGACCCTGCTCCTCGCGGCATCGCTGATGGCTGCGTTCGCTCCGGCCCGGGCTGCTGCCGGCGAGAGGTTCATGCGTCGCTTGCACATGCTGTCGCTGACGAATCAAGCGCGCGAGTCGCACGAAAGAGCCGACGTGAAGCTCAACTGGTTGCTGTCGCGCTATGCCCGGCACCACAGCGTCGAGATGGCGAACAAGGGCTACCTGTACCACTCCGATAACGACACGCTTGTCAGCATCCTCTCGCCGTACCATTTCGCCGTCGGCGGCGAGAACGTCGGCGTAGGCTCGACGGTGGACGGGTTGCAGGACGCGTTCATGGCCAGCCCTCCCCATCGGGAGAACATCCTGCGGAGCGCTTTCGACCACGTCGCCATCGGTATGGCGAGTGTCGACGGGCACCTGTGGGTGACGGTTATCTTCTACGGCTAGAAGCGGGTGAGGGCCCGCCCCTCGCCGGTTCACGAAAGGACGGCCCGGGCGCCTGCCGCGCCCGGGCCGTTCCCGTTCGTTCCGTTCGGTTGTTCGCCCTACGCTTCCGTCCCGTCCTCCCGGCGCCGGGTGAGGAACAGGATGCCGGTGCCCAGCAGTAGCAGCAGCAGGGCCACCCCGGCCATCTGGAGAACGCCGCTCCCACCCGTGAAGGCCAGGCCGCTCGGCGGCGTCACGGGGGTCACGGTTCTCCCTAGCACCACGTCGACGGATGCCTGGTCGGTGTCCTGAACGCTCTTCCCGGTCACATCGTTACCCCTGGCCTTGCCTACATTGTCGAGCGGACCGCCGAAGGCACTGGATGCGGTGAAGTCGGCCGTGCAGGTCTGCGTCTCTCCCACGTCGAGCCGCCCGATCGTGCAGATGTTCCCGAGCTTGT
>DATDKZ010000218.1:0-3240 GCA_036519575.1 Actinomycetota bacterium | reverse complement strand
GGAAGATGTCGAGGCCGTAGCGGTCGAGCCCGATCCAGACACCGGTTTCGAGCAGGCCCTCGATGTAGTCCAGGTCGTCGCTGTCGCCGGTGTGGGCGATCTGGATCTTGGCCGGGTCGACGCCCTCCTCGACGAAGATCTCGACCTGGCGCGGGCCGGTGTTGCTGGCCGGTCGTGAGTGGGCCATGATCGGCGCGCCGGTCCGGACGCTCGCGCGGGCGGCGGCGCGATGGACCTTCTCGATGTTCTCGTTCACCCCGGGCTCGTCGGCGGCGCACTTGATGAAGGCCGCCTTGATGTCCGTCCCCTGGATGCCCTCCTGGATGTCGTGCACGAAAAGCTCGGCGATCTGGTCCGGATCCCGGTTCATGAAGAACTGCGGCAGGTAGTCGTAGGTGTAGATCCCGGTGCAGGGGATCACCTGGAGGCCGGTCTCCTCCGAGACCCGCCGCATGAACTCCACGTCGCGGCCGAGGAACATCGCTGTGGGCTCGCCGATCGTCTTGACGCCGAGGTCCACTGCCGCCCTCGCCTCCCGCACGGCGATCTCGAAGACCTGCTCGGGCGGGACCTCGTGGGGCTCGTCCTCCTTGACGGCGCCCGCGTGCGGCCACTGGTTGCGGACCGCCTCGTCGGCGTTGCGCAGGTGCTCGTGAATCAGGGTCGTGCCGAGCTCTTCGGCCTCGACCATCCCGGTCACGGTCGGCACCTGTGGCATGGCGCGGGAACCCTATTGCAGCGTCAAGTAAGCCGCTCATCGGCCATTGGTACGACCGACCACGTTGGGATACTCGCCCCCGCTGCCACCAACCGTGGCACGAATCCCCGTCAGAACGCTTTGGGGGAGGCGTCCAATAGAGGAGGAACGCGCATGGAGAGAAGCGACAAGGCATGGGTGCCGTTGGTTGCGGGTCTCGGGTTCATCGTGTTGCTGATCGTCAGCATCATCGTCACGGGTGAGCCGAAGAGCGCGGATGATGGGCCCGCGGCGGTCGCCCAGTGGTACAGCGACAACAAGGACGCCGCCGAGATCGGGGCATTCATCAGCGTCGTGGCCGGGGCGTTCCTGATCTTCTTCGGGGCGTACCTGCGCAAGGTCTTGGAGCCCGGAGCCGGGCTGATGCTCTCGGTTCTGCCACTTATCGGGGTGGCGATCGTGGCCACCGGCGCGGCGATCGACGGCATGCTGATGTTCGCGGCCGCTGAGGCGGTCAACGACGTCCCGGCGCCCGAGATCCAGACGATCCAGGCGATCTGGGACAACGATTTCCTGCCGTTCCTGCTCGGCGTGCTCGTCTTCAACTGGTCGGTCGGACTCGCGGTGCTGAAGAGCGGAGCCCTGCCGAAGTGGATGGGGTGGGCCGCGATCGTCTTCGGAGTCATCGGGCTTGCCGGCCCGATCGGATTCTTCGGAGCGATTGGCGCCGCCCTCTGGATCATCGTCGCCAGCATCCTGCTCGCGATGAGTGCGAGCGGCCCTGCGCCGGCACAGCCGGCCGCCTCATAGGGCGAGTCAGCATCCGCAGCTCCATGGGGGCCGCGCGCGGGAGACCGCGTGCGGCCCTCTCGCTCTCTCGCATTACCCTTTCCCGGTTGCCGCTGGAGAGGTGTCCGAGTGGCTTAAGGAGCTCGCTTGGAAAGCGAGTGGGCGGGTTAAACCGCCTCGTGGGTTCGAATCCCACCCTCTCCGCTAGATGAGCTGGAACGTCTACCTCGCTGGTGAGATTCACTCCGATTGGCGCGAGCGGATTGCGTCCGGCGCCGAGCAGGCGGGGCTCGACGTCAGTTTCAGCTCGCCCGTCACGGACCACGCCGCCTCGGATGACGTCGGCGTGGCGATCCTCGGCCAGGAGTCCGAGGGCTTCTGGAAGGACCACAAGGGCGCGGGCGTGAATGCGATTCGCACCCAGACTTTGATCCGCCAAGCCGACCTGGTGGTCGTCCGCTTCGGCGACAAGTACAGGCAATGGAACGCCGCCTTCGACGCGGGCTTCGCGGCGGCACTCGGCAAGCCGGTCGTCACCCTCCACGACCCCGACACGACGCACGCCCTGAAGGAGATCGACCGCGCCGCTATGGCGACGGCCGAGACGCCGGAGCAGGTCGTGGAGGTGCTTCGCTACGTGCTCGAGGGCAAGCTGCCCGCCGGCGCCTAGAGAGGAGAACGAGATGGGATTGGAGAGCTGCAAGGTGGAGGCGATCATCGCCGTCAGCGACATGGCCAGGGCGAGGGAGTTCTACGAGGGCAAACTCGGCCTCGCCGGTGGGCCGGAGGGGGATGACGGCGGCGTCACCTATCGATGCGCGGGTGAGACGCTGATCCACATCTATCCGTCAGAGCACGCGGGCGAATCAGCCGCGACGCTGGCCGCTTGGTCGACCGACGACGTCGAGGGGACCGTCGCCGAGCTCTCCTCGAAGGGCATCCAGTTCGAGCAGTACGACACGGACCAGATCAAGACCGACGAGAGCGGAATCGCGCACTTCGGCGCCGACCGGATCGCTTGGTTCAAGGACCCCGATGGCAACACCCTGGGGGTCGGCTCCCCGTAAGGGCATGGCCCGGCTCCGCCGCTAGCCTCTAGGCCCCCGGAGGGGTGCCGGAGCGGTTGAACGGGGCGGTCTCGAAAACCGTTAGGGGCCTTCGGGTCCCTCGTGGGTTCGAATCCCACCCCCTCCGCTAAACAACGCCCCAGCATCTTGGGGGGGTATAGGGGACGCCCGAACCCGGACAACTCGAGAATTCCGGCGAATTACTCGAGTTCCGCGATCGAATTAGGCGCTTTCATCGCATCATCGGGAACGCGGATAGCGCGGTAGCGAAAGCGCTCATTCGTGACGAACGCGGGCTACTGCTTTGCATGGAAAGCGCAACTCTTCAAGGCGCTAGCTACCGCGGTACGAAGCGTGGGTAGAGCTAAAGGCCCTTCACCTCGCCGTAGTCATTCTGCTGCCAATCGGCTGCAGCACGTTCCAGCAACTCCAGCCGAGGCACGCCAGTGACTACGCGAGGAGGCCCGGCCGAAATTCTGCAAAGTTCCACTGCGATGAGCTCCGACAGCGCCCCGACCAGCACCGAGCCGGGGGTGGCGGTGGGCGTGATCGCGGCTCCCGGTCTGCCTGCCGATCTGGCGAAGCATCTGGCGGGTGACCTCGAGAAGAGCCTCGAGGAGCGCTACCCCGAGGGCAGTTGGCACGTCCCGCTGGAAACCGACGGCCTCGTCACTCCACCGGCGGCTG
>DATDKZ010000217.1:0-3232 GCA_036519575.1 Actinomycetota bacterium | reverse complement strand
GGCCGGATCGACGGCGGAGGGCAAGTCCCTCCGCGAACTCCGGCTCCAGACGGAGACCGGAATGTTCGTGCTGGCGGTGCAGCGAGGGCGGCGATGGATCTATCGGCCGCGGGCCGGGCTGGTCTTCGAGGCGGGCGATCGCATCATCGCCGTCGGCCCGGAGGATGGGGCGGACGGGCTCGAGACCCTCTGTCGCGCGCCCCAATCGGCCCGCGAGACGGGCTGAACTATTCCGCCCACCAGGCCCGACCCACTCCTCGCATCCTTGCGACGACCTCTGCCCTCCCATAGCCTGCAGCAGTGGACGCCTTCGTCTTCCTCCGGGTCGCCCCCGGGAAGATCGAGGACGTCGTCATCGCCCTTCGGGGCCAGCGCGGGATCCGGCACTCGGTGGCAGTGGTGGGGCCCTGGGACGTGATGGTGGCCGTCGAGGCCGCCGACTTCGAGTCGATCGCTAGGACCGTGCTTCGCCATATCCAGGCCACCGAGGGCGTCCTGCACACCTACACGGCGCCGGTCGTGCCCCTCGAGATGCTCGGTGTCTACGCGGGCGGTCCCGGGATGCCGGCGATGCCCATGCACCGGCCGGGGATGGCGTGCTACGTGCTTATCAGGGCCGCCGCGGAGGCCGGCTCGGTCGCCGGGGTGGTGCAGGCGCTCGGTGCCATGGACGACGTCGCCGGGGTGGCGGTCGTGGCCGGCGAACACGACCTGATCGCCGAGATCCCTCTCACCTGGGAAGAGGCAGCCCCGGTGATCCTGGACAAGATCCACACGATCCCCGGCGTTTCAGCCACCACCACCTTGGTCGGGGTCCCGGAGTTCGGTCAGGACGCCGACGAGGACGCCGAGCCCTTCAGCACCTGGGCGTAGCGGCCTCCGAGAGGCCTCCTACACCCGGACGTCGGAGAACCGCAGGTGCTCATGGGTCTGCCGGACTTCCTCCACCTCGGTCGCTCCTCGGCCGGCGAGGAACGCCAGCATCCGGTCGACCAGCCACTCCGGGGCGGATGCTCCCGACGTCAGGCCCACCACGTCGGCTCCCTCCAACCACCTGAGGTCGACCTCCTCCTCGTCGTCGACCAGGTAGGCCGGCGTGCCCTGCTCCCTGGCCACCTCGGCCAGGCGGTTGGAGTTGGAGGAGTTGTCCGATCCGATCACCAGCACGACGTCGGACCGTCGAGCCAGTTCCTTCACCGCGTCCTGACGGTTCTGGGTGGCGTAGCAGATGTCCTCGCGCGGTGGGGCCTGGATGTTCGGGAAGCGCTCCCGGAGGACCTGGATGATCTGGTTCGTCTCATCGACCGACAGCGTGGTCTGCGTGAGGTAGGCCAGGTCGTCGGGATCGGGAACCTCGACGTGGCGGGCATCCTCCACGCTCTGCACCAGGATCGTCCGGCCCGGCGTCTGGCCAGTGGTCCCCACCACCTCCTCGTGCCCCGCGTGGCCGATCAGGACGATCCACCTTCCCTCCTGCCCGAACCGTCGCGCCTCCAGGTGCACCTTCGTGACCAGCGGACACGTGGCGTCGAGGACCCTGAGGTGCCGTGCGGCCGAGGCGGCGTACACCTCCGGCGCGACGCCGTGGGCCGAGAGTACCACCACGGACCCCTCCGGTACCTGGGTCTCCTCCTCCACGAAGACCGCACCCTTGGCCTCGAGGTCCCGAACGACGTGGAGGTTGTGGACGATCTGCTTGCGCACGTAGACGGGGGCTCCATGCTTGGCCAGTGCTGCCTCCACCGCGTCGACCGCGCGCTCCACCCCGGCGCAATATCCGCGCGGAGCAGCCAGAAGGACCTTCGTCGGCACGCCCCCAATCGTACCCGCCTTACCGGACCGGTCCGGCGGGGCGAGGCAGGGCCCTCACGGCGTCACGGATCTCCTCCGGCCTTTCCACCACCGCCGTTGCGCCGGGCAGGTCCCGGTCGCAGACGATCCGCATGGTCGGCCGGCTCTCCCGGACCCGCGACACCAGTGCCTCGAACTCCCCGAACACCACCAGGACATCCGGCCGTTCGGCCTCCAGCTGCGCCAGCGCGTCATCCTCCGTGATGGCGCCGGGCGCGAGCTCCCACTCCGCCGACACGGCTGCCCGCTTCACGTCCATCAGCGCCTGCCGGTCGGATGCCACGCACAACACTTTCAGAGCACGGCACATCGCTACAGCCAGTCTCGCTTCTTGAACCCCCGGTACAGGGCGAATGCCGCCACCGCCATGAGGCCGAGGGCGAGTGGATACCCCAGCGTCCAGGACAGCTCGGGCATGTTCCGGAAGTTCATCCCGTAGATGCCGGCGATGAGCGTGGGGAGCAGGATGATGGCCCCCCAGGACGTCACCTTCTTCATCACCACGTTGAGGCGATTCGACACCTGCGCCAGCTGGAGCTCCCGGGCGGCCGTCAGGAGATCCCGGATGTTGTCCATCAACTCGGTGACCCGGATCGTGTGGTCGAGCACGTCCCGGTAGTACGGGGTGAGCGTCGGCGTCACGATTCCCTCGGCCTCCATCATGAGGTCGAGGACCTCCCGCATCGGCGCCGCCAGGCGCCGGAACCGGACCACGGTCTGGCGGAGGTGGAAGATGTCCTGGGCCAGGCCCTCGGACGCCGCCTCCGCCTCCTCCGCGCTCACCCGCTCCTCGATGTCGTCCGACAGGTCCTCGAGGCGGTCGATCGTGTCCAGGTACCCGTCGACGATCTCATCGAGCAGGAGGTACAGGATGAAGCCGATGCCCTCGTGCTCCATCCCCCGCTCGCCCTGCATGCGCTTGATGGCCGGCCCGTAGTCGAGCATCGGCTTCCGCCGCACGGTGATGGCGAACACTCCCTGTCGGGCGAACAGGTGGATCTCGCTGTCCGCCAGATCGTTCTCCGCATCGAGCGTCAGCCCGTGCGACACCAGGAAGATGTACTCGGGATAGAACTCGACCTTCGAGCGCTGGCCCCACCGGCTGCTGTCCTCGATCGACAGCTGGTGCAGGCCGAAGGAGGCCTGGAGCTGCTTCAGCTCTTCGTCGGTGGGTTCGATCGCGTCGATCCATACTCGGGTTCCGGCCTCGCGGGCTGCGGCCACCACGGCGGGGTCGAAGGGCGTATCCTCCTCCAGGAAGCCTTCTCGGTAGTGGCGGCACGTGAGCATGTCGGGCCGAGCGTACCGCAGCCCATCGCTACACTCGCGCGCATGGCCGACCTCGAACCCCTCCTCCGCTTCTGGCGGGCCCTCGACTCCG
>DATDKZ010000216.1:0-10893 GCA_036519575.1 Actinomycetota bacterium | reverse complement strand
CACCACGAGGCGAGCGGCCGGGTCGCCGAACCCCGGCACCGGCCTTCCCCAGTACTCCTGGTCGGCGAACCTGGCGGTCTTCTCCCGGGCCACGCGCTCGCGCCACTCGACGAGCCGAGGGCAGGCCCGGCAGGTCACGATATCCCGGCGGATCGCGCCCAGGTCTCGGCCGGCCGCCGTCATCTGATCCGCCGGTCCCCCAAGGATTCGTCCATGGCGGGCCGATGGTAGATCGCGACCCAGAGTGGTTGCCTTTTGCTCACATCCCGCTGTACAAGAGACGTTCGCTTCCAGCCCATGGCCGAATCAACTGCCCACGCCCGCCGGGCCGCGCGTTCCCTCGTCGTCGTCGTGACCGCGAGCGCGGTGCTCGGCCTCCTGCCGGTCTCGCCCAGCAGCGCGGCGCCCGAGACGGTGCTCCGCTCCATCCCGGTCGACGTCCGAGCCCTCCTGCCACGAGCCGACGGTGCGGCGGCACTCACGTCGAACGGAGAGCTGAGCGCCGCGTCCGCGGTTCGCACCGCCGGTGTCAGGGAGTGCGCACCGATCTGGTTCGACGGACTGGCCTTCACCTGGGATCAGTCGGGGAGTCGGGCCGTGACCATTGTCGCCGCCACCGGCATCGACGGGTCGTCGCTCGGTCGCTCGATCCGGATCGACGAGGAAGGAGGACCCGACCCCGGAACCGCTGAGCACAGGAGCGCTCACCGGGGGTCCACCTACGTCTGGACCGGCGAAGCTCGGTGCCTCCGATTCTCGATGGACGTTCCGAAAGGAGCCGTCGTGGGGAACGTCCGTGTCCTGTTCATCAACAGCTCGGGGACCGCCGGCGGCCCGGGCACCGGACCTCGAGAGGTCGGTCCGGTCGCTGTGGGAGGCTCCGGGGGACCGTTCGCGCCGACGGCCGCGGAGGCCCTGACCCGCCGTCCTCGGATCATCACTCGAGCGCAGTGGGGCGCCGACCCCAGGCTGATGAACTGCACCCCCCTCGTGGCCGACTTCCTCGACATGGGATTCGTCCACCACACCGCGGGGTCCAACTCGTACACGCAGGCCCAGGCCGACGATGTCGTCCGGGGCATCTACGCGTACCACACGAACGGCCGCGGTTGGTGCGACATCGGCTACAACTTCCTGGTCGATCGGTTCGGCGACGTCTTCGAGGGCCGCTCCGGCGGCGTCACCAACGACGTGATCGGCGCGGCGCAGGCGGGATTCAACACTGGCGCGTTCTCCGTCTCGGTCATGGGCAACTTCGATCAGGTCCGTCCTCCGGCCCCCGCGGTACACGCGCTCGAACGATTGCTCGCCTGGCGCCTCGACGTCGGCCACGTGAACCCCTCGGCACAGACCGTGATGATTTCCGGCGGTGGTCGCACCACGCGATATCCGGCCGGAACGAAGGTGAGGCTCCGCACGATCTCCGGCCACCGGGACACCGGCCTCACCGCCTGTCCGGGGAAGGTCCTGTACGCGATGCTCCCGGGCATCCGCTCCCACGTCGCCCGCATCGGCCTGCCCAAGCTGTACAACCCGCGCCTGTCCACCTCGACCATCGTCACTGGCCAGCCGGTCGACATCAGGATCCGGGCGAGGGGGTCGACCTCGATGACGTGGTCGGTCTCGGTGCTGGACCCATCGGGGAACGAAGTCGCGAGTTTCCCCGCTCAGACCGGGCAGGCGCTCGAGGTGGCGTGGCCCGCAACCGGACCTCCGGCACAGCCGAACGTCCCCGGCGTCTACCAGGTGGTCATCAGGGCGAGCGCGCCGAACGGCGCGCTCGCCCGCCCCGCCACGCTCGCCCTCACCGTCGGGCCGATCCCGACGCCTTCTCCGTCGCCGACCGCGAGCCCCACGGCCACCACGTCGCCGAGCGTCGTCTCACCCCCCTGAGCCGGTCCGGTCGGCCCGGACCTCGAGCCCCATCGCCGGGTCATTGGTGGCGACGGCATCAACCCCCCAATCCAGCAGGCGGCCGAAGGTCTCCCGGTCGTCCACCGTCCACGTGCCGACCCGTATGCCCGCCTGGTGGGCCCGTTCGATGAAGGCCGGGCCGGCCGGCAGGAGCGTCCGGTACCCGGGGAACACGAACTCGTGTCCGGCGTCGAGGACGTGCTCCAGAGCGGTGTCGGGATCGACGGGCCGGGTGGACAGGAAGCCCGTGGGCAGGGTCGGCGTCAACCGCTTGGCCGCGGCGATGGACCGCGGGTTGAACGAGATGATCAGCACGGGTCCCCGGAACGCGCTGGCCCGTAGTTCGGCCATGGCTGCCTCCACGATCCCCTCCCGCTCGTCGTCGTAGGCCGGCTCCCCCGGGATGTTCTTGATCTCCACGGCGAGGCCGCCTCGGCCGCTCACCGTATCCAGCACCGTTCGGAACGCCGGGACCCGCTGGGGCCGCTCCACCGTCCCCGCGTTGGCCGCCTGGATCTGCTCGAGGGAGAGCTCGTGGACCCGCCCCGACCCGTCGGTGGTCCGGGACAGGTCCGGGTCGTGCAGAACTACCGGGATCCCCTCGGCCGACAGGCGAACGTCGAGCTCGAGGACCGGCGCCCCCAGCGCCAGTGCGGCCTCGAATGAGGCCAGGGTGTTCTCCGGGTGAGTGGAGGAGGCCCCGCGGTGGGCGACCACCAGCGGGAACGCCCCGAGATTGAACAAAGATTCAGCCATTGCTGTGGAAAACCGGCCGGAGTATATTCGGCGGCGCTCGGCCCCTCGCCCGCGGGGACCCGAACGGTGATCCGCGCGTGGGGGTAGGGGCATGGAATGGGTCCGGCAGGCCAGGTGCATCGGGGTCGATCCCGAGCTGTTCTTCCCCGTCGGGTCGACGGGCCCAGCACTGGCCCAGGTGGAGGCGGCCAAAGCCGTCTGCGCCATGTGCCCGGTCCGGCCCGAGTGCCTGACGTGGGCCTTGGCCACGGGGCAGGACGCCGGCGTGTGGGGTGGGACCTCAGAGGAGGAGCGGCGGGTCATGCGGGGGATCCGGCCCGAACAAGTGGCGGCCCTGGGCTGACCGGCAAGCGCGAACCCTACACCCGGCTCGAGGGGCACAGGTAGTTCACCGGACAGATCTCGCACTTGGGGTTGCGAGCGATGCAGATCCTTCGTCCGTGCTCGATCAGGACGTAGGTGAACGGGAACCACTTATCCCTCGGGACGAGGCGCTGCAGATCCCGCTCGATCTTGTCCGGGTCCTTCTCCGTAGTGAAGCCCAGGCGCTGAGCCAGCCGGCGCACGTGGGTGTCGACGGCGATGCCCTCGACGTTCCCGAAGGCGTTGCCCAGCACGATGTTCGCCGTTTTTCGAGCCACGCCGGGCAACGTCAGCAGATCGTCCATGGTGTCGGGGACCTGCCCCCCGTAGACCTCGACCATCCGCTGGGAGGCCCCACGGATGGCCCTGGTCTTCTGGTTGAAGAATCCTGTGGGCTTGATGTCGGCCGCAAGCTCCGCTTCGGGCACTCTCAGATAGTCCTCACACGTCCGGTACTTCCGAAACAGCGAGGCCGTGACCTGGTTCACGCGCTCGTCCGTGCACTGGGCCGACAGGATGGTGGCGACGAGCATCTCGAGCGGCGTGGAGAAGTTAAGCGCGACCTTGGCATCGGGATGCGTCTTCGACAGGATGCGGATGATCTCGGGTGCGCGCTTCTCGATAAGGGTGTCACGCATCAGCTTCGATCCCTTCGGCGTCCCGCTCACGGCACCCGGTGCCATTGCCCTCATCGCCTTCCCATCCATCCGTGATCCGCTCTATACCCACGCGCTCCCGAGCGGGAGCGACCGAGAAAACGACTCGCCGGCACCGTAGTGTTCCCACTCGCCCGCCGAATACAGGTGGACCTTCCCCGATCCCATCACGGTCCACCGCTCTCCGTCGCCCGCGGCCGCGGTGTTCGTGTCGATCGCGAACAGCAGCCAGCCCGGTGGGGTCCACCTCACGATCAGGTCGGTCAGCCCGGGGACGAAGCTGTCGAGCTCGTCCCAGTGGGGACCGAAGCTCGTGTCACTGAACAGGTCGAGTCCGGGATGCTCCATCACGCTCTCGTCGATCTCCATCGCGTCGCTGTCGGGCGCCGTCGGGCCCAGACAGGCAACCCCGGCACTGCACCCCGCGTAGGGAACGCCCGCCTTCATCACCCGCAGCAACTCCGCCAGGAAGGGCGTCGTCGACAGCTTGGCCGCGAGCACCTTCGGGTTCCCCCCGGAGAAGAAGACGGCCGACGCGCCCTCCAGCCTTCCCACGAGCTCCGGCCGGGCGGCGTCCTCCCGCGTCTTCAGCGGAACCACCTCGGCTGGGATCCCCGCGGACCGGTAGTGATCCAGGCCCTTGTTCGCCCAGTGGTCGAACATCTCATCGCCCTCGTGGGCCGCCGCCGTCGGCAGGATCAACACGGGGCCTCCGGGATTGACCGATCGCTTCATCAGCCAACGGTCGACCTCACCTTGCCATTGCTCGAATTCCCCCGACCCCAGCAGCGCGAACGCGAGGATCATGCCTTCACCGCCGGCAGTCGGAAGTACTCGCCCCGCATGGCCTCGCGGAAGATGTCCTCTCCGAAGGCCTGGGCCATCCCCTCGACCTGACTCACGTGCTCCTGGATGGCCCGAAGCTTGAGCTCGAGGATGTCCGGTGGGAGGTCGTACTCGATGCCGAGCTCCTCCCGGGGCGTGACCGGCGGTGTGCCCGGGCGGAAGACGTTGAACCGGTTGTACACCGGGACCCATCGCTCCGCCCAGTCGGGGGTCGTCGTCGCGTAGAAGATCTTCGCTCCTGGCTTGGCCACCTGTTGGAACCCCTCGGTGGCCCATCGGGACACGGACTTGTGTCCTTCATGATCGGTCATCCCGTCGGGGCCGAAGGTCAGCACGGTATCGGGCTTCACCTCATCCATGATGGCGCGGACGGTGCCAGCCCCCGCGTCGGGAAGCGGGGTATCCATGTCGACGTCGGCCAGGTCGAGCCATTGATGCTCGGTCACCCCGAGCACGGCGAGCGATCGGAGCAGCTCCTTCTCCCGCACCTCGCCCATGGTCGCCGACGGCCACTTCTCCTCGTCCAGCGATCCACCCTCACCACGGGTCGCCGTGACGCACACGACGCGGGAGCCATTCCGGACCGCCCTGACCATCAGCCCGGCCGTGAGGTAGGTCTCGTCGTCCGGATGGGCCCACACTCCGAGGATCGTCCCGAGCTCGTCCGCCACTGGATGCTCCTTCCCACGCTCGTGACATGGGATCGCCAACCGCGAAATCCTAGCCTCCCGGCCGCAAAACGAAGAACGACCCCTTTCGGGGTCGCTCTTCACGGATCCCGCGCATAGGGAGGGGGGAGCGCGGGCTCCGTTAGCTCCTGGGATCGACCAGCCGCTTGCCTCGGTAGTTCGGGAACACGATCTCGGCGTGCTGCCAGCATCGATCCGACAGGTTGTAGATGGAGAGCTTCGTGTGGCACCTGGGATGGGAGCACACTCGACCCTCGTCCTCCGTCGGGGAGGCGGGTGGCAGGTGCCCGGGTCGGGTTCCCTTGGTCATGGGAGCGCTCCTTCGCCCGAGCGTTCGACGCCGAGCTCGAGGGGGTTCGGACGATCTCGGCGGTCCGAGCCGAAGGGCCGGTCGACCGGGACACGCGCGGTTGACCGGCGCCGAACGCCTATCAGGAGGTCGGAGGGATCTGGCGCAGGATGGCGTGGACCCTCTTGAGCAGGGCCGGCGGAACCTCGTCGCACCCGCACTTGGCCCGCAGCATGTCCTTCAGCCTGCGTTGGAACTCCGAGCGGTCGGAGCAGTCCCCACACGTGCCGAGGTGATCGTGGACCTCGGCGTGCAGAGACACATCGAGCTCCCCGTCGAGATAGAGCTCGATCTGCGTCAGGACCTGGCGGCAGTCAATCGGACACAAGGCCTCTCTCCCGTACCCTTTCCCACAACGCCTTCTCCAGCGCCCTTCTTCCCCGGTGGAGCCGGGACATCACGGTCCCGATGGGGATGCCCAGGATCTCAGCGATCTCCTTGTAGGAGAACCCCTCGACGTCGGCGAGCAGCACGGCGAGTCGGAACCCCTCCGGCAGGGCCTCGAGAGCCTTCTGGACGTCTTCGTCGGGCATGCTGCGGATGACCTCTGCCTCGGCCGAGGGCTCCACCCCGCTCTCCCCCAGCTTGTCGAACAGGTACCACTCGTCGAGGTCGTCTTCCTGCACGGTCACCGGTTCCCGCTGCTTCTTCCGGTAGGAGTTGATGAAGGTGTTCGTGAGGATCCGGTACATCCAGGCCCTCAGGTTGGTCCCCTCCTCGAACCCCGAGAACCCCCGGTAGGCCCGGAGGTACGTCTCCTGGACCAGGTCCTCCGCGTCGGCCGGGTTACGGGTCATGCGGAGCGCGGCCGAGTACAGGTTCGGAAGAAGGGGGAGCACCTCTCGCTCGAACCGCTCCCTAAGCGCCGGGTCATCGGGCGGCGCCGCCTGGCTACGCGCCATGCGCCCCAGTATCCCGCATCGACCGCCTCGCGACCCTGTACGACGGTCCGACCCATCGCGATGGGGAGCAGCCCCAATGGCTGTCACATAGCCCATCGGGTGACAAGATGGCTGCCATGGCGAACGGGAACGACCGGCGCAATCGTTGGTCCGGGTTCGACCTGGGCGGCGGCTCGGGAGAGCCGCGGCGCTTGCGCACCTCGCCGTGGGTGTGGGTCATCGGCTTCCTGGTGGTCCTGGTCCTGTTCAACTACTTCGCGGCGCCCCGACCGAGCAAGCTCGACTATTCGGACTTCCTGGAGAAAGTGAGCGCCGGCCAGATCGTGGGCACGGTGAAGATCTCGGCGACCACCGTGAGCGGAACGTTCGAGGACGAGGGGCAGAAGGTCGAGTTCACCGCCGACATCCCACCGATCCTTCAGGGCACGACACAGCTCACCGAGCAGCTGGACGAGAAGGGAGTTCCGTACACGGGCGTGACGCCGAGCGGCCTTCAGAACTTCCTCGTCGGTTGGATCCTGCCACTCCTGGTGTTCGGCCTGCTCTGGTTCTTCCTGATCCGAAGGATGAGCGGCGCCCAGAGCTCCGCGGCCCTGAACCTGGGTCGCAACAAGGTCCGGATCTACGACCGCAAGGAGATGAAGACGAACTTCTCGGACGTGGCCGGGCTGGACGAGGCCGTGGAGGAGCTCCGCGAGATCGTGGACTTTCTGAAGACTCCCAAGAAGTACCAGCGCCTGGGAGGGCGCATCCCCAAGGGCGTGCTGCTGCTCGGGCCACCCGGATGCGGCAAGACGTTGCTGGCCCGGGCGGTCGCGGGTGAAGCAAATGTCCCGTTCTTCTTCATGTCCGGTTCGGAGTTCGTCGAGATGTTCGTCGGCCTGGGCGCTGCCCGGGTCCGAGAGCTGTTCAACCAGGCCAAGGAGCGTGCCCCGGCGCTGGTGTTCATCGATGAGCTCGACACGATCGGCAAGGGAAGGGGCGGGGCGCTGGGAGCCGGGTTCGGCGCGCACGACGAGCGGGAGCAGACGCTGAACCAGCTGCTCGTCGAGATGGACGGGTTCGACTCATCCAAGGGCGTGATCATCATGGCCGCCACGAACCGGCCGGACGTCCTGGATCCCGCGCTCACGCGCCCGGGCCGGTTCGACCGCCAGGTGGTCGTGGATCGGCCGGACCTGCGGGGCCGGGAGGCGATCCTGCGCGTGCACGCACGGGGCGTGGCCCTGGACCCGAACATGGACCTCCGGGTGCTGGCGTCTCGGACACCTGGCTTCACCGGCGCCGATCTGGCCAACGTGATCAACGAGGCGGCGCTCTTGGCCGCCCGTCGGGAGAAGAACACCGTGACGATGAAGGAGCTCGAGGAGGCCATCGACCGGGTCACGGCCGGGCTGGAACGCAAGAGCCGGATCATGTCGGAACGGGAGCGCGAGATCGTGGCCACACATGAGATGGGCCACGCTCTTCTCGCCCTGGAGATGCCGACCGCCGACCCGGTGCACCGGGTGTCGATCATCCCCCGGGGCGCGGCCGCGCTCGGCATGACCATGCAGCGGCCGCTGGAGGATCGGTACCTGCTCACCGAGCCCGAGCTGAAGGACCGGCTGGCGATACTGCTGGGCGGGCGGACCGCCGAGGAGATCTGCTTCAAGCAGGTCTCGACCGGCGCCCAGAACGACCTCCAGCGGGCCACCGAGATCGCCCGGGCCATGGTCACCGAGTACGGCATGAGCGACCGTGTGGGGCCGGTGTCTTTCGGCAACGACGGGTTCCGAAGCCCGGAGGGCCGCCTGCTGTTCCCGGGGGCCGCGCAGGAGCTCTCGCCCGAGCTCGCGTCCCTCGTCGACGACGAGGTGAAGCGACTGGTCGCCGAGGCCCACGAGCGGGCGAATCGGGTGCTCGAGGCGCAACGCGACCTGTTGGACCGGCTCGCCGACCTGCTGATGGTGATCGAGGTGATCGAGGGAGCCGACCTCACCGAGTACGTGCAGGGGAGCAAGCCCATCCCCACGGCCGAGGAGGCCCGGGCGCTCATGGCGGAGAGTGGCAACGGCCAGCGAACCCCGTCTGGGCCGGACATCATCGGACAACGCCAGACCCAGCCCATCCCCCCGCCACCGCCGGCCGCGATCGACGGCTAGGAGCGGGGCGGCCCTCCCCCGACCAGCAGGTCGAACCGTCCTCGGAACCTGTCCAGGAACCGGTAGTAATTCCGCTTCGACCACTTCGCCCGTTCCTCCGGCGGGGTGTTGAACCACATCCGATGTTCGTGTCGGATCACCGGCACCGTCACGACCATTGCTTTCAGACCGGCCGCCTTCAATCGGAACGAGTACTCGATGTCGGCCGTCCGGTACCACTTGAACTTCTCGTCGAACAGCCCCACATCGAGCAGGACCTCTCGCCGCATGGCCATGAGATAGCCCTCGATGGCGTCAACCTCCGGGCCGTCCGAAGCCTCGAAGTCCTGCAGGTTGGACGTGATGACGCCGAACGGACCGACCACGCCCACCGCTGGGTCGGCCATGGCCTCCTCGATCGGCTCGAAGACGTCGCCCACGGGCTCGATCGAGCCATCCACCACCAGGACGATCCGACCGAGAGACCGCTTCAGACCGGCATTGCGGGCCGCTCCCCAGCCCGTCCCCTCGACCAGGGGGATCACCTCCACCCCCTCACCGAAGGAGGACGGATCCTGGCCCGTGACGTCCGCCACTACAAACTGAACGCTTCGGCCGCCGTGATGGGACCGGAACCCCTCGATGGCTCGTCCGACGTCCTCCGGCCATCCCTCGAGCAACGAGTGAACGGTGGCATCGAAGGTGGACGGTTGTTCCAGGGCCGACGGCACCTCCTCTGGCAGTACCCTGGCCGGAGCTTCCCCGGCATCACCCGCTGCCCCATCCATCGGCTCCATGCGGGGCCCCTCCGGCGAATCGACGATGGTGAACCCCAGATCCGCGATACGGGCGCGGAGTTCGTCGGCCGTGGCGAAGTCCTTGGCCTTCCGTCGCTCTTCTCGCTCGGCCGCCAGTCGTCGAACCTCAGGTGGCACGTCGCTCACGTCTGATGCCTCCGAACGAAGGGCAGAGCGGCAAGGACGGCCACCGGCGAAGCGGCCTAGACCGACTCCTTCGACAGGGCTCGCAGGCGCCCGGCGATCGCCTCGAGGGTGTGGATGGCGATCGAAGGGTGCTCCTTCAGCAACCCGCGGAAGACCCATTCGGTGATGCCGAGTAGCCGAACGTCGGTGATGGCGGTCACCGTCGCCGTCCTCGGCCCGCCGTCGATGAGCGCGATCTCGCCGAAGAAATCGCTGGGCCCAAGGATGGCTTTCTCCTTGCCCCCGATGGTCACGCGGCACTTCCCTTCGAGGATTAGGAACAGTCCGATCCCGTGCTCGCCCTCCCGGGCGATCACGGTGCCGGCCTTGTGCCTGACCTCCTTCGCTGCCTCGGCGATGATGGCGAGCTCCCGCTTGGAGCAGTCGGAGAAGAGCGGGACCTTGGCCAGCATCTCCATCATGTCGTCGTTCGCCAACCGTCGACCCCCTCGCGCGGCGGCCGTGACCGCTTCGTAGAGCAGGCTCGGATCCTATCGCGATCGGCGCACGGCGCGAAGGACGGGCGGCGCTCTAGGATGAGCTCGTGACCGAAGGCCGACGTTTCACCGCTATCGTGGTCCTGTTCCTGCTCGGCTTCGCCATGGTGGCGCTGGCGGACGCCCTCGACGCGTACTGGCCCCTCTTCGTCACGCCGCTGCCTTACGCGATCATCCCCTGGCTCGTCGTCCACGCCGACGACCGGGGTTGAACGACTCGCGCGCTGGCCAGTTCGAGCGTGCTGCCGACTCGACGCTGTACCAGGTTCCGGCGCGGAACGCCTCGTCCGAACCGGAGTAGCATGCTCCGAAAGCAGGGGAAGGAGGTCGCCATGTATGACGTGGAGGACCCGAGGAGGGAAGGGTATACCTCGCCGTGGGGCGGCGCGCCCGAGACTCCCGCGGCGCCGGCGCCACCGCCGGCGCCTTCGCCGGAGCCACCTCCGGAGCGCACGTGGGAACCCGTCGATCGGGTGCCGGAGCCGGCCGGAGAGTCGGTCGGGACTGCGACCGAAGAACAGACCACCAAAGTGGTGAAGCCGGCTCGGACGCCGGGGAAGAAGGCGTCGACCGGCGCCCGTGGGGCAGCGAAGAAACCCACCCGCAAGGCCCGGTCCTCGGCCAAGAAGTCCACCACCAGGGGAAAGAAGGCGACGACCCGGGCCAAGGCCACGCGCAAGAAGGCGACGACCCGGGCCAAGGCCACGCGCAAGAAGGCGACGACCCGGGCCAAGGCCACGCGCAAGAAGGCGACGACTCGCCGGAAGACCACGCGCAAGAAGGCGACGACCCGGGCCAAGGCCACGCGCAAGAAG
>DATDKZ010000215.1:0-2120 GCA_036519575.1 Actinomycetota bacterium | reverse complement strand
TTCAGGTGCGGGGCGTTCGCATTGATGTTGTCTGCGATCGAGGAGCAGACCGTGCAGCCCGCGTCGTAGGCCGGACCGAACATGAAGTGGTAGATCATCAGCTGCGAGCGCCCGTCGAAGAGCTCGGCCAGCGACCTGGTCCCGTCGGTGGTCTCGAACTCGTAGTCCTTCTCGACCGGCACCCACGGGAGCTCCTGGCGTCGCTTGGTTAGCTCGTCTCCACGGTGGGTGAGTTCCTTCTCCTTCTTGATCAGCTCCTCGCGCTCTGCCTTCCACTCCGCCTGCGTTCCGATCCTGTGCTTGGGCATCAGTTTGCCTCCGTCTCGTATTCGTCGTGCCGGCGAATCCAGGTCTGGAAATCTTCCCCCTCATCCCGACCCTTTGGGGCGCGGTCGAGGACGGGGTAGTAGCCCATGATGAACTCGACTCCCCGCCAGGTGCTCGTATAGGTCTTGTAGACGGCCCCATCGTCCAGCGCGAAGACGCTCACCATCGGCACCTCGGCGAGGTAGTCGATCAGGTCGGTCCCGGTGGCCGCCGCGTTCTGCTGGGCGATCGCCGGCATCTCGTCGAGCGGCGGCGGGGACTCCCGCATCTGCTTCTCCGTGAACGAGGCACCGAGGTCGAAGTTGAAATCGGTGTTCGCCGACGAGACCCAGGGGATGCTCCAGCCCATCCTTCGCTTGTAGTCCAGGAGCTTCTCCAGCGGCGCGCGCGAGACGAGCAGCATGGTCAGATCGCGGGCATGCATGTGCGGGAGCAGGCCGTCGAACCCGTCGACCATCGACGAGTTGGTCGGGCATCCCGCCTGGTAGGCCGGTCCGAACATGAAGTGGTAGATCAGAAGCTGGGAGCGCCCATCGAAGAGGTCGGGCAGGGACTTGGCCCCATCCTCGGTATCGAAGCGGTACTCCTTCTCCACCGGCACCCGGGGTAGCTCGCGTCGCTTTCGGGCGAGCTCGTCGCCGCGACGGGTGTGCTCCTTCTCCTCCGCGAGCAGCCGATCGCGTGCGGCCTGCCATTCGTCCTGAGTGCTGATCGTGTCCTGCAACATGGCTCCTCCTTTTGTCTTGAGCGTCCCATATAGTTAGCACAATGGCTAACGATGCGTTTGCCGCACTGGCCCACCCGACTCGACGGGAGATCGTTCACCGGCTCAGCGAAGGTCCGGCGACCGTCGGCGAGGCGACGCGTGACCTGGGCGTGTCGAAGCCGACGATCTCGCGACACCTGAAGCTGCTCGAGGAAGCCGGGGTGGTCACCCGCGTGATCGACGGGCGCACGCATCGGCTGGCGCTCCGACCCGAGACGCTCGCCGAGACCGCGGGTTGGATAGAAACCCAGCGAACCCGATGGGAGCGACTCTTCGACGTCGTCGGCGAGTACCTCGAGGAGGAGAAGAGAAAGGGCCAATGACCGAGGATCGCGAGCTGCGGATCGAAAGGACCTTCGCTGCGCCGGCCGAGGTCGTCTACGACGCCTGGACCAGTCCCGAGGTGATGCGCCGCTGGTACCACTGCGGCCCGGATTGGGCCACGCCCGAGGTGGAAGTGGATCTGCGGGTCGGCGGAAGGGTCAGGGTCGTGATGCGGAAACCCGATGGCTCAGAGGTGGAGCTGAGCGGCGAGTACAGGGAGATCGACCGCCCTCACCGGCTGGCCATGACCTGCACCTTCAGCGACGACCCTTCCAACGCGGAGCAGTCGATCGAGCTCTCGTTCTCGGAGACCGCCGGCTCGACGACCGTCGTCCTGGTCAACAGCCGGGTCCCGACCGAAGCGCGCCGGGACTCGCAGCAGTGGGGGTGGGGCCGCTGCTTCGATGAGTTGGAGCCTGTCCTGGGGTCTTAGTCACCGAGGAAGCGTGGACGTCCAGTTCCCAGGAGAAAGCACGGAGTACCGGGAGGCACGTGATCGCCTGCTCGAACGGGAGCTCGAGCTGCGGCGCCAGATGGAGGCCGTGGCGGCCGCCCGGCGGGAGTTGCCGCCCGGCGGCGAGGTTCCGGAGGACTATGTCTTCCAGGGCGAGGGTCCAGAGGGAAAGCCGGCGAACGTGCGGCTCTCGGAGCTGTTCGAGGATGGCAAGGACTCCCTCGCGATCTACAGCTTCATGTTCCCTCG
>DATDKZ010000214.1:0-2719 GCA_036519575.1 Actinomycetota bacterium | reverse complement strand
CACACCACGATCGACCAGCCCCAGTTCTTCGGGGAGCTCGGCCTCTTGGGCGGGATGCCCAGGACCGCGGCGGCGCTGGCCCTGGAGGAGACCGAGGTCTGGGTCACGCCGGGTCAGACATTCCAGGACTTCCTGGCTCACGAGCCGACGGCCTGCATTGCCCTCCTCCGGGCGCTGGCGCGCCAGGTGAGCGCGCACGAGGCCTTCGTGGACGACCTGCTGTTCCTGGATCTCAAGGGCCGGGTGGCCAAGCGGCTCTTGCAGCTGGTGTCCCCGAGCCTCGACGAGCTTCCCGAGGACGGCGCCGTCCTGCCGGCCATCGTGACCCACGCCGATCTGGCCAGCCTGTGCGGCGGCAGCCGGGAGAACGTGACTAGGATCCTGTCGGACTTCCAGCGGCGGCGACTGGTCGAGCGCGATGGACGCCGCTTCGTCCTGCTGAAGATCTCCGGTCTGGCTCGCCTGGCCGGGCTCTGACCCTGCCGGGTCCGGCTCAGCCGCCGATCATCGACATGCTTCGCTCTGGCTGGATGAAGTCGGGGTGGTTGATGCGGTGCCCCGACCACTTGCGCCACACGGCGGTGCGGATGATCGAGGAGAGCTCGCCGTCGGTGGCGCCGTCTCGAAGAGGCTCTCGAAGGTCCAGCTCCTCCAGGGCGAACAGGCACGAGCGGACCTGGCCCTCGGCGGTCAGGCGGAGCCGGTTGCAGGTCTCGCAGAACGGCTCGGTGACCGACGCGATGACCCCGATCCCACCCGGCGCGCCGTCGGCGAACCGGTAGGTGGCGGCGGGCTCGTGGTCGGGTCCCTCGGACGCAAGCGGGAACACGCGGTCGATGGCGTCAACGATCTGGCGCGACGGCACGACCTTGGCCCGCTCCCACGCGTGCTCGGCGTCGAGCGGCATGTACTCGATGAATCGGACCACGTATCCGGTCTGCCTGGCCCACGTCGCGAAGTCCACCACCTCGTCCTGGTTCTCCCCCCCGATCACGACGCAGTTGATCTTGATCGGGGTGAGCCCGGCATCCTGGGCCGCCCGCAAGCCGCCGAACACCTTGTCCAGCGCATCGCGGCGGGTCATCCCCTCGAACCGATGCGGCATCAGGGAGTGGCACGACACGGTGACCCTGTCGAGGCCGGCCCGGGCAAGGGGTTCGGCCAGGCGGTCGAGGAGGATGCCGTTCGTGGTCATCGACATGTCCAGCTCCGGCCCGGCCCCCCGGAACATGGAGACGAGCGTCGGCAGATCGGCCCGGACGGTCGGCTCGCCTCCGGTGACCTTGATGGAGCGGACGCCGAGCGACACGAAGATCCCGAGGAGCCGGGTGAGCTCCTCGAACGTGAGGATCTCGTCCTTGGGGAGCCACCGCAGCCCCTCGGCGGGCATGCAGAACACGCAGCGGAAGTTGCACCGGTCCGTGACCGAGATGCGCAGGTCGTCCGCAACCCGGCCGAAGGTGTCGAGGAGCGGGCCCTCGGAGGGCGGGGCGGTCTCGGGTGGCTGCCAGTCGTCCATGGAGTCGACCTCCAGGCTACTCCGGCGGCGGGGAACCGGCCATGCCGCGCCTGCCCGCTCAACCCTCCGCGGGTGGGCCCTCAGGAAGGAGGGACCTGACCGTGTCGAGCGCTGCGTGAAACGCGTCGGCGCGGGTGGCGCCACCGGCCAGGCCTCGGCCAACCGCCGAGCCGAGGAGGAACGTCGCGAGGGGAGTGATGCGGCGCTCGGCGCGATGGGCCACGTCCCGGGCCACCTGCAGGAGCTCCACGGTCTCCCGTGAGCTCAGGGTGTCCTCGCCGAGCGCCTCGGCGAGCTGATCGATCCATGCCTCCATCGGTCTCCTCCCGGTCCGCCGGTTCCGTCTGGCAGGATATGGCGCATGGGCGAGGCGTTTCGCGCGGCCGTGCTCACGGTGTCCGATGGCGTCACGGCCGGCACGCGCACCGACGAGTCGGGTGAGGCCGCCGAGGACATCCTTCGGCGAGCCGGCTTCGACGTGGCCGGCCGCTCGTCCGTCCGGGACGACCGGCCGGCGATCGAGGCTCGCCTGGTGTCCCTCGTGGACCAGGGCCTGCACCTGGTCGTCACCACCGGCGGGACGGGCTTCGGTCCCCGCGACGTCACGCCGGAGGCCACCAGGGCCGTGATCGACCGGGAGGCCCCCGGCCTCGCGGACCTGATGCGCAGGGCGGGCCTGGAGAGCACGCCGATGGCCGCACTGTCGCGAGCCGTCGCCGGAAGCTTGAGAAGGACGCTGATCCTGAACCTGCCGGGGAGCCCGGCCGGCGTTCGGGAGAGCCTCGAGTCCGTGCTACCGCTCCTGCCACACGCGCTCGAGCTCCTGGCCGGCGCGACCGGGGCGCATCCCACCGGCCACGCAGAGCCAGGGGCCAAGCCGGGTGAGGACGGAGATCGGTCCTGGGTCGAGGCCCGGGCGGTCAAGGTCATCGGCTCGCCGCCGTGCCGGGTCGGCAACCGCATGTCGATTCAGCCCGGTGGCCCGGTGAGCGGGACGCTCGGGTGCGCGGAGTTCGACGAGCAGGCCATCGCCGATGCCGCTGAGGTCGTCGCGTCGGGTGAACCCCAGACCCGGACGCTCCATCACGACCTCGGCGACGTCGAGGTGTTCCTCGAGCCGCACCTTCCACCGAAGCGGTTGGTGGTCGTGTCGGCGACCGACGTGGCACGGTCGCTCCGCGGGCTCGCGGCTCCGCTCGG
>DATDKZ010000213.1:0-3975 GCA_036519575.1 Actinomycetota bacterium | reverse complement strand
GCCGCGAGGATGGTGGTCGAAACCACCGACGGCTTCGAGGTGGTCGGTGAGTCGGAGACCGGCGAGGACTCGATCGAGAAGGCCAGATCGCTGGACCCGGACCTCGTGCTGATGGACGTCAACCTGCCCGGCATGAACGGCCTGGAAGCCACCCGCAAGATCCTCGAGGGCTCGAGTGCCCGGACCGTGATCCTCCTCCTATCCACGTATGAGGAGGACGAGTACGCGCCCCGGGCCGCCGAGTGCGGTGCGGCCGCGTACATCCCCAAGTCGGCGTTCGGCCCGGACCGGCTGGAGTCGGCCTGGGCCGCGGCGGTCGGCGCGTCCTAGGAGTTCGCTCTCACCGGCAGCCGGCCGGTCACCGTCGTCCCCTGGCCCGGCGTGGACGCCACCTCGAGCGTCCCGCCGATCGCATCCAGCCGGTCGGCCATCCCCTGCAGGCCCGTCCCGTACTCGGCCGCCCCGATGTCGAACCCCCGTCCGTCGTCGGCGATCTGGAAGGTGAGGTGGCCGTCCGTCGCGGCAAGCCGGACCGTGGTCAGCGTCGGGTTCGCGTGCTTCAGCGCGTTCTGGAGTCCTTCGAGGACGCAGAAGTACACGGCCGCCTCGATCTCCTGGGGGAAGCGGCCGATTCCGTCGGCCTCGACGGCGACCGGAACGGGGGACTTGCGCGCCTGGGCTTCCACGGCTGCCGCGAGACCCTTGTCGGCCAGGAGCGGTGGGTAGATCCCGCGGGCCAGATCTCGGAGGTCCTGGAGGGCGCGGCTGGTCTCCTGTTGGATCTGATCCAGCAGGTCGTGGGCCTTCGCCGGGTCCTTGTCCACCATCGCGTCCGCCAGTCGGAGCTTCACGGCGAGCGCCACCAGCTGCTGCTGGGCTCCGTCGTGGATGTTGCGCTCGATCGTGCGCCTTCCGTCGTCCTGGGCCTTCACCAGACGCTGGCGGGACGCCCGGAGCTCCTCGATCAGGCGGACGTTCCGGAGCACCAGCCCGGCCTGGCCCGCCAGGTCCTGGACGACGCGTTCGCGGGATCGGTCAAGCGGGTCGTTCGCCGGCATGGCCACCACGAGGGCCCCCAGGAGCTCTCCTTGATCCCGGACCTCCACGGCCAGGTCTCCGGGGAGCTCGGGGAGCGGTCCGGCGGAAGCGCGGAGCGTCGGTGGGGCATCGGCGTCCGCCGGCCACCATGCGGCCGGGCGGAGGTCGGATCCGATCCGCAGCCACACGGTCGCCGTGGCGGCTCCGGTCGCCGCGTGCAGGACGTTCGCCATCCGCAGGAGGACGTCCTGGGTCGAATACGTCTCCGCCAGGCGCTCGGAAAACTCCGTGAGGACCTCGTACGGTGTCGCGCGACGCCCGTAGACCAGGCGATCGGCGATCAGGCGAGCGACCCGTCGCAGCGGCCAGAACAGGAGCCCGAGAGCCAGCCCCGCCAGGAGCATCGCGCCGGCGTTGTCCGAGAGCGGTCCTACCACGATGCCACCCACGATGCCGAGCAGGACGAACCCGGCGACCACGATGAGGATCACCAGGACCGCCGCGACGGCCGCCTTCTTCAACACGACGTCCAGGTCCCACAGCCGGTACTTCAGGATGGCAACGCCCGCGGCCCATGGGACCCCGATGCCGATACAGACCAGGAAGCCGTACACGAAGACGTCGTTGACCGCGCTGGACTGGTTGGCCTGAAGGCCGATCGAGGACACGAGCGTCGCCGCGAAGAGGACGACGCTGATGGCGGCCACGTATGCCAGCCACCGGATCTGCTGGCGTTCGTCGCCAGTTGCCCGTCGGAACCGGATCACGAGCGAGGCGGTTGCCAGCAACGACACCGCGATGGCCAGGATCCCAACGACGGGCAGGGTGAGGTCGAGGAAGCGCTGCAGGCCCTCCACCCCCGTCGGGTTGGGGACCTTGACGCCGGGACCGCCGGCGTCGGTGCCCACCTCGATCGGCCCCGTGCGGAGGATCGTGCCAAGGAGTCCGAGGCCGAACACCACGATCGTGGCCGCGGGAAGGTACCTCCACCGGGGGGAGGGCGGCCGCCCCGTCGGGAACAGCACGACGAGGATGAGGATGGGGGCGAAGACGACCAGGAACAGCCAGTTCGAGAGCCAGGCCGCGAGCTCGCCCCCCGGGAGCGACCCTGGCGACGTGACGTAGGCGTAGGTGGCGTACTCGCTCGTCAAGCCGGTCAGCACATAGGCCCCGGCTGCCACCATCATCAGCCAGCCGATGGTGTTCCCCGCCGTTCGGGCCACGATGAACGCCCCCACGGTCCCGTAGCCGATGATCATGGCGACCGCGAGAACGAGGAATGCCGGGTCGTTCTGGAGCGAGCCGTTGATGGCCGCCATCGTGAGCGCTGCAGCCAACGTCAGCACGAGGAGCAGCCAGAGGGCGAGCGCTACCCGGGACCTCGTCGACGGCGTCATCCCGGGCCTCCATGGCGCACGGGGATCCGTCCGACGACGGTCGTTCCTCTGCCCGATCCGGCCGCCTGGGTCGTGCTCATGGCCATGGCCTGATTCTGGGCCGGGGTGGCGTCGGAGGAAAGGGTGGGGTCCGCCCGGACGAAGTCGGCTGCACCACCTCACCGGGGATGCTGGCATCACCTCGTCCCACCCGTCCTGCACCTGCCGGTTCTCGTGGCCTCATGCTCGTGCCTCGCCCTGACCCGCCGTACGCTCGATCCGTCGACTGGAGGTGGTTCCCGTGAAGCGGAAGATCCTCGTCGGGACCGATACGACGGCATCGGCGGACATGGCGGTCAGCGCCGCGGCAGAGCTTGCAGATAAACAGGAGGCGGAGCTACTGGTTCTGTACGTGCGCTCGGACGGCCGGGTGGCCGAAGCCGCCGATCCGCGCAAGCCCGCCGATCCGCAGCGGTACCTGGCACGGATGACCGAGCGCTTCCCGCACATCCGGATTCGGAGCTGGAGCGAACCCGGAGATCCCGCCGAGCGCATCTGCGAGGTGGCCGCAGAAGAGCGGGTGGACACCATCGTCCTCGGGAACAAGGGTGTGCCAGGGCCACGATGGCGCGTCCGAGAGAGCGTCCCCAACCTGGTGCTGCGCCACGCCCCGTGCTCTGTGTTCATCGTGGACACCCGGGCGGCCCAGTAGCGATGCAGCTCGGCACCAGCTTCAGGCGTGCTCCGTATCACGGAGGAACGCCAGGACGGCCATGACCCGGCGGTGGACCTCGGTCTCGTGGGTGAGGCCGAGTTTCTGAAACAGGGAGTTGATGTGTTTCTCGACGGCGCGCTCCGTAAGGAACAGGGACTTGGCGATGGCGGCGTTGTTCTTTCCCTGGGCCATCTCCCCCAGGACCTCGCGCTCTCGTCCGGTGAGCTGGGCCAGGGGCGAGTGAGCAACCCGGTCCTTCCTCGCCACGAGGGCCTCGACCACCTTGGGGTCCAGGACCGAGCCGCCCCGTGCGACCTCGTTCAGAGCTCGCACGAGCTCGTCGAGGTCGGCGACGCGTTCCTTCAACAGGTAGCCCAGGCCGGCGGCACCGTCCTTCAGCAACTCGTACGCATACTCCTCTTCCGCGTACTGCGACAGCACGACGACCCCGATCTCGGAGTGGTCGGCTCGGATCTTTCGCGCCGCGTCGATCCCCTCCGTGGTGCTCGTCGGCGGCATGCGGATGTCCGTCAGGACGGCCTCGGGGAGGTCTCGGTCGACGGCCGACATCAGCTCGTCGTACGTGGAGACCACCGAAACGAGGTCGACCTCGCCGGAGGCCGAGAGGAGCGCCGCCGTTCCCTCGCGCACAAGGTAGTTATCCTCCGCGAAGACCACGCGTACCATGCGGGAATCGTACAGGCGTCCAAGGGGCGGGCAGCGTGAGCATCCGGGTCGTGTTGGGCGAGGACAACGTCCTGGTCCGTGAGGGTGTACGAGCCTTGCTCGACTCCCTCGAGGACATCGAGGTCGTGGGCGTGGCCGCGGATGGGCCGTCGCTCCTCG
>DATDKZ010000212.1:0-2969 GCA_036519575.1 Actinomycetota bacterium | reverse complement strand
CGACGACCGGCAGATGCCGGAAACCCTGGCCCATCATGGTCTCGGCGGCATCATCGGCGTCCACGTCGGGGCCGGCGGTCACCGGGTCGCGGGTCATCCACTCCGAGACCGGCGATGACGTCAGATCCGATCCCGAAGCCGCCGCGCGAAGTACGTCACGTTCCGTGACGATGCCGACGAGCCAGGAGCCCTCCATCACCACGGCCGATCCGAACCGGCCTTTGACCATGCTGTTGGCCACGTCGGCGACCGAGACGTCCCCCGTGGTCGTGAAGACCTCGCGCGTCATGATCTCGTTCAGCGTGGCCATACCTGCTCCTCGATGAGTGACGTCAGCCGCCCTCTCCTCCGACCTCGTGGAACTCCGAGTCTTCGAGCGGCTTCGCGGGGTCGGCGAGGTCCTCGTTGAGCCGGCGCCAGAGCGCGCCTGCCCACGAGCTGACGTTGGGCCAGCGTTGCCAGAAGACCTGCAGCGTGGCCTCGTCGAACGTGCGTGCGGCCTCATCGGGCGTTGCGGCCTGGGCAACGCGCTCGCACTCGTCGAGGGCCTTCAGCAGGTGCTCGGAGACTTCGTCCACGGGACCCCCTTTTTCCCGGCGAAGTCTAGTCCGGACTCGACGCGACTTGCCCGATTCGGGAAGAGTCTGAGAAACTCCTCCCGCAGCGCTCACACCGCCCACGGGAGGCAGCGTGGGAACTCCCCCAGCCTCGTTCGCCGCGACCGCGAAGCTGCGGCCCACCGACCGCGCGCCGCCACCCTCCGCCGTGAGGACCCTCGCCAACCCCCGGCGAGGGAGGCGCACTTGCCTGAAGGAGCCGCGAATGAGAGCCGTAGTGAAACGACCGCTTCTGGTACTGGCCACCGCGGGCAGCCTGATCGCGAGCCTGTCCCTGGTGGGCCTGCCCCAGGCCCACGGCGCTGGGGTTCAGGCCCTGGTGAGCACCGGCAGCCCGCAGACCACGCACCCCCAGAACGCGCAGAACGAGCCGGCACTGGCCGTCGATCCGCTCCATCCGAGCACGTTGGTGGCCGGCGCGAACGACCTCGTGGACATGCAGCCCTGCTCGAGGGACGCCTCTATCAACCACGCCGCCTGTTCGTACCCGCTGGGAACGTTCAACCTGGGCGTCGGGCTGCAGGGCGTGTACTTCTCGTTCGATCGGGGCCACAACTGGGTCCAACCCACGTACCAGGGACTCACGGCGGCGGGGTGCGATCCCACCGCGGACTCGCCAACGAGCCCGTGCCAGGCCGTCGTGGGGCCGATCCACACCGTGCCGAACTTCTACGAGAACGGCCTGCGGTCCCGGAGCGATCCGGGTGTGGCGTTCGGGCCCAAGCCCGCCGCCGACGGCACGTTCTCCTGGAGCAACGGCACGCGCCTGTACTACTCGACGCTGGCCACGAACCTCACCGACACGACGATCGGGACCGAGGGCCAGAACACCACCACCGGCGTGGTCGTCTCACACTTCGACGACCTGTCGGAGGCCAACTACCAGGATCAGTCGAGATGGTCACGGCCCTTCTTCGTCGACAAGAACGTCGGCCCGACCGCCGGACTGGACAAGGAGCAAGTGTGGGCGGACAACGCTGCCACGAGCGACTTCTTCGGCAACGTGTACGTCTGCTACACGGACTTCCACAGCCTCAGCGGCGGTCTCAACTTCCCGCTCATGCCGATGGTCGCGGTGTCCCGGGACGGCGGGACGACCTGGACCTCGCGGCAGGTGGCGCCGCCGACGACCGCCACACCCGTCGGCTCTCACCAGGGATGCACCGTCCGGACCGACAGCCATGGGGTTGTCTACGTCTTCTTCACTCACTCTTTCGCCGGGACGCCCGGACACGGGTTCCACCAGATGATCAAGTCGGTCGATGGGGGACGCTCCTGGGGTCCGCCCCGAGACATCCTGCCGATGAACGATGCCTGCTACTTCGTCGAGCCGATCGAGTTCCGGTGCGTGTACGACGGCGTGGCGGGAGCACGGACCGACCTCGCGGCCATGCCCAGCGTGGACATCGCGAACGGCGCCCCGACCGGTGAGGACGCGACGAACGAGATCGTGGACGCCTGGAGCGACGGACGCGACGGGCTGAACCACGAGAAGACCCTGTTCTCCTACTCGACGGACGGCGGCACGACGTGGTCGACGCCAACCGCGATCTCCAACCTCGCGGACCGGTCGGCGTACTCGGCCCCGGCCATCGCCCCCGACGGGTCGAGGGTGTACGTGGTGTACCAGGCAGTCTCGGCGCCGATCGACGAGACCTCGACCGCGACGCCGAGACCCGAGTTCGGGGTGCTGCTGTCCGCCCCGATCCCCGACGCCACTACCGGTACCCCGGGTGCGTGGACGACCGATTTCTCGGGGCCCACCGGCGACCTTCGCGGCACGTCGCAGGGACGGCTCCTCTACAACGAGTTCTTCGGGGATTACGTCTATGCCATCGCCACCCGCGATTACGGGGCTGGCGTGTGGACCGACACGCAGAGGACGGCGGACTGTCCGGCCATGGACGCCTGGCGCAAGGCCTCGTTCGACGCGGGCCAGCGGGTGTTCCCGGCGCCTTGGCCCCTCGGAGGGGTCGGCGATTGCCCGCCGAACTTCGGGAACAACGACATCTTTAGCGCCACCACGGGCTAGGAATCGGATCGATCGAAAGGGGAGGGCGGCGAAGGCCGCCCTCCCCTTCGATGTTGCGCCCGCCGGTGACCGTCTGCGATTCGCCTGGAGGCAGCTTTCACGGCGACCCAGCCGGGCCGATGATGCTTCCCTGACCACCGACGGAGGGTCTAAGGTGACGGGTGCCAGGGATGGGGGTGGGCAGCGATGCTACGTCTGAACCGGCACTCAGGACAGGGGACGATCGCTCCGCCCCTCAGGGTCCTGGTCGCCGCTCCTCAGCCGCTCCACCGAGAGCTGATGCGCTTCTTCCTCGAGGAGGAAGGGTGCCAGGTGGTGGC
>DATDKZ010000211.1:0-9111 GCA_036519575.1 Actinomycetota bacterium | reverse complement strand
TGCTGACCACGCTGTCGCTGTTCCATCTGGCCGCGGGTTTGCTGGCCCGCGACCAGGTGCGCACGATCTTCAGCCGAGTCGCCCTGCCCGGTCCAACGCAGCTGCGTCGGTACGGGCTGGCGCTGCTCGCCATCATCCTGGTGACCGAGATCGGGTTCCTGCAACGCATCTTCTCGACCGTCGACCTCACCCTCTCACAGTGGTGGATCTGCATCGGCATCGCGTTCTCGCTCGTGGTGGTCGAGGAAGTGATCAAGTTCTTCATCCGTCGGCGTGATCGGAAGGGCACTCCGGCCGACACCGAGGCGGCAGCGATCGCCGCATAGGAGGAGGAGCCACATGGCGTTCAACCTTCGGAACCGGAGCTTCCTCAAGGAGCTCGACTTCACACCCGAGGAGCTCAAGTTCCTCCTCAGGCTCTCGGCCGATCTCAAGGCCGCCAAGTACGGCGGTTACGAGCGGCAGCACCTGGCAGGCAAGAACATTGCGCTGATCTTCGAGAAGACCTCGACGCGAACGCGGACCGCGTTCGAGGTGGCGGCGCACGACCAGGGAGCAGAGGTCACGTACCTGGAGCCGACGGGGTCGCAGATCGGGCACAAGGAGTCCATGAAGGACACGGCCCGGGTGCTCGGCCGGACGTTCGACGGGATCGAGTACCGCGGGTTCGCGCAGGAGACCGTCGAGACCTTGGCCGAGTTCGCCGGCGTTCCCGTGTGGAACGGGCTGACCAACGAGTTCCATCCGACGCAGACGCTCGCCGACGCCCTCACGATGACTGAGCACAGCGCCAAGCACCTCGGTGAGATCGCCTATTGCTACCTGGGCGACGCCCGCAACAACATGGGCAACTCGCTGATGGCGGCCGGCTGCACGTTCGGCATGGACGTCCGCCTCTGCGCGCCCGAACACCTTTGGCCCGAGGACGAGCTCGTCCGGACGTGCCGGGTGATCGCCGAGGAGACCGGGGCGAGGCTCACGCTCACCGCCGACGTCGACGAGGGCGTGAAGGGCGTCGACTACCTCTACACGGACGTGTGGGTCTCGATGGGCGAGGACCCGAGCGTGTGGGAGGAGCGGATCAAGCTGCTGACGCCGTACCAGGTCAACGGGGACGTGATCAAGCGCACCGGCAACCCGAAGGTGAAGTTCCTGCACTGCCTGCCGGCATTCCACAACCGCGAGACCAAGGTCGGCGAGGAGATCTACGAGAAGTACGGCCTCAACGGCATGGAGGTCACCGACGAGGTCTTCGAGTCCGAGCACTCGATCGTGTTCGACCAGGCCGAGAACCGGATGCACACGATCAAGGCCGTCATGGTTGCGACGCTGGGCGACTGACGTGCGGGTCGTGGTCGCGCTCGGCGGCAACGCCCTGCTCAAACGCGGCGAGCCGTTGACGGCGGACTTGCAACGAGCCAACGTGCGTTCGGGGGCGCCGGCGCTGGCGGCGGTGGCACGTAAGCATCAACTGGTGCTGTCCCACGGGAACGGCCCACAGGTGGGGCTCCTGGCGCTCCAAGGCGCCGCCTACGAGGAGGTCGATGCGTACCCACTCGACGTCCTCGGCGCGCAGACCGAAGGCATGATCGGCTACGTGCTCGAGCAGGAGCTCGGCAACCTCCTTGCGTCCGAGGTGCCGTTCGCGACGATCCTGACCATGGTCGAGGTGGATCCCGCCGATCCCGCGTTCGGCGATCCGACCAAGTTCGTCGGGCCCGTGTATGAGAAGGCCGAGGCGGACGCGCTCATCGCTCAGAAGGGATGGGTCTTCAAGCAGGACGGAGACCGGTGGCGCCGCGTCGTGCCCTCGCCCGAGCCCAAGCGCATCTTCGAGATCCGCCCCATCCGATGGCTCCTGGAGAAGGACGCCGTCGTGATCTGTGCCGGCGGCGGCGGGATCCCCACGATGTATGACCCGGACGCCGACCGCACCCTCGTCGGCGTCGAGGCCGTGATCGACAAGGACCTTGCGAGCGAGCTGCTAGCCCGGGAGGTCGAGGCCGACCTGTTCGTCATGGCGACGGACGTGGACGGCGTGTACGCGGACTGGGGCACGCCAAAGCAGCGGCGCCTCGAGAAGGTGACGCCGGAGGAGCTCCGCGGTTCAGAGTTCGCCGCCGGGTCGATGGGCCCGAAGGTCGAGGCAGCCCTGCGGTTCGTCGACAACACCGGCAAGCGGTCGGCGATCGGGAGCCTGGAGCAGATCGAGCGGATCGTGGAGGGCGAAGCGGGGACGCAGGTGGTGCCCGCGTGAGCGCCGAGAAAACGGAGGGATGATGGCGGAGTTCGGTGTCCACTCGGAAGTGGGCAAGCTGCGCAAGGTGATGGTCCACCGGCCGGAGCTCAGCCTGCAGCGGCTGACTCCGTCGAACCATGACGAGCTGCTGTTCGACGACGTGCTATGGGTCGAGCGGGCGCAGTTCGAGCACGACCGGTTCGTCGAGAAGATGCGGGACCGCGGGGTCGAGGTTTTCCTGTTCCGCGATCTGCTCGCCGAGGCGCTGGCCGCGAGCGACGAGGGGCGTCGCAGGCTGATCGAGGTCGCCGCATCCGAGTACACGGTCGGCCTGTCCCTGGTCGACGAGATCCGCAACGTGCTGTCGAACCTACGGCCGGACCAGCTCGCGAAGCATCTGATCGGGGGTCTGACGGTCGCCGAATCGGGGATCGATCTCGGCAAGTTCAAGGAGTTCTCGCTGCCCGCGGCGGCGCTGGACGACACGAGCACGTTCATCCTGCCGCCCCTGCCGAACACGCTGTTCACGCGCGACTCGTCGTGCTGGATCTACGGGGGCGTCTCGATCAACCCCATGTACTGGCCGGCCCGGCGGCTGGAGGCCTACAACGTCGCCGCGATCTACCGATACCACCCGATGTTCCTGGGCCAGGACTTCGAGTACTGGTACCCGGAGCTCGGTGACGACGGGAAGTTCCAGGCCGCCGACTTCGGGCGAGCCTCGCTCGAGGGCGGGGATGTCCAGCCCATCGGCAACGGGACGGTGATGATCGGACTGAGCGAGCGGACCCAGGCCAGGATGATCGAGCAGATCGCCAGGGCACTGTTCGCCAAGGGTGCCGCTGAGCGCGTGATCGCTGTGGTGATGACGAAGGATCGCGCGCACATGCACCTCGACACCGTGTTCACGATGCTCGACCGAGACAAGGTCACGGTGTATCCGAAGGTCATGGACCAGGTCCGCGCGATCAGCCTTCGTCCCGGATCCGGGGAGGGGCGGTTCCACGTTACCGAGGAGACGGGCTTCCTCCCGGCCGTCGCCGATGCGCTCGGCGTGAAAGACCTCCGCGTCGTCGAGACGGGTGGTGACGCCTACCAGCAGGAGCGGGAGCAGTGGGACGACGGGAACAACGTCGTCGCCCTTGCGCCCGGCGTGGTGGTGGCCTACGAGCGGAACACCTACACGATCGCCAAGATGCGCGAGGCGGGTGTCGAAGTCATCACGATCGAGGGCTTCGAGCTCGGCAAGGGCCGCGGCGGGGGCCACTGCATGACCTGCCCGATGCTCCGAGACCCGATCTAGGACCGGATCGGAAGGGGGGAGAGATGAGCGACACCCCTCGGTGGGTGGTCGTGGTCATCGTGCTGCTCGTCATCGTCGGCCTCCTGGCGTTCGCCCGTGGCCGCGACCATCATCACGGCGACGACGTCGGCGAGCGGGCGAGCGCGGCCGTGGTCGCGGCGACCTGAGGCGCGGTCATGGCCGACACGCCCCCGGGCCAGCCCGAGGCTTCGGGCCGAAAGCCGAGGCCGCCGAGCATGCTCGACGCCCTCTTACCCATCATCGTCCTGATCGCGCTGATCGCGAGCACGATAGCCTTGTTCGGGGTCGGCGCCACGGACGGGCCGTTGCAGGTCGCGCTGTTCCTGAGCGCCGCGTTCGCGAGCCTGATCGCGTTCAAGAACGGCTACACAGTGGCAGCCGTCGCCGATGCCGCGGTGGGCGGGGTGACATCGGCGGTCGGGGCGGTCTTCATCCTGCTCGCGGTCGGGGCGCTGATCGGCACGTGGAACATGGCCGGCACGATCCCGACCGTGGTGCACTACGGGATCGGGCTGCTGTCCCCGACGTGGTTCTACGTGGCCTCGGCCGCGATCTGCGCCCTGGTCGGCACGATCACCGGGAGCTCTTGGACCACCGCCGGGACGCTCGGCGTGGCCTTCGTCGGCATGGCGAAGGTCCTTGGTCTGTCCGAAGAGATCGCCGCGGGCGCGGTGATCTGCGGCGCGTACTTCGGCGACAAGATGACCCCGCTCTCCGAGACGACGATCCTGGTGCCCAGGCTCGTCGGCGGCGGGCTCACGGTAGGGGAGCACATCCGGAACATGTTCTGGACCGCCGGCCCCGCCCTGGGGATCAGTCTGGTCCTGTTCCTGATCATCGGCCTGAACGCCGAGCCGACCGGGGCGGCCAGTACCGAAGCCGCGCAGCGGGCGTTGGAAGCGGAGTTCAACATCTCACTGCTGAACCTGCTGCCGCTGCTCCTGCTGGTGGTGTTCTCGATCCGGAAGTTCCCGCCGTTCCTGTCGATCCTGGGATCGGCGCTGTTCGCGGGGATCCTCGCGTGCTTCACCCAGTGGACACTGGTCCAGGCCTTCGTGAACGATCCGAGCCTCGGGCCCGTGGCGACGGGGGTGAAGGCGATCTTCGGGTCCATGGCTACGGGCTTCGTGAGCAACACCGGCAACGAGGCGATCGACCAGTTGTTCTCGCGCGGCGGGATGGCCAGCCTGCTGACGACGGTGTGGCTGGTGCTCGGCGCCCTGTCATTCGCCGCGGTGGTCGAGCATGCGGGGTTCCTCAACCGCCTGCTCGAACCCGTCGTATCGCGCGCGAGGACGCGGGGACGGCTCATCCTCGCGGTGAACGCCAGCGGGATCGGCCTGAACGTGATCGCGGGTGACCAGTACGTCTCCGACGTCCTGCCCGCCCGGATGTTCCGATCTGAGTTCGCCCGCCGCGGCCTTGCCCCGCAGGTGCTCTCCCGCGCCGTCGAGGATTCGGGGACCGTGACGTCTGTCCTCGTGCCCTGGAACACCTGCGGCGCCTATATCTCGGGGGTCCTCGGGGTCCCGACGGGTTCCTACCTCCCGTATTGCTTCTTCAACTTCCTGAGTCCGGTGCTCGATGTCCTGTTCGGATTCGTCGGCTTCAAGGTCCCCACGATCCCTTCGACCGAGTCTACTGGCACGGTGGCGGACGGTCCGGACCAACCCGAGCTAGAGACGGCTCTCGAATGAGGAGGCACGCATGAGCGACCAGACGGCGACGGCGCCGGCCGAACCTGCGGCGCCCAAGAAACGACGATTCACCCTTCCGTCCGCGTACACGATCCTGTTTTTCCTGATCGTCCTCGCGGCGATCGCGACATGGATCGTGCCGGCCGGCACCTATGACACGAACAAGGCCGGCGAACCGATGCCCGGCACCTATCACGAGGTCAAGTCGAACCCACAGAAGGTCCTCGTCGACTCGCTCACCGCCCCGATCAATGGTCTGTACGGGATCGAGAACAACAAGGGGAACATCAACTACTACAATCGTGGGTTCCTGTTCGGCGCGATCGACGTCGCGCTGTTCATCCTCGTCGTCGGCGGTTTCCTCGGCGTGACGATGAAGACCGGGGCGATCCAGGTGGGCATCGCCTCCCTCGTAGCGCGACTGAAGGGCAAAGAGCGCTGGCTGATCGTCATCCTGATGATCATCTTCGCGATCGGCGGAACGACGTACGGGATGGCGGAGGAGAGCCTCGCCTTCTACGCGCTCGTCATCACCGTGATGATCGCCGCGGGCTACGACGCGCCCACCGGGGCGGCGGTCGTGCTCCTCGGGTGTGGGATCGGCACCCTGGGCTCGACGATCAACCCGTTCGCGACCGGGATCGCATCCGGATTCGCGGGGGTCCCGCTGAGCGACGGCCTCGTCGGAAGGTTGGTGATCCTGATCGTCGGCCTGGGGATCGGGATCTTCTTCGTTTTGCGGTACGCCGACCGCGTGAAGAAGGACCCGTCACGCTCGCTGGTGTTCGACATGAAGGAGGAGAACGAGGCGCACTTCCGGGCGCAGGAGCAGGAAGGCGCTACCCGGGCCATGACCGGGCAACAGAAGGTCATCTTAGCCCTGTTCGGGCTGGCGTTCCTGGTGATGATGTACGGGGTCATCCCGTGGGAGGACCTCGGCATCCCGTTCCTCACGCTGTGGTGGTGGTTCCCGGAGATGACGGCCTCCTTCCTGCTCTTCGCGATCGTGATCGGACTGGTCGCAAGGATGCGCGAGGGTGAGCTGACGGAGACGTTCGTCGACGGCGCCCGAGACCTGCTGGGCGTAGCGCTCATCATCGGGATCGCCCGCGGGATCACCGTGATCATGAACAACGGCCAGATCACCGACACGGTCCTGCACTGGGCCGAAGTCGCGCTGGGCGACGTCGGCAAGGCCGCCTTCTCGGTGGTGATGTACGTGCTGTTCCTGCCACTGTCGTTCCTGATCCCGTCGTCGTCCGGACTCGCGACCGTGGCCATGCCGATCATGGCGCCGCTGGCCGGTTTCGTGGAGGTTCCGGAGAGGCTCGTGGTCACCGCCTACCAGAGCGCCAACGGGTTGATGAACCTGTTCATCCCGACATCCGCCGTCGTCATGGGTGGTCTCGCGATCGCCCGCGTCCCGTATGGCCGGTACTTGCGGTGGGTGTGGCCGCTGCTGGCCATGCTCACGGCCGTCACGGTCGTGGTGCTAGTGGGCGGGGCGCTCCTCACTTGATTTGGGGGCCCTCACGCTTCGAGATCCCGCAGCCTTCGCTGTCGGAGCAGGAAGGTGACACGATGGAGATCCGAGAAGGATGAGCGACGGTAAGGAGCCATCGGTGAGCAGACGCGAGCGCATCCTGAAGATGCTGTTGGTCGAGCCCGGCACGCAGGCCGGCCTCGCGAAGCGCGACCCTGCTTGGAAAGGGGGTGACGAGTACGCTGAGCTCTCGGAGACGAAGCTGAAGGGCGCCGCTCGCGAGATCCTCCAGAAGGGGGTCAAGGAGCTCTCGGTTGCGCAGGAGCTCCTTTGGGCGAGCGACACCTACGCGCTCCTCGTGGTGTTCCAGGCGCTCGACGCGGCAGGCAAGGATTCGACGATCGAGCACGTGATGTCGGGCGTGAACCCGCAAGGGGTTCAGGTCGTCTCCTTCCGGCAACCCTCGAGCGAGGAGCTCGACCACGACTACCTGTGGCGCATCAGCAAGGCCCTGCCCGAGCGCGGGCGGATCGGCATCTTCAACCGCTCGCATTACGAGGAGGTCGTCGCGCTAAAGGTGCATCCCGAATGGCTCGAGGGCCAGCGGCTCCCACCGGGGAAGCGCAGCAAGCAGTTCTGGAAGGGACGCTACGACGACATCAACGCCTTCGAGCGTCACCTGGATCGCAGCGGAACCAAGATCGTGAAGCTCTTTCTCCACGTCTCGAGAGACGAGCAGAAGCGCAGGTTCGTGGCCCGTCTAGACACGCCCGGCAAGGAATGGAAGTTCAAGGCTTCGGACGTCGCCGAGCGGGCGCACTGGGACGAGTACATGCAGGCGTTCGAGGATGCGATCACGGCGACCTCGACCGCGTGGGCACCCTGGTACGTCATCCCCGCCGATCACAAGCCCGTCATGCAGGCGATCGCCGCGCGCCTCCTCGTCGAGACGATCCAAGGTCTTGGTCTGTCCTGGCCAGAGGTCTCGGACAAGGACCGAGCGGCGAACGCCGAAGTGCGCAAGCTCCTCGAGGCCGAGAAGGACTAGGGGTCTCCGGTCAATCAGGCACGAGCGCCGGTCTGAGCGCTTCTAAGCGTGCTTCCTCGCCCGTCGCGGTCCGAGCCAGAACGCGAACGACGTCCTCGTGCGCGCCAAGATCCCGATCGGTCGTCCGTCCCGATCCACGATCGGGAGGCGGTGGTCGACCGAGGGTGACCTCTTCGGCCCCATAGCTGCCGGCCGCTTCAACGTCCTCGGCGCGATGCATGGCTGGGAGGCGCCGGGTGGACGAGAATGGTGGCCTCATAACGCGCCCGATCCTGGAACCTCCGATCCAGTCGGTGGGCACGCGGTCGGCGTAGGAGGCTCGATGGGTGAGGCGTTCGCGTGGGGTGCGATCGGCGCGTCCGCGTTGCTGATCGGCGCGTTGGTGTCGTACGCGTTCGCGCCAAGCCAACGGGTGATCGCCGTGGTGATGGCCCTCGGCTCGGGCGTTCTGATCGGCTCGGTCTCTTTCGAGCTGATCGACGAGGCCCTGAAGACCCGAACGGTTGCCTGGGTCGCGTTGCTCACGCTCGTCGGGGCCGGAGTGTTCGCGGCCGGAGACCTGATCCTGGATCGGCGCGGTGGGTCGGAACGCAAGGATCCCTCGGGCAAGCAAGCCACGGGCGCCCCGCTGGCGATCGTCCTGGGGTCGGTGCTGGACGGGATCCCCGAGTCGTTCGTGCTCGGCCTGACTGTGGTCCAGGGTGGGGTGAGCCTTCCCATCCTTGCCGGGATCCTGCTCTCGAATTTCCCCGAAGGGATGGCGTCGTCCAGCGGGCTTCGAGCTGCCGGATGGCCGTCGAGGAGAGTGATGGTGATGTGGGGAGGCGTTGCGCTCGTCTGCGCAGTGGCGGCGGCAGCGGGATTCGCCCTCCTCGACCCGGCCAGTGGCCGCACCGGCGCGCTCGTGCAGGCGTTCGCCGCAGGAGCATTGCTCGCCATGATCGCCGACACGCTCCTTCCCGAGGCGTACGCGGTCGAAGGGCCGGTCACGGGCCTGCTCGTGGTCGCGGGGTTCGCCCTCGCGCTCGCGCTGGCCGCGATCTGAGCCGGGTTGATGGGGACGATCCGCCCTTCAGCTCGGATCTGCCTCCCGACTTGTGTGGAGCTTCTTGATGTCAAGCTTGAGTCGTCGACCCGCTGAGTTCCTTGCTGAAGAACTCGAGCGCCTTCTTGGTCTTCGTCTCCTGCTGGCCGGAGAGGTCCACACCCCGTTCGCTCAGGAAGGCCCGGGCCTCCGCCGCCACCTGGAACGCCTCGTTCGGCTGGCACTTCGTAGAGAGCTCGAGGATCCGGGAGCCGTCGGGGTAGAACCACAGCTCG
>DATDKZ010000210.1:0-4415 GCA_036519575.1 Actinomycetota bacterium | reverse complement strand
AGGTGTGGCTCGCCTGGGCCGAACGCCAGCCGGCGGTAGGCCCGCTGCGTTCCCCGACGCAGGATGGTCCCGGCCCGCAGGGTCCGGGCCGTGGTGAGCTCGGGCATGCTTAGCCGGCCGAGGGCAGGTCCAGGACCCTGGCGATGTCTGGCGTGAACCGCGCCGCCACCCGGGTCCCGGCCTGGAACCGGGATGCGGCGGTGGTCGGGAGGTCCGCGGCCAGCTCGCCGCCCCCGTCGGCCTCGATCTTCAGCCTGGTAACCGATCCCAGGAACACGGGTGCGGCCACGCGCCCCGGCAGTGAGCCCTCGGGCACCGATCCGTCGGGCAACGGGTCCACGCCCATGGCCTCCGGGCGGATCAACACGAGCACGCGCTCGCCCACCCTCCGCCCTCGAACCGCATCGACGGCCACCTCGCGCCCGGCGTAGGACACCCTGCCGCGTTCGCCGTCGACGACGGTCGCCTCGAGGCGATTCATCGTTCCCACGAACTCCGCCACGAACGGCGTGGCGGGAGCGCCGTAGATCTCGGGTGGCGTCCCCACCTGCTCGAGGTGGCCCACCGATAGCACGGCCACCCGGTCTGAGATCGACAGCGCCTCCTCCTGGTCGTGGGTGACGTAGAGCGCGGTGATACCGAGACGGGTCTGGATGCGGCGGATCTCCTCACGGAGCTGGACCCGCACACGGGCGTCGAGCGCGGACAGTGGCTCGTCGAGCAGGAGCACCCGGGGCTCGATGGCCAGGGCTCGCGCCAGCGCCACCCGTTGCTGCTGACCCCCCGAGAGCTGATAGGGGTACCTGTCGCCGTGCTTCCCCAGCCCTACGAGCTCCAGGAGCTCGGCCACGCGCGAGGCCCGCTCCGACGCAGGGCGGTTGCGGATCTGCAGGCCGAACTCCACGTTCTGGCGGGCCGTCATGTTGGGGAACAGGCTGTAGGCCTGGAACACCATCCCCATGTCCCGCCGGTTGGGCGGCACGCTCGTGATGTCGCGATCCTCCAGGAGCACCTGCCCGACCTCCGGTGACTCGAACCCCGCCACGATCCGAAGCGCAGTGGTCTTGCCGCACCCGCTCGGGCCGAGAAGGGTGAAGAACTCGCCCGCCCCAAGCGCCAGGTTGAGGTCGTCCAGCGCCAGGACCCCCGCGAAGGACTTCGTCACGTTCTGTAGCTCGAGATAGGCCATCTACCTGGTCCCCCCGATCTGGACCTGCCGGCCGGCAACCCGCCGCCCGACGAGCAGGATGCCGAGCATGGCCACCCATGTGATGCCGAAGCTGATCAACGACAACGCCGCGGCCGGATTGGCCTGCGTTTCGCCGATGTAGTTGATGTACACGGCGAACGTCGAGAACTGCATCAGGACCGCGAGCGTGAACTCGCCCATCACGATGGCGAGGGTGAGGAAGGCCCCGGAGAGGATGGCGGCACGAAGGTTCGGCACGATCACCTTGAGCAGGATCGTTCCCCATCCCGCGCCAAGGCTCTGGGCGGCCTCGGACAGCGTGTGGATGTCGATGGCCCGAAGGCCGGCGTCGAGCGACCGGTAGATGTACGGGAACGACAGCACGACGTAGCCCACGACCAGCAGGTAATACCCTCCGTAAAACGAGATTGGCGTCCACCGAAAGCCCCGCAACAGCCCGACCGCCAGGACCACGGGGGGCACCACGAAGGGCAAGACCGTGAGGAATTCCATCGTGGGCCGAAGACGGGGGAGCTTCAGGTGGACCCAGTATGCCGTGGGGACGAGCAGGACGATGCTCACGACCACCGTGATGACGGCCAGCTTGAACGAGAACGCGAGGCTCGCCCGGAACAGGGGATCCTGAAGGATCTTCGTGTAGGCGTCGAACCCATAGGTCGTCCGCCCCGTCTTCAGGCTGAATTGGGCGGTCGCGGCGAGCGGCACGAGGAAGTACAGCGTCCCCAGGACCAGCCACAGCACGTTCCACAGCGACATGTGTTTGCGGCGGCTCCGAGCCACCTTCATCTCGACCACCTGGCCGCCCGGCGCTGCAACACGGAGTACAGGCCCATGGACACGGTGAGTACAACCACCATGCCCAAGGCCAGCGCGTCGCCGTAATGGGGGTCGGAGAACACGTTGCCGATCTTGGTCTGGGCGATCAGGACCGGGACCAGGTTGATCTGCCCCGATGTCAGGGCGTAGGCGGTGGCGAAGGCGCCGAACGCGTTCCCGAACAAGATGACCGTCGCCCCCAGCAGGGACGGCATGAGGATCGGCAGGGCCACCCGACGCCAGTACTGGCGTCGGGTTGCACCCAGGCTCGCGGCGGCCTCTCCCCACTCCCGCTTGATGCCGTCGAGGGCCGGGACGATGAGCAGGATCATGAGGGGGATCTGAAAGTACAGGTACACGATGGAGAGCCCGACGAATGAATACAAGGAGAACCCCGCGTCATAGATGTCGATCCCGAGCGAGTCCTTGAGGAAGCCCGTGATGACGCCGGTGAATCCGATCGTGGCGATGAAGGCGAATGCGAGCGGAACGCCGGCGAAGTTCGCGGCCACGCCGGAGAACGTGGTCAGCGCCGGACGGATGACCCGCGGCGAGGCATCGGACACCGCCGCATAGGCCATCAACAGGCCGAACAGGCCACCCAGGATCGCCGTCAAGAGGCTGAGCCGGATGCTCGTCCAGTAGGCGTCGAGCGACGCGTGCTCGAACAGGCTTTTGACCAGGGAAAGGGTGAACTGGCCGCTCTCCTTCTGGAACGCGCCGACCACCAGGGAGGCCGACGGGTACAACAGGAACGCGGTGGCGTAGAGGAAGAACGGGGCAACCCCCAGCCACACCAGCCATCGCCGGGACCGCCCGGCGGTGGGAGGCGGCGGAGCTCGCTTCGCCAGCCCCGCCGCCGGCCCAGCCTGCGTCGTCCTCGCTATGCGCCCACCACCTTCGAGGCCCATTGCTGTGTGATGACCTTGGTCGCCTTGTCCGTCTGCGCAGCGTCGGGGAACTGGATGTTCGCGTACTGCTCGGCCGGCGGCAGCGCGTCGAGCAGCTCCTGCGGGATCACGCCGCGGTCGGACAGGTCCTGGAATCGGACGGGGTGGGAGTACCCCTTCAGCCACAGGAGCTGACCCTCGTCCGAGTAGCAGAACTCCTGCCACAGCCTGGCGGCGAACGGATGCGGCGCCGTGCCGTTGATGGCTTGGCAGTAGTAGTTGCCGAACTCCCCATCCGTCGGAACGCCGACCTTCCAGGTGACCTGGCTGGCGAACTCGCTCGTGTACGCGAGTTGCAGGTAGTCCCAGTCGATGGTCACCGGCGTCTCACCCTTGGCGACGCTCCCCGGGGTGACGTCGACCGGGATGTAGTTGCCGATCTTCTTCAGGTCGGCGAAGAAATCGATCCCCGGCGTGATGTCGTCGAGCGACCCGCCGTTCGCAAGCGAAGCGGCGAAGACCCCCGCGAACGCCGAGCCGGAGGTGCGGGGATCCCCGTTCATGGCGACCTTGCCCTTCAGGGACGGGTCCTTGAGATCCTCCCAGCTCGTCGGTACGGCGGATACGACGTCGAGGTTCGCCCCGAAGGCCACCGCGCCCCAGTAGTCGCCGACCCAATAGCCGTCCGGGTCCTTCAGCGAGTCCGGAATGGTGTCCCACGTTGAGACCTTGTACGGCGCGAACAGGCTCTCGTCCTTGCCCTGGGCAGCGAACGCGGGACTGACATCGAGCACATCGGGGGCCCGGTCCTGGCCCTTGAGCGACTTCACGGCCTCGAGCTCCTCCGAAGAGGCCGCGTTCGGCGTTGCGTTCGTGAGCTTCAGCCCGTACTTGCTCTGGAACGCCTGCATGATCTCCCCGTAGTTGGCCCAGTCCGGCGGCAGGGCAATCGTGTTGATCGCTCCCTCGTCCTTGGCCGCGGCCACCAGGTCGTTCAGGGCGACGGCGGAACCGTCGGAGGGAGGACTCGAGAGCCCCCCACCGCCCCCCTCCTCGCCGCCATTCCCACCGCAGGCCGCGAGGATCGGCGCGATCGCGAGCGCTCCGGCCGCACCAGCTCCCCGGACCAGGAGGTCCCGTCGGGTGAGCCGGCGATCGGCCGGGACGCCACGCACGGGACGATCTCGGTCAGTTGCCATCCGTTGCCCCCTTCCCCAATCCGCCGAATGCGATCGACGGAACCAAGCCAGATGTCCGACCGTTTATACATCCAGTTATACATCCAGCTCGCCTCGCAGCGCGAGGCAAGTGGAACCCAGGGAGTCTCAGCCGCGTAGGGCGGCGAGGAACTCGTCCAGCGAAGGCCCGACCCGATAGGTCGGCTCCACGACACCCTCGAGGGCCGACACCGTCTTGTAGCCGTTGCCGGTGATCAAGGCCACGGTCTCCTCTTTCGGGCCGATCGTCCCGGATTCCCGGAGGCGCCGCAACACGGCCAC
>DATDKZ010000209.1:0-9938 GCA_036519575.1 Actinomycetota bacterium | reverse complement strand
GAGCGTGCACAACGCGTTGCAGGGCGCCGAGGTCCCGTGGACGGAGGAGATGCGGAGCGCGTACTGGGACAGGATCCGGGCCAATGCGGCGGAGTTCACCGATAGCTACGACTACGTCTTCGTCCACGATCCCCAGCCGGCCGCCCTGCTCACCGTGCTCGACGAGGAGGGCAGGCGCTCCGGGAGGTGGATCTGGCGTTGCCATATCGACCTGTCCACCCCGTTTCGTCCCGTGTGGGAGTTTTTCGAACCGATCGTCAACCGGTACGACGCGGCGATCTTCACGATGGAGGATTTCGCCCAGCCCGGGGTGACCGATCCCGTCCATGCGTTCATCCCTCCATCCATCGACCCGTTATCGACCAAGAACCTCGACCTCCCCGACGAGACCATCACGAACGTGCTGCAGACCCATGGGGTCGACCCCGATCGTCCGATCGTGATGCAGGTCTCCCGATTCGACCCGTGGAAGGACCCCCTCGGGGTGATCGACGCCTTCCGGTTGGCCCGAAAGACGTTCCCTGACATCCAGCTCATCCTGGCCGGGTCCATGGCGCACGACGACCCGGAGGGCATGCGGTTCCTCGACCTCACGGAGGAGCACCGGGCGGGCGATCCCGACATCCACCTCCTCACGAACGTCCACAATGTCGGGAACCTCGAGATCAACGCGTTCCAGCGTGCATCCACGGTCGTGGTCCAGAAATCGATCCGTGAGGGGTTCGGCCTGGTGGTCGCCGAGGGTATGTGGAAGGACAAGCCGGTGATCGGGGGGAACGTTGGCGGGATCCGCTTGCAGATCACCGACGGGCAGACGGGCTTCCTGGTGGACTCGGTGGAGGGATGCGCGGAGCGGATCGTTCAGTTGTTAGGGGACCCGGAGCTACAGAGGACGATCGGCCTCGCGGCACGGGAGGTCGTCCGCGACCGGTTCCTCACGGTTCGAGAGCTCGAGGACTACCTGGGGCTGATGACGTCGCTGCGATGAGCGCGCTCGACGCCCCGATCATCGTCGCGTCCAACCGCGGTCCGGTGACGTTCGAGCGCGACGATTCGGGCGAGTTGTCCCCTCGCCGAGGTTCGGGCGGGTTGGTGACCGCCCTGGTGGGAGCCCTCCAAGCCTCCCGCGGGCTGTGGGTGGCCGCCGCGATGTCCGAGGGCGACCGCGAGGTCGTGGCCAGGGACGGCCGAGGGTTGGTGGACATGGAGGCCTACGGGTGGCCCTATCGGGTGCGGTATCTGGACATCCCTCCGGTCACCTACGACGCGTACTACAACCACGTCTCCAACGGCATCCTTTGGTTCGTCCACCACTACCTGTGGGACACCGTTCGCTCACCCTCCTTCGACGACGACACCGTACGGGCGTGGGGTGAGTACGTCGACGTGAACCGAACGTTCGCCCAGGCGCTCGCGGAGGAGGGCGACCAGCAGCGGTCCCAGCCCGTGTTCCTCATCCAGGATTACCATCTCTCGCTCGTTCCACGGTTTCTCCGGGAGCTGCGCCCCGACGCGCTCATCGCGCACTTCTCGCATACCTCCTTCGCCGGGGCGACGTACATGCGGACCCTGCCGGGCACGATCCGAGAGGGGATCATCCGGGGGCTTCTCGGCGCCGACGTGCTCGGGTTCCACTCACAGGCCTGGGCGGAGAACTTCATGATGTCCGCGCGCCCGTTGCAGGGGGTTCGAGCGGACCTGGCACGATCCCGCATCCTGGTCGAGGGCCGCGAGGTCCTGGTCCGGATCCACCCCATCTCGATCGACGTCGGTCCCATGCGGGAGGCCTCGGCCAACTCCGAGGTGCGAGAGCTCCGCAAGCAGCTGAACCGGTGGCGAGGGAACACGCGATTGGTCGTCCGTGTCGATCGCTTCGAGCTCACGAAGAACATCGCCCGCGGGTTCCGAGCCTTCGGGCTGTTCCTCCGGCGGCGTCCGGAATGGCAGGAACGAGTACGGTTCCTTGCCCTCCTCTCGCCGTCACGAACAGAGGTTCCCGAGTACAGGGCCTATGCGGAGGAGTGCATGGCCGAGGCGGACGCGGTCAACCGCGAGTTCGGCCATCAGGGTTGGGAACCGGTCGAGGTTCGGGTGAAGGACGACCATGCGGGTGCGATCGCCGCGTATGGGCTGTACGACGTCCTCCTGGTCAACCCGATCTATGACGGCATGAACCTCGTCGCCATGGAGGGTCCGGTGCTGAATCGGCGCCACGGGGTCCTCGTGCTGTCGAGAAACGCCGGCGCATACTGGCGCCTGGGACGGTACGCGCTGCCGGTGAACCCGTTCGACCTTGGCGAGATGGCCGATGGGATCGCCACCGCGTTGGACATGCCGGCCGACGAGCGGGCCCGTCGGGCTCGGGGCCTGTCCAGGTTGGTGCTCTCCAATCCGCCGCAGCGATGGGTGGGCGCGCAGCTCGACGACCTGGAACGCGTCCGTCGACGCCGGGTCGTCGTTCACGTCAGCTGACGAAGCAGCTCCACCAGCCCCGTTGGCCCGTCGACCACCACGGCGGCCCCGTCCAGGAGCTCCCGTGGCGTGTCCTCCCCTCTGACGGCCACCTTGACGGCGAGCAGGCCCTGCTCGGCGAGTGAGTCCAACACGTGGAAGGCCTCGACGTCGGCCACGTCGTCGCCGGCGAACAGGGCGGCCGACAGCTCGTTCTCGCCGACGATGCGCTCCACCGCCCCTCCCTTTCGAGGCCGACCCGCGGGGACGAGCTCGACGACCATCTTGCCCTCGACGAGTTCCAGGCCGGCGGAGGACGCCACCTCCCCGAGTGCGGCGATCAGTTGGGCCCTGGCCATGGCCGGGTCGGGAGCCTGGCGGTAATGCACCGCGATGGACGCCCCCTTGTCCTCCACCCAGGCTTCCGGGACGGCTGCGGCGGCGGCTTGAACCCTGGGCGCCACCACGGCCACGAGCTCCGGCGCGGCCTCTTCCAGCCCGTACAGGCCGAAGTACCGGACCTTCGGCACGTCCAGGAGCGCCGCCACCTCCTCCGAACGGCGGCCGGAGATCACGGCCACCACCCGGTACCGGACGGCCAGCGCCGCCAGGACCTCCCGCGCTCCTTCGACCGGCCGAGCATCATCCGGCCTGGCCACGATGGCCGACAGCGATCCGTCGAAGTCGAGGAGGATGCCCGCTTCCTCGGCCATGCCTCGGAGGCGGTGGAGGCTACCCGCTCTGGGCGCTGGCGTAATCGGTGCCGAGGTAGATGGCGACCTGGACCTTCTTCTCCACATTCGTCGCGGTGGCCGGCAGGCGCGAGATCTTCACCTCGAGATCCGGGAAGAAGTTCGTCGCCAGGGATTCGGCCTCGATCCGGTCGCCGGCACCTCGGTAGTAGACCGTGGTCACGGCGACCGGGGACGGCGCGTCGGCGACCTGTGCGGGGACGTAGCCGTACTTCTTCTCGAGCTGTGACGCCGTGGCCGCGGCGAGCCCCGTGACGCCGGCTCCGTTGAACACGCCGACGCGCACCCCCACGACCTGGGGGCTGGGCTTCCCCGACGGTGAGGACGAGGGGCTGGCGCTGGGCGAGGGGGAGGAGCTCGCGCCGCTTGCAGGTGGCGCCGCCGTCCCACCCTGGGGGAAGGCCTGGTCGATCAACACCACCCCTCCCACCACGAGGGCGACGATGAGGGCGAACCGAATCGTGCTGGTGGCCAAGGAGAAGTAGAAGCTCCTGTCGCTCGGGGGTTCGTGCCTGCCGGACATCCTATCCCGTTCCTCTCGGGCCCGTCCCGGGCGGGCCTAGTGCTCGAAGCCGAGCTGGCGGGCGAAGCGCTTACGCCGCCGGCTCTCCCGCAAGCGGCGGAGCCTCCTCACGAGCATCGGGTCGTAAGCCAGGGCCTCGGGCCGGTCGATCGCTCGGTTGAGGAGATGGTGATAGCGGGCAAGGGAGAGACCGAACCGCTCCCGGATCTGTCGCTCCTTGCCGCCGGGGTGCTTCCACCATTCGCGCTCGAAATCCAGCACCTGGCGCAGGCGCGGTTCGAGCTCCTGGGCGGCCTCGGGGGGCGGGACGCTCACGCCCGGAGGCTAGCAAGCCTCGCGGACGGTTCAAGCACCTGCGTCCGCGCCCGGCACTCAGGAGGCCAGGGCACGGACCTGGCGAAGGGCCACGGTCATGGCCGCCAGGTCGTTCGCGTCCTCCAGGGCCATGCCCCGCATGAACCTGGACAGGCGGTCGAACGCCTCCGACCGGCTGTCGAGGAACGCGGCCACTCCCTCGTCCACCGGGCGGTCCCCCGACGCCTCCAGGACCTTCTCTGCCACCAGGCGCCGCACCAGCAGCAGATCGTCCTGGACGGCCTGGATCGCCCAGCGGTGCCACTTGCTGGGGGCGGGGAGCTCGGCCAGCCTTCCCTCAAGCCAGTCGATGAACAGCGACTCGCCAACCGCGAAGAAAGCCCTGGCCACCTGGGGAACCGGCCTGCCCGTTCGCTCGGCCACCACGATGATGTTCGGGCCGTGCACCAGGCCCGGTTGGAAGGCGTGCCGCCTGGCCGTCTCCTCCGGCACCCCCTGGTCGACGAGCCGCCACGCGTATCGTTCGCGCTCGTGGCGCCATGCTTCCGTGACGACGTCCGGCAAGGCCTCCGACAACTGACGGAACGGCTCGCGATGGCCCTCGATGACCCGGCCAAGACGGTCCGGCATGTTCGCCAGGTACCACCGCGAGGTCCGCTCGACGAGCCGGTCCACCCCGCCGAGCAGGTCGCCGAGGATGGATGGCTCGACCCGCCCAACGAGGGCCTCGATGGCCTCCCAACGCTCGACGGCACCGGTCACGTCGCGGGCCACCCGGTACGCCCGAACAACGTCCGCGGCCTCCGCTCCGGTCTCATTCGAGAGCCGGGTGACGAACGTGATCCCCTGGGAGTTCACCACGTCGTTCGCCACGATCGTTGCGATGAGCTCCCGGCGCAGAGGGTGTTCCGGGAGCAGCTGGTTGAACCGTTCCACAACCACCGGCGGGAAGTAGCCCCGGAGGTCCCGCTCGAGGTACCGCGAGTTCGGGAGGCTCGATTCGAGCAGCGCTCCGGCGAGGCTCTTCTTCGCGTAGGCCAGGAGCACGGCGAGCTCTGGGCGGGCCAGGCCCCGGCCGGTCCGCCGACGCTCGCCGAGCTCCTCCGTGACCGGGAGGGCCTCGAGCTCGCGGTCCAGGACCCCTTCGCCCTCCAGCGCCTGCGTGAGATCCTCGAACGCCTCGGTCCTGGAGACGGACTGGTCCACCTCCTGGGACAGGATCTGGGCCTGGAGGAAATTGTCGTACAGCACGTGCCGCACGACGTCCTGCTCGACCTGGTGCAGCAGCTGGTTCCGATCCTCGAGCGAGAGCTCACCTCGGTGCATCGCCAGGTCGAGGAGGATCTTCAGGTTCACCTCGTGATCGGAGCAATCCACGCCCGCCGAGTTGTCGATGAAGTCGGTGTTGATACGGCCGCCGGCGAACGCGTACTCGATCCGGCCTCGTTGGGTGAATCCGAGGTTGCCGCCCTCGGCCACCACGCGGCACCGCAGGTCCTTCCCCTCGACGCGCACGTTGTCGTTCACCCGGTCGCCGACGTCCGCGTGGGTTTCGGTGGAGGCCTTCACGTACGTGCCGATCCCGCCGTTCCACAGCAGGTCCACCGGCGCCCGGAGGATGGCCTTGATCACCTCGTCGGGGGTCAGCGCCTCGCCGTCGACGCCGAGCGCCCCCCTGGCCTCGGGCGAGAGGGGGATGCGCTTCTCCCTCCTGGGCCACGCCCCACCCCCGTCCGAGATCTTCGATCGGTCGTAGTCGTCCCACGATGAGCCGGGGAGCTCGAACAGGCGCTTTCGTTCTGTGTACCCGGCAGCGGGGTTCGGATTGGGGTCGATGAAGACGTTTCGGTGGTCGAACGCCGCCACCAGGCAGAGCTGGTTCGAGAGCAGCATCCCGTTGCCGAACACGTCGCCCGACATGTCGCCGATGCCGACCACGGTGATCGGCTGGGTCTCCGGGTCGGTCCCCATCTCACGGAAGTGGCGCTTGACCGATTCCCAGGCGCCGTGGGCGGTGATCCCCAGCTTCTTGTGGTCGTAGCCGGCCGATCCGCCGGAGGCGAACGCGTCGCCGAGCCAGAATCCATACTGGGCCGCCACCTCGTTCGCCGTGTCCGACAGGGCCGCGGTTCCCTTGTCCGCCGCCACGACCAGGTACGGGTCATCCTCGTCGTGAACCACGACGTCGGTGGGGTGCACGACCTTGCCGTCCACCAGGTTGTCGGTGAGGTCCAGGAGGCCCCGCATGAACCGGATGTATTGCCGGCGGACCTCCTGTCCGAGGGCCTCGGGATCCTGGGGCACACGCTTCAGGACGAACCCGCCTTTGGACCCCGTGGGCACGATCACGGCGTTCTTCACCATCTGGGCCTTCATCAGGCCCAGGACCTCGGTCCGAAGCTCCTGGCGCCTGTCGGACCACCGGATGCCGCCGCGAGCGACCCGGCCACCGCGGAGGTGGACCGCCTCCACCTCGGTCGAGTACACCCAGATCTCGAACAGGGGCGTCGGCTTGGGGATCTCCGGCACCATGGCCGAGCGGAACTTGAAGGCGATCGACTCGGCGGCGGGCCGGTAGGCGTTCGTCCGTACGGTCGCGTCCACCAGCCCCAAATGGTTGCGGAGGATCCGGTCCTGTTCGAGTGACCGGACCGCGTCGAGATCCGCCAGGATCTCGACCCGGAGCGCCTCCACCGCCTGCGGATCCTGGGGCCGGGCCGGATCGAACTTCAGCTGGAACAGCCGGGACAGCTTGGCCCCGATGTGGGGATGCGCCGCGAACGCGTCGTTCTTGTATTCAGCGGTGAAGCCGGCATTCACGCGATGGTGGTACTTGCGGTAGGCCCGTAGGATCTCGACCTCCCGCCAGGACAGCCCTCCGGTCACGACCAACCGGTTCAGCGAGTCCGATTCCGCCTCGCCCCGCCACACCGCCGAGATGGCCGCCCCGATCCGGGCTCCCGACTCGGCCACGTCGAGTGGGCGGCCGTCCGAGCCGAGGATCCCGAAGTCGTGGAGGAACCGCTCGTCGGCATCCCCCACGAGATGGGTGGGGACCTCCTCGACCACGCGCAATCCGAGCGCCTCCAGCGTCGGGACGAAGTCGGACAGCTGGATCTTGCCCCCCTCCTTGTAGAGGCGAACGCGGGTCAGCGTCTCGCTCTCGCTCGTCTCGTTCACCAGCCCCACCACGAACGCCTCGCCGCCCGCCTCGAGCTCCTCGAACCGATCGATGTCGAATGCAGCGATGTCCACGTCGGTGGATGACTTGTAGTAGTCGGGGAACCGAGGGACCCATCGATCGAACAGCTCGGGGCCCCGCTGCGGCCCGTGGAGCTCGATCAAGCGCTCGCGGAGTCGGTCGTCCCACGTCTGCGCGAGCCGGACGACCTCTTGCTCGAGCTCGGCGAACGAGACGTCCGGTACTTGGCCGAAGCTGACGTGGACCGTGAAGTGGATCCCGGCCAGCTGGCTCTCGCCGAGCGAGAGGTGGTAGTCCACGCTCGAGCCCTTGAACCGCCGGACGAACAGCTCCTGGAGCTGCTTGCGGAGCTCGGGGTTGAACCGATCCCGAGGCAGGGCCACGAGGATCCACACGCTCCGTCCGTACAGGTCTCGCCGGATGAACAGCCGGACCTGGCGCTGCTCCTGGAGATGCAGAAGCCCGATGACGGACGTCCGGAGTTCCTCGGACGACGCCGCGAACAGCTCGTCCTTGGGGAAGCTGTCGAAGATCGTGACCACGGTCTTGTAGTCGTGCGAGCCTTCGATGAGATCCTCGGCTTCCAGGATCTGGTTCAGCTTCCGGTGCAGGACCGGGGTCCTGGCGGCCGGCTCCATGTACGCCTTCGATGTGAACAGGCCGACCATCCGCAGCTCCCCGACGATCCGGCCCTCAGGCGAAACCCGTCGGACGCCGATGTAGTCCATCCTGGCTCTTCGGTGCACGGTCGAGGGCCGGTTGGTCTTCGAGTAGATGAGCAGGTCGCCGCCCTCGATCCTGCCGCGAAGATTGGGCTCGATCCGCGACAAGGGCACCGGAGTGTCGTACGAGGACCATCTGGGCTTTGACAGGATCCCCAGGCCCGACTCCGCAACAGCATGCAGCGCACGACCTTCGGGCGTCTCGATCAACTCGTACTCGCGGTATCCGAGGAACACGAAGTTGTCCTGGAGCAGCCACTCCAGGAACGCGACGGTCTCAGAAACCTCCTCCTCGCTGTACAGCACCGATGCCGCCTTCGCGGTGTCCACCATCCGTCCCAGGCGGTCCTGCATCGTCCGAAAGTCCCGGACCGCCAGGCGCACATCGCCCAGGACGCCGCGAACCGCATCCTCGAGCTCGACCAGCTCCCGGCGATCCAGGCGATGGTCCACCTCCCAGTGCATCACCGACTCAGGAGTGAGGGACTCACGCACGTGCACGATCCGCTCGATCCGGCCGGCGGCATCGCGTTTGACCCCCATGACCGGGTGGGTGACGCGGCGGACCGACAGCCCTCGGGCCCGAAGCTCCTCGTTCACCGAGTCGAACAGGAAGGGCGAGTCCTCGGTGTTGGTCTCCACGACCGAACCGAGCGTCTGGTAGCCATCCTGGCCGAGCGTCGGGTTGAAGGCCCGGACGGCGACCTCCTGGGATCCTCGTGCGTCGGCCAGCCGGAACGCCCCCAACACGTGCCCGAGGAGCTCGTCGGCGCCGACCCCGGCGAGGTCCTCGGTGGACAGGCGGTGCGTGTACCGGCGGGCGAACTCCCGGACCGCCTCGATCCGCTCCGGCTCGACCGTGCCCTCGACCTTCGCCAGGACCTGCTTGACGACGGGACTCTCGTCGGTTGCGGTCTGGTCCGTGACACTCACAGGGACATCGTACTGGCGGCCGGGGCGCGGTCAGCGCCCCTGCCGTTCGAGCTGATTCCGCGCGGGCCTCCTACCTCACGACCAGCGTGCCCTTCATGCCGAGCGAGACATGGAACCGGCAGATGAACGGGTAGGTCCCCGGAGGCAGGTCGATCGTGATCTGGGACGTCTTGCCGGACTGGGTCTCGACGTCGATCCCGTGCCCCGTGACAGTGAAGGTGTGCGGGACCTGACTCACGTTGTCCACGGTGATCAGCTGACCCCGGTTCACCGTGACCGTGGAGGGGGCGAAGGTGTACCCGTTCCCCGGTCCCTCCCGGACGGTCACGGCGCCGGCGGTCCGGGCGCTGGCCTGCTTGGAGCACGAAAGGGCGAGCATCCCGAACACCGCCACCACGACCAGCGCCCGGCGCATCGACGAAGACCCGTTCCTCATCATGTTCCTCGTCCCTTCGATCATCGAGACCTTGGCACCGGTCCTTCGCTCACACCGTGGCCTTGTTGTTCACCGCGATCTGGGTCAGCGAGATGTAGCCGGAGAACTGGTCGAACTGGTACCTGGTGACCGACGGCGCCGTGATGGTGATGTTGGTCGCCCAGAGGTACGGCACCCACGGCACGACGTTCGTCATCATGAACTTGTCGAAGTTCACCCAACAGGTCAGCCGAGCCTGGCCGGCCATCCCCTCACACCCGTCGATCTGGGTATCGACGCTCGGCACGCCGCCGGCCGGGTACCCGATCCCCATGCTCGAGGCTTGCGACCTGGTCAAGCCCACGAGCGAGTTGTTGACGTTGCCCGACGGGATGATCGAGGAGCTCGAGAACAGCGGTTCGGCGAACGTGTACGGGTCCGCGTAGTCCTTCCCCCACCCGGCGTTGAGTGCGATCGGGATGTCGTTCTTCACCGTCTGGATGGTCTGGTAGGCGGCGCCGGTCTCCAGCTCCCGAGGCACGACCTCGATGCCGATCTTGGCCAGGTCCTGGGCGACGATCGATTCCATGTCGGTCCACGGCGGGTAATTCCGGTTGGTCATCAC
>DATDKZ010000208.1:0-36403 GCA_036519575.1 Actinomycetota bacterium | reverse complement strand
CGCCATCGTCGGCGACGTGCTGCACTCACGGGTCGCCCGGTCCCTCTCGTTCGGCCTGGTGAAGATGGGAGCGGAGGTCACGCTGGTCGGTCCGCCCACGCTGATCCCTCCGGATGCGCCGGCATGGGGGGTTCAGGTGTCCTACGACATCGACGGGGTCCTGCCCAAGCTGGACGTCTGCTACATGCTGCGGGTCCAGCGGGAGCGGCAACGCCAGCAGTACTTCCCCAGTGTGCGGGAGTACTCGCGGCTGTTCGGACTGACCCGCGATCGCGTGGACATGCTGCCCGAGGGCTGCCTGATCATGCACCCCGGGCCGATGAATCGCGGCGTCGAGATCGACTCTGACGTGGCGGATCTGCCCCAGGCCGTGATCGAGGAGCAGGTCACGAATGGGATCGCGGTCCGGATGTCCCTGCTGTACCTGCTGCTCGGCGGCGCCGGAACGGGGGAGGTGAGCGACCGTGGCTGACGTCACGTTGTTCCGGGGGGCCCGGGTGGTCGACCCGGCCTCCGGCCGCGACGGCACGATCGACGTCCTGGTCGAGGAGGGGACCGTGGCCGCGTTGGGTGAGGTGTCGATGCCGAGGGGAGCCACGGTCCTGGACTGCGCCGGCCTCGTGCTCGCGCCGGGGCTGGTCGATCTGCATGCCCACCTCCGCCAGCCGGGGCGTGAGGACAAGGAGACGGTCGAGACCGGGTCCCGTGCGGCGGCGGTCGGCGGGTACACGGCGGTGGCGGCCATGGCCAACACCGATCCCGTCGCCGACAACGCAGCCGTGATCGAGGAGGTTCGATCGCTCGCGGCGCGCGCCGGGCTCTGCGACGTGTTCCCCGTGGGCGCGATCACGAAGGGTCTGGGCGGCGAGGAGATGGCCGAGATCGGGGAGATGGCCCAGGCCGGCGTCCGCGTCTTCAGCGACGACGGGCGATGCGTTCCGAGCGCCCGCGTGCTCCGCAACGCGCTCCGGTACGCGCGAGCCTTCGATGTCGTGATCGCCGAGCACTGTGAGGATCCGTCGCTGTCCGAGGGTGCGCAGATGCACGAGGGCCTGCACTCCTCCACGCTTGGGCTGGCAGGGGCGCCCGCCGAGGCCGAGGAGGTCGCGGTGTTCCGTGACCTCGCTCTGGCTCGGCTGACCGGAGGACGCCTCCATCTCTGTCATCTCTCGGCTGCCGGGTCGGTCGAGCTGGTCCGCCTGGCCAGGGCCTCCGGCCTGCGGGTCACGGCGGAGGTGACCCCGCACCACCTTGCCTTCAGCGACGAGGACCTCGTGGCTTACGACACGAACCTCAAGGTGAACCCGCCCCTTCGAACCGACGAGGACCGAGACTCGCTTCGGGCCGGGATCGCCGACGGCACGATCGACGCGATCGCGACCGATCACGCGCCGCACGCGGTGGAGGAGAAGGAAGCGGAGTTCGACCAGTCGCCACCGGGCACGATCGGACTGGAGACGGCGCTGGCCGCGGTGGTCACGAACCTGGTGGAGCCGGGCCTCATCACGCTGTCTCGGGCCATCGAGGCCATGTCCGCGGCGCCGGCCCGGATCCTGGGGGCCGCCGACCACGGGGGGCCGATCGAGCCCGGCCGCGCCGCGAACCTGGTGGCGTTCGATCCGGCGGCCGACTGGCTGGTCGAGGCCCCGTTCGTATCCCGAAGCCGGAACTGCGCGTTCCTGGGGAAGCGTTTGCGAGGCAAGGTGATCCACACGATGTATCGGGGACGGCTGGTCGTGGCCGATGGGAAGGCGCAGGGATGAACGCCGCGGCCGCCCGCGGGGGGCGGCGCCGGTGCCCGTAGGGCCCCCCGCGCTCCTCGCGCTCGAGGACGGGACGGTCTTCCGGGGGCGAGGTTTCGGGGCCACGGGGGAAGGGTTCGGCGAGGCGGTGTTCAACACCGCGATGTCGGGCTACCAGGAGGTCCTGACCGATCCCTCGTACGCCGGTCAGATCGTGGCCATGACCTGCCCGCATCAGGGCAACTACGGGACGAACCGCCACGACCCGGAGTCCGCCCGGGTTCGCGTGGCGGGGTTCGCCGTTCGGGAGGCCTCGCGCCGTGCGTCGAGTTGGCGGGCCGAGCGGACGCTGGCGGAGGACCTCGCCGGCGCCGGGGTGGTGGGCATCGAGGGCATCGACACGCGCCGGCTCACCCTCCGGCTCCGGGAGGCCGGCGCCATGCGGTGCGGCGTGTCGACCGAGGACCTCGATGCCAGATCCCTCGTGCGGCGGATCCTGACGAGGCCGGGCATGGAAGGAGCGGACCTGGCCCGGACCGTGACGGTCCCAGAGCCCTACGAGGCCGAACGCTTCGTCGGGCCGCCCGACGGCTCGCGCCCCCCGGTGCTCAGGGTCGCTGCGTACGACTTTGGGTTGAAGCGGAACATCCTTCGGCTGCTGGCCGCGGCGGGATGCGAGGTGACCGTGTTCCCCGCCGGAACCCCGGCGGCCGCGATTCTGGCTGATGGGTTCGACGGGGTGTTCCTGTCCAACGGGCCGGGGGATCCGGCCGCCACGACCTATGGCGTGGTCGCGGCCAGGGAATTGCTCGGCGCGGTGCCGGTGTTCGGGATCTGTCTGGGTCATCAGCTGCTCGGGCTGGCGCTGGGCGGACAGACCTACAAGATGAAGTTCGGCCACCGGGGGGCGAACCAACCCGTCCGCGACCTGGCCACCGGGAAGGTCGAGGTGACCTCCCACAACCACGGGTTCGCCGTCGACCCGGAGGGTTGGGGGACGCCGTTCGTCGGCCGAGAAGATGAGGCGCCGACCGTGCGCACGCCGTTCGGCAGGGTCGCCCTGACCCACTGGAACTTGAACGACGGGACGCTCGAGGGCCTGCGGTGCCTGGACGTCCCGGCCCTCTCGGTGCAGTACCACCCCGAGGCGGCCCCCGGGCCGCACGACTCGAGCCACCTGTTCGAGGAGTTCCGCGAGTTGATGGTGCATGCCTAGGCGGGCCGACGTCCAACGGATCCTGGTGATCGGATCCGGGCCGATCGTGATCGGGCAAGCCTGCGAGTTCGACTACTCGGGGACCCAGGCATGTGCGGTCCTGCGTCGCGAGGGCTATCACGTCTCGCTGGTGAACCCGAACCCCGCGACGATCATGACGGATCCCGAGTTCGCCGACGCGACCTACCTCGAGCCGCTCACGCAGGAGTCGATGCTCTCGGTCATCGAGCGGGAGCGGCCGGACGCGATGTTGCCGACCATGGGCGGGCAGACCGGGCTGAACGTGGCGGTCGAGCTGGCCGAGTCCGGCGAGCTCGACCGCCTGGGCGTCCGCCTGATCGGCGCGAGTCCGGAGGCGATCCATCGGGCGGAGGACCGGAGCGGCTTCCATCGCAGCATGGTCGGCGCGGGGCTGCCCGTGCCCCGGTCCGGGACCGCTCGGACCGTGGAGGAGGCGATGGGCATTGCCGGATCCATCGGCTATCCGGTGATCGTTCGCCCCTCGTTCATGCTGGGCGGTGGTGGGAGCGGGTTCGCCACCGACCCGGCGTCGCTGGCCGAGCTCGTCGCGCGGAGCCTGACCGCCAGTCCCGCGACCGAGGTCCTGGTGGAGGAGTCCCTCGCCGGCTGGAAAGAGTTCGAGCTCGAGGTGATGCGCGACGCCGCCGACAACGCCGTCGTCATCTGCTCGATCGAGAACGTCGACCCCATGGGGGTCCACACGGGCGACTCGATCACCGTCGCCCCGCAGCAAACGCTGACCGACCGGGAGTATCAGGACATGCGAGACGCCGCGCTGGCCTGCATCCGGGCCATCGGCGTCGAGACCGGCGGCTCCAACATCCAGTTCGCCGTGAGCCCCCGGGACGGACGGATGGTGCTGATCGAGATGAATCCCCGCGTCTCCCGGTCATCGGCCCTGGCATCGAAGGCCACCGGGTTCCCCATCGCCAAGGTGGCGGCGCTGCTCGCGGTGGGTTACCGGCTCGACGAGATCGCGAACGACATCACCGGCCAGACCCCGGCGGCGTTCGAGCCGACCCTCGACTACGTGGTGGTCAAGGTGCCCCGGTTCGCGTTCGAGAAGTTCCCCCAGACCGATCCCGCGCTCACCTCCACCATGAAGTCCGTGGGTGAGGTCATGGCCATCGGCCGCACGTTCAAGGAAGCCCTGGGGAAGGCGTGGCGTTCGATGGAGCGGTCGGGGTTCGACCTCGGCCCGGTAACCGGCCGGTCCGCCGGGCCCGTCTTGACGTCCCTGGCCATCCCCACCGAACGCCGGCTCCATCTGGTCGAGGCCGCGCTCGCCGCCGGACACTCGGTGGAGGAGGTCGCCCACGCCTCGGGTATCGATCCGTGGTTCGTGGACCAGATCGCCCAGGTCGCCGAGGAAACCCTTGCGCTGCATGGCCGAGCGCTGGGCTCGATCTCAGATGTCGAGCTCCACGAGGCCAAGCGGGTCGGACTCAGCGACGCCCGGATCGCCCAACTGACCGGATCGACGGGACTGGACGTTCGCCGGCGCCGGGATGAGCTCGCCGTTGCCCCGGTCTTCAAGACCGTCGACACGTGCGCGGGCGAGTTTCCCGCGGTGACCCCGTACCACTACTCCACCTACGAGGAGGAGGACGAGGTCCGGCCCGCGTCCCGCTCTCGCGTCGTCATCCTCGGCGCCGGGCCAAACCGGATCGGGCAGGGGATCGAGTTCGACTACGCCTGCGTCCACGCCGCGTACGCGCTCCGCGACTCGGGCTTCGAGGCGGTGATGGTCAACAGCAACCCGGAGACGGTCTCGACCGACTACGACACGAGCGGGCGGTTGTACTTCGAGCCGTTGTCCCCGGAGGATGTCCTGGCCGTCTGCCGTAAGGAGCGGCCCGTCGGGGTCATCGTCCAGCTCGGAGGGCAGACCCCCCTGAAGCTCGCGCACGTCTTGGAGGCGGAAGGGTTCACGGTGCTCGGGACGCCGCCGGAAGCCATCGACCTGGCCGAGGACCGCGGGAAATTCGCCGCCCTCTGCTCCGAGCTGGGGATCCTCGCGCCCCCCCACGGCGAGGCCCGGGACCTCGGAGAGGCCCGGGCAGTGGCCGCCAGGGTCGGCTACCCCGTGGTGGTGCGCCCGTCCTACGTGCTCGGCGGCCGGGCCATGGAGATCGTCTATGCCGAGGACGAGTTGGAGCGGTTCGTCCGCACGGCCGCGGAGGCATCACCCGATTACCCGGTCCTGATCGATCGGTTCCTGGAGGGGGCGATCGAGGTGGACGTCGACGCCGTTGCGGACGGCGCCGACGTCTTCGTCGGCGCCGTCATGGAGCACATCGAGGAAGCCGGCGTGCACTCGGGTGACTCCTCCTGCGCCATCCCGCCGCCCACGCTGTCGGACGAGGAGCTGGACGAGGTCGAGCGGATCACGGCGGTGCTGGCGCATCGTCTCGGGGTCCGCGGCCTGATGAACCTCCAGCTGGCGGTGAAGGACGAGCGGATCTGGGTCCTCGAGGCCAACCCCCGGGCGTCGCGGACCGTCCCGTTCGTCTCCAAGGTCACCGGCGTACCGCTGGCCAAGGTGGCCACCATGGTGCTCGTGGGCCGAACGCTCGCGGAACTCGCCGTGAAGGGCCTGATCCCCTCGGAGCCCGCCCACTACCGGCGCCTGCCTTACACCTCCGTGAAGGCCGCCGTGCTCCCGTTCGCACGGTTCCCCGGGGTGGACACGGTGCTCGGCCCGGAGATGCGATCGACCGGTGAGGTCATGGGGGTGGACCGCGATCCGGGGACGGCCCTGGCCAAGGCGCTGGTTGCGAGCGGCGCGGCGCTCCCCCGGGGAGGTACGGTCTTCGTGTCGGTCTCGAACCGCGACAAGCGCGCCATCCTGTTCCCGGCGAAGCGCCTGGCTGACATGGGGTTCCGGCTGCTGGCAACGAAGGGAACCGCGGGGGTGCTCCGCAGGGCGGGCATCGAGGTCACGAAGGTCGACAAGGTCTCCGAGGGGACGCCGAGCGTGATCGACATGATCGAAGAAGGTGTGGTGGATCTCGTCGTCAACACGCCGTTCGGCCGGGGGCCGCGAACCGACGGGTACCACATCCGGACCGCGGCCTGGCAAGCGGGGATCCCGTGCGTGACGACCCTTCCGGGGGTGCTGGCAGCGATCCGGGGGATCGAGGCGCTCCGAGAGGGCCCCACGGAGCCTCGCTCGCTGCAGGAGTACCACGCGCTCGCCCGCGACCCCTCCCCAGCGAAGGTGGTGCTCGACCTCAGCGCGGAAGCCGAGGTGGCGACCTCATGAGACGGCTGCGCGCCGAGATCCTGAACTCGCGCAAGTTCGGCGCCTTCCAGTCGATCACCCTCGTCGCGCCCGAGATCGCCGACCGGGCCCGTCCCGGCCAGTTCGTCTCGGTGGCCATGCCGGAGGACCGGCGGTTCATCCTTCGGCGCCACTTCTCCATCCACCAGGCGTCGCGCCGCGGCGGTTGGGCGGGAACGCTGGAGTTCGTGTTCGACCCTCATGGTCCGGGGGCCGAGTGGCTGGCGGAAGTCAAGGCGCACCACTTCCTGGACGTGATCGGTCCGCTGGGCAGGGCGTTCGCGTACCCGCGCGCGCCGAGCAACTGCCTCCTCGTGTCGGAGGGCCATGGCGCGAGCTCGATCTTCTTCCTGGCGCAGGAGCTTCGGGCCCGAGGCAAGCGGGTCGACATGGTGCTCGGGGCTAGCGAGGAGAGCCATCTGTTCAAGCCGATCGAGGCCAAGCGACTGTCCCAGACCATCATCGTCGTCACCGCCGACGGCAGCGTGGGTGCGCGCGGCTCGGTCATGGACGTCGTTCCTCGCGCGGCGCAGGGCGCCGGCACTGAGGTGATCTACGCGGCCGGGCCGCGCCCCATGCTCCGCATGGTGGCCGAATTCTGCATGGAGCAGCGCATCCCCGCGCAGGTCGCGGTGGAGGAGGAGATGGCCTGCGGCACCGGATTGTGCTTCGCCTGCGTCGTGCCGGTGATCCGAAAGGACGGATCGGGCTACGACAATCTGCGAGCGTGCACGGAGGGGCCCGTGTTCAATCCGGCCCGCGTGTTCTGGGACCGGTGGACGAGTGAGGAGACCCGTGCGATCCCCACGCCCCCGGAGGGCTTCCCATCGGTGGTGAGCTCATGGCCGGGGTGAAGCAGAGCCTGTCGGTAGACCTCGAGGGAATTCGGTTCGCCTCCCCAGTGGTGGCGGCATCGGGGTGCGCCGGGACCGGCCGCGAGCTCGCCGGGCTGGCCGACCTTCGGCGCCTCGGCGGCCTGGTGACACGGACCCTCACGTTTAAGCCCTCCAGGGGATGGCCGGGTCCCCGCGTGGCCGAGACGGCCTCGGGGATCGTGACCGGCATCGGGCTCCAGAACGCAGGCGTGCGGACGTTCGTGGCCGAGGACCTGCCGCGCCTGGCCCGGACGGGGATCCCCCTGGTGGCCTCGGTGGGCGGGGCCAGCCTCCAGGCATACATCCGCGCGGCGAGCATCCTGCGCGGGGAGCGCGGCATCGCGGGCCTCGAGGTGTACCTCTCGGGACCGGACGAGGAGAACGAGGGCCTTCCGTTCTATTCGCGGATCGATCGCATGGCCGAGGTGGTCGGTGCGGTCTCGCGACTGTCCACGGTGCCGGTGTTCGCCAAGCTCCCGGCCCTCCTTCCCGACCTCGTGCCGGCGGCCCGCGGATGCATCCGGGCCGGAGCCCACGGGCTCACCCTCATCGACGCGGTCCCCGGGATGGTCGTTGATGTTCGTCGCTTGCGCCCACGCCTCGGGGCCGTCGTCGGGGGTCTCTCTGGGCCGGCCATCCGTCCGATCGCGCTCGCGGCCGTGTACCGGGTGGCCCAGGCATTGCCGCAGGTCCCCGTCATGGGCGTCGGTGGCATCTGCACGGCGGAGGATGCCGTGGAGTTCCTCCTCGCCGGAGCGTGGGCGGTTCAAGTGGGAACTGCGCTCATGGTGAACCCCTCGGCGCCCACGGAGATCGCGCAGGGCATCGCCCAGTATCTGCATGCCAAGGGCCTGGCCTCTCCTGACGATCTGCGCCAGCAGATGCGTCTGACGGGTGAGCGTCACGCTCGAGGCGCGTCGGCGTCGTGATCCCGTCGCCGGAGAATCCACTCGTCGTCGCTCTCGACGTTTCGGATCTCGAGCGCGCAGAGTCCCTGGCCCGTGCGGTGGGGCCGAGCGCGGGGATGGTGAAGGTCGGACTCGAGCTGTTCACGGCGCATGGGCCTTCATCCGTCGCGCGCATACGGTCGGTCGCCCCGGTATTCCTGGACCTGAAGCTGCACGACATCCCGACGACGGTGGAGCGGGCGGCCCGCAACGCCGCCCGCCTGGGCGTGGCCATGCTCACCGTGCACGCGTTGGGAGGTGAGGCCATGATGGCGGCCGCGGTCCGTGGCGCCTCGCAGGGGTCGGAAGAGGCCGGTCACGCCTCGCCCGTGGTGGCGGCCGTGACCGTGCTGTCCAGCCTCTCGGGCGAGTCTCTGGCGTCCCCGGCGTCGCTGGCCTTCGAGGCCAGGGCCGCCGGGGCGACGGGCGCCGTCGTGTCGGGGGAGGACATCGCGGTGGTCCGCGAGGTTACCGGTGAGGAGTTCTGTCTGGTCGTCCCGGGCATCCGTCCCGCCGGTTCCAACGGTCACGATCAGGTTCGGATCCTGACTCCCGAGGAGGCGATCGATGCCGGGGCGGACTACCTGGTGATCGGTCGTCCCATCACCGAGGCGAACGACCCGGCGGCTGCAGCGAGGACCATCCTGGCGCTGATCCGCTGACGTTCGGTTGGGCAGTCGCCGGTGCGAAGTGAAACCGCAGGTGAGGCGGTACGCTCGCGTTGCTGCGCCAGAGAGGGCGTGTCTATACTCCCGAGACTTCCGACCGGATCGAGCAAAGGAGCCTCGTCATGCCCCTACCCGTCCTGACCGATGAACAACGGAAGCAGGCCTTGGAGAAGGCCGCGGAGGCCCGGAGGAAGCGGGCGGAGATCAAGGGTCAGCTCAAGTCCGGGAAGCTCACCCTTCGGGACATGCTCTCCAGGGAGGGCGACGACACGGTGGGCAAGATGAAGGTGTCCACCGTGCTCGAGTCCTTGCCCGGCGTGGGGAAGGTCCGGGCACGGAAGATCATGGAGAAGCTGGACATCTCCGCCAGCCGCAGGATCCGGGGACTCGGGGCGAAGCAGCGGGACGCCCTCCTCGGCGAGTTCGCCAAGAAGTAACTCACTGGCCGAGCGGGGAACACTGTTCGTCATCTCCGGCCCCTCCGGGGTGGGCAAGGGCACCGTCGTCCGACGGTTGCTGGAACGCCGTCCCGAGCTGCACCCGTCCGTCTCGGTGACCACGCGACCGCCGCGTCCGGGCGAGCGGGAGGGGATCGACTACCGCTTCGTCTCCGACGAGGAGTTCGACCGGCTGGTGGCCGGGGGAGAGCTGCTGGAGTGGGCGCACGTGGTGGGCCATCGGTCGGGCACGCCGGCCCGGCCGGTGGGGGACGCTCTGGCCGCCGGCCGGGACGTGGTCCTGGAGATCGACGTCCAAGGCGCCCGCCAAGTCCGGCAGCGTGTTCCCGAGGCGGTCCTGATCTTCCTGGCCCCGCCGTCGCTGGAGGAGCTGGAGCGACGCCTTCGGAGCCGGGGGACCGAGGACGAGGCCCGACTGGCCCTCCGTCTGGCTACCGCGACGGCGGAGATGGCCCGACAGCCGGAGTTCGACCATGTCGTGGTAAACGATCGGCTGGACCAGGCAACGGCGCAGGTAGAGGCTATAATCCAGGCGTCCCGGACCACGAGCTGAAGGACGAGCGCACCCATGATCGAACCAAAGATCGACGACCTGTTGGCTCAGGTCGACTCCAAGTACACGCTGGTTATCCTGGCCGCTCGACGGGCTCGGGAGATCAACTCCTATTACAACCAGCTCGGCGAGGGCCGGGGCGAGTACGTGCCTCCGCTCGTCGAGACGGGCGGCCTCCAGAACAAGCCGCTGTCGATCGCCCTGCAGGAGATCTCCGAGGGGAAGATCCAGGCCGAGCGCCCAGAAGGGGTTGGGATCAAGTAGCCCGCTCGCGGGACGCCGGGTCCTGCTCGGCGTCACCGGCGGCATCGCCGCGTACAAGGCCTGCATCCTCACGCGCCTGCTGACGCAGGCCGGGGCGACGGTGCAGGTGGTGATGACCTCGTCGGCAGCGAGGTTCGTGGGGTCCGACACCTTCGCCGGGCTCTCGGGTCGACCGGCCTACACCGAGGTGTGGGAGGAGCCGGGCTCCGTGTTGCACGTCCGCCTGGCGCGCGGAGCGGACGTGTGCGTGGTCGCGCCGGCCACGGCGAACGTCATCGCCAAGCTCTCCGGAGGGATCGCCGACGATCTGATCACCTCGACGCTCCTCGAGGCGACCTGCCCGCTCGTCGTCGCTCCCGCGATGCACAGCGGGATGTGGGAGCACCCGGCCACCCAGGCCAACGTTCGTTCCCTGCGGGAACGCGGGACCGTCATGGTCGGACCGGCCAGAGGGCCGCTCGCCGCGGGAGACGAGGGCGTGGGCCGGATGGCCGAGCCCGAAGACATCCTGGCGACGCTGGAGGAGGTTGCGTCCCGAGGTCGGGACCTCGCCGGACGGGGGATCGTGGTGACGGCCGGGCCCACCTGGGAGCCCATCGATGCCGTTCGTTTCGTGGGGAATCGGTCCACCGGCCGGATGGGCTTCGCCGTTGCCCGGGAGGCCTTCGGCCGGGGGGCGGACGTGACGCTCATAGTGGGGCCAGGGACGGTCGAGCCTCCGGAGGGCCCGCGCGTGGTGCGGGTGGCCACGGCGAACGAGATGCGGATGGCAGTTCTGAAGGCCGCCGAGGACGCGGACGCCGTCATCATGGCGGCCGCCGTCGCCGACTTCCGTCCCAGGGAGGCTGCGCCCGGCAAGCTGAAGAAGGAGGAGGGCCCACCGCGGCTCGAGCTCGTACCCACCCCGGACATCCTTGCGGAGCTCGGCCAGATGAAGGGGGACCGAGTCCTGGTCGGCTTCGCCGCCGAGACCGAGGATGTCGAAACGGCCGGCCGGACCAAGCTCGTGGCCAAGGGTCTGGACCTCCTCGTGGCCAACGAGGTGGGCAGGGAAGGGACCGGGTTCGGCGCGGAGTCCAACCACGCGGCGATCCTGTCGCGGACCGGCGACGACGAACCCCTACGCGAGTGGACCAAGGCAGAGCTCGCGGCGGCCCTCTGCGACCGTCTCACCAAGCTGCTGTCGCGGTAGGACGGAGATCGTCCGTGGGTCCGGATATACTCCGCGCGATGCGCAAGGGGTACCTGTTCTCCTCCGAGTCCGTTACCGAAGGGCACCCCGACAAGCTCGCCGACCAGATCTCCGACGCCGTGCTGGACGCCATCCTCGCTGTTGACGAGGAGGGACGGGTCGCGTGCGAGACCCTGGTCACGACGGGGATCGTCATGGTGGCGGGAGAGATCACCACGTCCGAGTACGTGGACATCCCCTCGGTGGTCCGCCGGACGGTCCTCGAGATCGGGTACACCGACGCGAACTTCGGGATCGACGGGGCCACCTGTGGGGTGCTCACGTCGATCCAGGAGCAGTCGCCGGACATCGCCCGGGGGGTCGAGCACTCGCTCGAGCAGCGTGTGGAAGGGTCGCGCGACGATCTGGACACGCTGGGGGCGGGCGACCAGGGCATGATGTTCGGCTACGCGTGCCGGGACACCGACGAGCTGATGCCACTCCCCATCGCCATGGCTCACCGCCTGACCAAGCGCCTAGCCGACGTCCGCAAGGCCGGCGTCGTCCCGTACCTGCGTCCGGACGGCAAGAGCCAGGTCACGATCGAGTATCAGGACGGCACGCCCGTTCGCGTGGACACCGTGCTGATCTCGGCGCAGCATCGCGAGGAGGTCGATGTCGACACGCTCCTCGCGCCCGATGTGAAGGCCGAGGTCATCGACCCGGTGCTCCGCGAGTTCGAGCTCGATGCCGAGGGCGTCCGCGTCCTGGTCAATCCCACCGGCCGGTTCGAGATCGGCGGTCCCAAGGCCGATACCGGGCTGACCGGACGCAAGATCATGGTGGACAGCTACGGTGGCATGGCGCCGCATGGCGGCGGCTGCTTCTCGGGCAAGGACCCCACCAAGGTCGATCGCTCGGCCGCGTACATGGCCCGATACGTTGCCAAGAACCTGGTGGCCGCGGGCTTCGCCGACCGGCTCCAGCTCCAGGTGGCCTACGCCATCGGCACCGCCCATCCCGTCTCGCTGGCCGTGGATACGTTCGGCACCGAGCGGGTCGACCCTGAGCGGATCGTCGGCCTCGTGTGGGACGCATTCGACTTCCGGCCGGCCGCGATCATCCGCCAGCTCGACCTCCGCCGGCCGATCTACGAGGAGACGGCGGCCTACGGTCACTTCGGCCGCAAGGAGTTCTCCTGGGAGGCGACCGACCGCGCAGACGAGCTCCGCCGCGCGTTCGACTAGCCCTTTAGCCGACGAACGGATCCTCTCGGGAGCCGTCGACATCTGCGTCGACCGTCCGGTGCTCTCGCTCGATCGCCCGTTCACCTACGAGCTCGACGAGGGCCTGGCCTCCGGGGTCGGCTCGCTCGTCCAGGTGCCGTTCCACGGCCGGCTCGTTCGGGGATGGGTGCTCGGGCCCACGGAGGACGTGCCGGAACGGATGCTCCCGGTGAAGAAGGCCGTGTCACCCGTCCGATTCTTCGATCCGCCGATGCTCGAGGTGCTGCGGTGGGTGAGCGAGCGATACGTGGCGCCGCTCGCCTCCGTGATCGCGCGGTCCTATCCGCCCCGCGTCGCCTCGGAGGAGACGACCGCATCGGCGCCGCATCGCTCCTCCGCTCCCGTCGTCGCCCCCGACCCCGCGGGCATCCTTCCCGGGTACCGGGGCGGACCGGAGATGCTCGCCGCGCTCCACGGCGGCGCCGGCGCCTTCGTGGTGCGTCCGGCGCCTGAGGACGAGCAGAGAGTGGCCTTGGAAGCGGTGGGCGCGGCGCTCGCGGGAGGACGCAGCGCGATCGTCCTCGTCCCCGAGCTGGAGCCGCTCCCGGCCACGGCCTCGGCCATCCTGGAGGCGTACGGCGAACGCGCCGCGCTGTTCGCCGGTGGGAGTCGGCGGGCCCGGTACCGGATGTGGCTCGACATCGAAGCCGGCGCGTATCCGGTCGTGGTGGGCACCCGCCCCGCCGTGTTCGCGCCGACGGTGAACCTCGGGCTCCTGTACGTCTCCCGGGAGAGCCACGCCGGTCACCGCGAAGAGCGTTCGCCGTACTACCACGTCCGCGACGTCGCGCTGGCCCGGGCCCGGCACTCGGGTGCTGTCTGTGCGATGGCGGCCCTGTGCCCATCGGGGGAGGCCGTGACATCGGGGGGCGTGGACGTGACTCCCCGCGTCCGGCGGTGGCCGCCGGTCGAGGTGGTCCGGCCCGGCCCGGAGGGACGAGCCCCCCGCCTGGTCTCGGCGCTGAAGGAGGTGGATCGGGGGTTCCTGTTCCAGCCGCTGCCCGGTTACGGCGTCGCGCGAGTGTGTCGCGCGTGCGGGGAACCGGCCGCCTGCGCTGTCTGTGGAGGGATGCTTCGGTCGCAGGGCGGGGCGGTCCGATGCGCCGTGTGCGGAGCCATCGGCGCGTGCGCGAACTGCGGGGCCGCCGACTTCGGCATCGCCCGGGGAGGGGCCGAGCGCGTGGAGGAGTGGGCCCGCGCGGTGGCCCGGGTGCCGGTCCGCCGAACGGACTCGGACGATCACCCCGGATCTCCCGGGGCCCACGAGGTGAGGGTGGGGGGCGTGGAGGCGGTAAAGGAATTCGGTCCACTGGACTTGGAGCTGGTGGCCATCCTCGATGCCGACCAGGCGGGTCGGCGACCAGGCCTGGCGGCCCGGGAGCGAGCCCTGGCCACGTGGATGGAAGTGGCCGCATGGGCCCGTCCGTCCGGTCGCGTGATCGTGCAGACCCGCCACCCGGGGGATCCCGCGGTCCAGTCCCTCGTCTCGGGGAACCCCGATCGCTTCCACCGGAGCGAGCTGCCCCGCCGGGCCGACGCGGGCTTCCCCGCGGGGTGGCCGGTGTTTCGTGTGACCGGGGACGACCGACTCGCGGAGAAGCTCGCGATGTTGGAGCCCAGGACGCTCCTGTCGTCGAGCGAAGACGGGCAGACGGTATGCTTGATCGCGCTCGATCCCGGGGCCATCCGGACGTTCGGCCGGACGATACGAGCCCTTGCGGAAGGGGGAGTGGTCACCCGGGTCGAGGCCGAGCCCCACCTCTGAGGAGACCGGACCGGACCACGATGGCCGTCCTTCGTATCAGGAAGCTGGGTGACCCGGTCCTGCGGGAGAAGCCTCGCCCGGTGGAGCGGTTCGACGGATCGTTCCGCCGACTAGTGGACGACATGTTCGAGACGATGTACGCCGCGCCCGGCGTTGGCCTGGCGGCGCCGCAGGTAGGGGTATCGCTGCGCCTCTTCGTCTACGACGATGGCGATGGGAACATGGGCGTCGTGGCAAACCCCGAGCTGTCGGACCTGGAGAGCGAGGAGAGCCGGGATGAGGGATGCCTGTCCATCCCGGGGCCCTTCTATCCCACGGTCCGATCCCTGCGGGCCACCGTGCGCGGGCTGGACGTGGAAGGGCGCCCCCTCGAGCTCAGGGGTGAGGGACTGGTGGCGCGGATCTTCCAACACGAGACCGACCACACGGATGGAGTCCTGTATATGGACCGGCTCCCCCCCGAGGGGCGGCGCGAGGTCATGCGCATGCTCAGGGAGCACGAGGTGAGGCAGCAGGAGGAGCGTTCGCCCACGCCCTGAACGGCCCGCCGTATCCTCGCCCCGTGTCCGAGCCTCGAGCCCTCCGCGTCGCCTTCCTGGGGAACGACCCATGGTCCGTCCCCTCGCTCGAGGGCCTGAGGCGGTCGCCACACCACGTCGTGGCGGTCGTGACGCGCGTGCCGCGACCTGGTCGGCGGGGGCAGGGACCCGTGCCGACGCCGGTCGCGTCGGCGGCCAGGACCCTCGGCCTTCCATTCGTCGAGGTCGAGACGGTGAAGTCTGGGCATGGATTCGACGCCCTCGCCCTGGCAGAGGCCGATGTCCTCGCCGTCGTGGCGTACGGCGAGATCCTGCCGGCCGCCATCCTGAACATTCCCACGATCGCGCCGGTCAACGTTCACTTCTCGCTGCTTCCCATGCTCCGTGGAGCGAGCCCCGTGCAGACGGCGCTGCTGCTCGGCATGGACCGGACGGGCGTGACCACCATCCGCATGGACACGGGCCTCGACACCGGCCCGATCCTTCGCCACCGTTTGGAGCCCATCGGGGAAGATGACGACAGCGGCTCGCTCGGGGCTCGGCTGTCCAGGATCGGGGCCGACCTGCTGGTCGAAACCCTCGACGACCTCTCGGGGGGGCAGGCCATCCCCATCCCCCAGGACGACTCCCTGGCCACGTACGCGCCGAAGCTCGGGCCTGCCGACCGGCGGCTCCCCTGGGGCGAGCCGGCTCGCAAGCTGGTCAACCGGGTGCGGGCCTTCGCCCCCGACCCCGGGGCCGCCGCGACGTTCCGGGGCCGCCCACTGAAGGTTCTCCGGGCCCAGGCGGTCGAGGGTGCCGGTCAGCCCGGAGTGGTCATCGATGTCGACGAGAATGGCTTCGTAGTGGCCACGGCGGAGGGGGGGTTCCGACCGCTCGAGGTGGCCCCGGCCGGCGGGCGGCGGATGAGCGCCGCGGACTTCGCGCGAGGCCACCATCCCGTTCGGGGGGAGCGCTTCGAGTGAGGCGACTCGGATCGAGGGGTGGTCCCCCGGGGGACCGGTCTTCCGTATCTGTCAGGGGCGCCGGCAGGTGCGACTACAATCCTGCGTCGTGGGCAAGCTGGCCGCCTCGATCCTTTCGGCGGACTTCGCGCACCTCGCCGATCAGGTAAAGCTGGTGGAGGCCCATGCCGACTTCATCCACATCGACGTGATGGACGCCCACTTCGTCCCGCCCCTCACCGTCGGTCCCGTGGTGGTCGAATCCCTCCGACCGGTGACCGGCCTGCCGCTCCATTGCCATCTGATGATCGAGCGGCCCGAGCGGCTGTTCGACGACTTCTCCGCGGCCGGGACCGACATGGTCACGTGCCACGTGGAGGCCCTGGAGGACCCCGCGCCGATCGTGCGCAAGGCCCGCGACATGAGGATGCGAGCCGGGCTGGCCGTCAATCCGGACACCCCGGTGGAGACGGTGTTCCCACACCTCGACGAGCTGGACGACGTGATCGTGATGAGCGTTCGGCCCGGTTGGGCCGGCCAAGCATTCATCCCGGAGGTCCTTCCGAAGATCGAGCTGGTCCGGCGGGAGATCGACCGCAGGGGTTTGTCGACGGACGTGGAAGTCGACGGAGGGATCGACCCCGCGACCGGGGCGCGATGCATCGGCGCTGGGGCCACGATCCTGGCCGCCGCCTCCTCGATCTTCAAAGTCGGGGATCCGGCGGAGGCCGCGCGGGCCCTGGCCGCGGTGGCGACGCAGGGGGGTGCCTGATGCCGGAGACCATCCTGGTGGTCGACGATGACCCGGACATCGCGCGGTTCGTGGAGGTCAACCTGCGTTCGGCGGGCTACGACGTGGCGGTGGCTTCGGACGGGGAGGAGGCCCTCCAGCGCGCGAGCGAGATGCGGCCGGATCTCGTGCTCCTGGACGTGATGATGCCGCGGATCGACGGGTTCGAGGTGGCGCAGCGGCTGCGCCGAAACCCGGTGACCGCGAACACGTCGATCATCATGCTCACGGCGAAGGCCCTGTCGACCGACAAGGTGCTGGGCCTGACCGCGGGGGCCGACGACTACATCATCAAACCGTTCGACCCCATCGAGCTCCTGGCCCGGGTCAAGGGAACGCTCCGCCGGGCCAAGGAGATGCGCAACCTTTCCCCGCTCACCGGCCTCCCCGGCAATATCCGGATCCAGGAGGAGATCGAGCGGATGGTCCGCGACGGCCACGACTTCGCCGTGCTGTATTGCGACCTCGACAACTTCAAGGCATACAACGACCAGAAGGGATTCGTCAGGGGTGACCGCCTGATCCAGGCCACGGCCCGCATCATTCAGGACGCCGTGGCGGAGTTCGCCGGCACGGAAGGGTTCGTGGGGCACGTCGGTGGCGACGACTTCGTGGCCATCACGCCGCCCGACGTGGCGGAGGAGGCGGCAGAGCGGATCGTAGAGCGGTTCGACGCCCAGATCCATGAGTTCTATGGGTCGGAGGACCTGGAACGGGGGTTCGTCGAGGTCGAGGACCGCAAGGGCGTGCTCCAGCGGTTGCCCCTGGTCGGCGTGTCGAGCGGCATCGCCACCACGACGACGCGACGGTTCGCCCACTACGGTGAGGCCGTCGCCGTGGCCACGGAGATGAAGCAGTTCGCCAAGCGCGAGTCCGGCTCCTCCTACGCGATCGACCGTCGCGCCTCCACCTGATCGGTGGCCATCGGGCAGGTGAGCCCCGGCGCCCCGAGGTCCACCCGCCTATACTGACGACGAAGAGCTCGTCTTCGGGGCGGGGTGCAAGTCCCCACCGGCGGTGACAGTCCGCGACCCTCCGAGAGCCACTCGGGGGTGGACCCGGCGAGATTCCGGGACCGACCGTGAGAGTCGGGATGGGAGAGGACGGGCGGTGCCGGCCCTCGGCGCTCGCCGGGCCGTGCCCGCACCCTCTCTCCCTCGCGTCTCGTCCCGGGAAAGGTTCGTGGTGGACGACGAGGCGTACCTCGAGCGGGCCCTGGGGCTCGCCGAGCGGGGGCGGGGGTTGACCTCGCCCAACCCTCTGGTCGGCGCCGTGGTGGTGGCCGAGGGTCGCATCCTTGGCCAGGGGTTCCACGAGGGGCCCGGCCGGCCGCACGCCGAGATCGTGGCCCTGGAGGAAGCGGGGGAGGGTGCCCGGGGGGCCACGCTGTACACGACGCTCGAGCCTTGCGATCACTTCGGCCGAACCCCCCCCTGTACCCGGGCCATCGCCCGCGCCGGCGTGGCCCGCGTCGTCTCCGCCATGGGCGACCCGAACCCCGTCGTGGATGGACGGGGGTTCGCAGCGCTCGAAGCCGCAGGCATCGAGGTCCGAAGCGGGGTCCTGGCTCACGACGCGATGCGGCTGAACGAGGCCTACGTGAAGCACGTTCGCACCGGCCTTCCCTTCGTCACCTGGAAGATGGCCGCGAGCCTGGACGGCAAGGTGGCCTCCCGCGACGGGACGTCACGATGGATCACCGGCGAGGCGGCGCGCGTCGATGTCCATCGGCTCAGGGCCGCCGCCGACGCCATCCTGGTCGGAGCGGGGACGGCGCTGGTGGACGATCCTTCGCTCACGGTCAGGGATCCCCGATACACGGGACGTCCTCCCCTCCGGGTCCTCGTGGACGCCCGGGGACGGGTCCCGGAGACGGGCGACCTGTTCGACGCGGCCGCACCCACCATGGTCGCCACCACGAGCTTGGCTCCCCGCGAGCGTAGGGAGGCCTGGCGGTCCCGGGGGGCCGAGGTCGTCGAGTACGAGCCCGAGGGCGGGGGGGTGCCGCTCACTCAACTCCTCTCGGACCTGGGCAAGCGGGACGTACAAGGCGTCCTCCTGGAAGGCGGCCCCACGCTCGCGTGGTCCATGGTCGAGGACCGAGCCGTGGACAAGGTCGTGGTGTACCTCGCCCCCAAGCTCATCGGGGGCCAGGACGCGCCCGGCGTCCTGGGCGGACGGGGGTTCGCCCCCATCGCCCAGGCCATGCAGCTCTGCATCGCGTCCTTCGACCTCGTGGGGGAGGACCTGAGGGTGGAGGCCCATGTTCACCGGGATCGTTGAGGAGCTCGGCGCGGTCGTGGAGCGTGCGCCGGATCGGATCACCGTGTCCTGCCGCACCGTGCTGGCCGACAGCGACGTGGGCTCGTCGATTGCCGTGAACGGCGTGTGCCTGACCGTCGTCGACCGCGGCCCCGACCACCTCGGGTTCGACCTGTCGGAGGAGACCCTGCGGCGGACCAGTCTTTCCGGCCTCTCCCCGGGCGATCCGGTGAACCTGGAGCGGCCGGTCACCCTTGCCACCCGGTTGGGCGGCCACCTGGTGCAGGGCCATGTCGACGGAGTGGGAGAGGTCGTCGGCGTCGAGGCCGAGCCCACCGGGGGGGCTTGGCTCAGTATCCGTCCACCGGCCGAACTCGTGCGCTACCTCGTGGACAAGGGGTCGGTGTCGGTGGACGGCGTGTCGCTCACCGTGGCCGGCGTGGACGGCGATGCGTTTTCGGTCGCCCTGATTCCCCACACGCTCGCGGTGACGACGCTCGGCTCAGCGGGGGCCGGGGACGCAGTGAACCTGGAGGTGGACGTCCTGGCGAAGTACGTGGAACGACTCCTCACATCGACGGGAGAAAGGACGCGAACGTGAGCCGAACGCAGCCGGTGGTCGACCGTTCCGTGTTCTCGACCATCGAGGAGGCACTCGAGGACGTCCGGGCTGGCGGGATCGTGATCGTCGTGGACGACGCCGATCGGGAGAACGAGGGCGACTTCGTCATGGCAGCGGAGAAGGTCACGCCCGAGGCCGTGAACTTCATGGCCACCCACGGGCGAGGCATCGTCTGCGCGCCGTGCACCGAGGAGCGATTGGACCAACTCCACATCCCTCTCATGGCCGTGCAGAACAGCGAGAGCCATGGGACGGCCTTCGCCGTCTCGATCGACGCCAGGGTGGGCACGACGACCGGCACGAGCGCCTACGACCGGGCGGTGACCGTCCGGGCGTTGGTCGACCCGTCCACGAGGCCCGAGGACCTCCGGATGCCGGGACATGTGTTTCCCCTTCGTGCGCGGGAGGGGGGCGTGCTCGTCCGGGCAGGGCACACCGAGGCCACCGTCGATCTGGCCGTCCTGGCCGGCCTGGCCCCCGCAGGGATGCTGTGCGAGGTCCTGCACCCGGATGGAACGATGGCTCGGCTCCCGGAGCTCCAACGGGTGGCCCGGACCCACGGGCTGAAGCTCATCTCGATCGCCGATCTCATCCAGTACCGCCGTGAACGGGAGCTGATCGTCCGCCGGGCCGCGGAGGCGCTGATCCCCACGGACCACGGCGAGTTCCGCGCCCACGCCTACGAGAGCACGCTGGACGGCCGGGTTCACGTGGCCCTGGTGAAGGGTGAGATGGGAGATGGCGAGGGGGTCCTCGTGCGCGTCCACTCGGAGTGCCTGACCGGCGACGTGTTCGGGTCGCGGCGATGCGACTGCGGCGAGCAACTGGAGGCGGCCCTGGCCGCTATCGCGGCGGAGGGCCGGGGCGTGTTGTTGTACGTCCGGGGACACGAGGGTCGCGCCATCGGTCTCACCCACAAGTTCCGGGCCTACCGGCTCCAGGAGCAGGGGCTGGACACCGTCGAGGCGAACGAGGAGCTCGGGTTCGCCCCCGACCCACGTGACTACGGCATCGGCGCGCAGATCCTGGGAGACCTGGGCGTGCGGTCGATGCGCCTGTTGACCAACAACCCGGCCAAGCAGGCCGGCCTGGAGGGCGGCGGGCTCTCGATCGTGGAGCGCGTACCCCTGCAGACCCGTCCCCGGGCTGAGAACATCGGCTACCTGAGGGCAAAGCGGGAGAAGCTCGGCCATCTGCTCGACCACCTGGATCCCGACGTGATCTCGCTGGAGGAGCGATGAGAGAGCTCCGAGGAGACTTCGCGTCTCGTGGACGCCGGTTCGCCGTCGTCGCTGCGCGGTTCAACGAGCTGGTGGTGAGCAAGCTGGTCGAGGGAGCCGTGGCGTGCCTCCGGGCCCACGGGGTGGCCGAGGACGACCTCGAGGTCGCCTGGGTTCCCGGCGCGTTCGAGTTGCCGCTCGCGGCGCGGACGCTCGCCGCGACCGGCACCTACGATGGGGTCGTCTGCCTGGGCGCGGTCATCCGGGGTGAGACGGCGCACTTCGACTACGTTGCCGGTCAGGCGGCGGCCGGCATACGTGAAGCAGCCGAAGCAACCGGCGTGCCCGTGATGTTCGGCGTCCTCACCACCGACACGCTCCAACAGGCCATGGACCGGGCGGGGGGAAAGCACGGCAACAAAGGATGGGACGCCGCGATGGCCGCGATGGAGATGGCCTCCCTCCTGGAGCAGGTGCCCAAGGACGCCGGCGCCGGGGGGCTGCCGTGATCATCGACAAGCCGTGGGGCAAGGTCGTGACCTACGCGCTGAACCAACCATCGTCCGTGCGCGTGATCACGGTGGAGCCTGGGCAGGAGACCAGCGTGCACTACCACCAGATGCGCGACGAGATGTGGGTGGTCCTCGATCCCGGCCTGACCCTCCAGATCGGCAACCGCGTCGTCGAGGCCAAGCCGGGTGACGAGTTCATGGTGGCGGCCGAGACCACCCACCGCATCGCCAACGGCAACGAGGCCAAGGGTAGGGTGTTGGAGATCGCCTACGGCTACACCGACGAGTCGGACACACAGCGCCTGGAGGACGCCTACGGCAGGCCCCTGGAACCCGATTGGTGAGGGCTCAGTCGCATTGTCCGGCGCGTGAGCCCGTGCTACATTCGCGCGGTTTCACGGACAGGAGGTCGGGTTGGCCACGCAGGGAACGGTCAAGTGGTTCAGCAACGAGAAGGGGTACGGATTCATCTCTCGAGCAGACGGGGAGGACGTGTTCGTCCACTTCAGCGCGATCCAGGGCGAGGGGTTCAAGACCCTCACCGAGGGCCAAGAGGTTGAGTTCGACATCGTGGACGGCCCCAAGGGCCAGCAGGCCGCCAACGTCCGGCCGGTTGGCTGATCGCCCTGCCGGACCGTCGACAGTGTCAGTACCTATCCCTATACTCGGCGAGAAGGTTCAGCGTGCTCCAGCAAGGCACCGGCGGCCAAGTCGGTGCTTTCGTTTCAGTAGGAGGTGATGCGGGGTCTCGACCGATCCGCGCATAAACGACAGGATCCGGTCTCCACAGGTCCGCCTGGTGGGATCTGATGGGGCGCAGATCGGGATCGTCTCGACCCAGGAGGCGCTCCGTCAGGCCCAGGATCAGGACCTCGATCTGGTCGAGGTGGCGCCACAGGCTAGCCCCCCGGTGGCAAGGATCATGGACTACGGCAAGTACAAGTACGAGCGGGACATCCGGATGAAGGAAGCCCGCAAGAAACAGGCCAGGGTCGAGGTCAAGGAGATCAAGTTCCGGCCCAAGATCGATCCGCACGACTACGCGACCAAGAAGGGCCACGTCGAGCGGTTCCTGCGGGCGGGCGCGCGGGTCAAGGTGACCATCATGTTCCGGGGTCGCGAGATGGCCCACACCGAGCTTGGCCGTCGGATCCTGGACCGGCTGGTGAAGGACCTCGAAGGACTGGCCGTGGTCGAGGCGGTGCCCAAGCAGGATGGCCGGAACATGGTGATGGTGATCGCGCCGACCAAGAAGCAGGTCGCGGCGGCCCGGGCGGAGCAGCCCCGCCCGAGGGAACCGAGGCCCGAGCCGGCGAAGCCCGAGCCGGTGAAGGCAGAGCCGGCCGCCTCCACGACGGAACAGGGATAGGACATGCCGAAGATGAAGACGCACCGGGGTGCGGCCAAGCGGTTCCGGATCACCCGGACGGGAAAGGTCCTCCACCGCAAGGCCACCGGCAACCACATGCTGACGAAGAAGACGGGGAGCCGGCGTCGGCGGGTGGAGGGCATGTCCGAGGTCGAGGCGGAGCGTCGGACCATCCGCCGTTTGCTGGGAGCCTGAGTCATGGCAAGGGTGAAGCGTGCCGTCCATGCCAGGAAGAAGCGCCGTGAGATCCTGGAGCAGGCCAAGGGCTACTACGGCGCGCGTCACCGCCGGATGCGCATGGCCAAGGAACAGCTCCTGCATTCCGGGGTCTACGCCTACCGCGACCGCCGTGACCGCAAGGGCCAGTTCCGCCGGCTGTGGATCACCCGGATCGGTGCGGGAGCTCGCCAGAACGGCCTGTCCTACTCGAAGCTCATGAACGGCCTGTCCCGGGCCGGCGTCGAGCTCGACCGCAAGGTCCTTGCGGACCTGGCCGTGAACGACCCCACGGCGTTCGCCGCGCTCGTCGAGGCTGCCCGGCAATCGCTCGGGCGTGAGCCCGGCGGCACGGCCGGGTAGCCGGCCCGACCCTAGAATCCCCCCGACGGAACCGGCCGAGGTCCGATCAGGGGGGCCATGATCACGTCGCTCAAGAACCCGAAGGTCGCCGCGGCCGTCAGGCTCAAGAAAGGCGCGTTCCGCGATGCGGACCGGCGGTTCCTGGTCGAAGGGCCCCAAGGCGTCCGCGAGGCGCTCGCCTCGGATGCGGCGGTGGATGTCCTGTTTCATCGCGGCTCCCCGGACGACCTGGTCGAGGCGGCCCGGATGGCCGGAGTCGACACCATCGACGTGAGTGAGGAGGTCATGTCCAAGCTGACCTCCACGATCACGCCGCAGGGAATCGTGGCCGTCGTCCGGTTCGTCGATGTCGGACTGGAGGGGCTTCCAGCGGAGCCGGCGTGCGTCGCCGTGCTTCATTCGGTCCGCGACCCAGGGAACGCCGGAACCGTGATGCGATCCGCCGACGCCGCAGGAGCGGACGCGGTCGTGTTCTCCGCGACGTCGGTTGATGTCTACAACCCGAAGACGGTGCGGGCGTCCGCCGGTTCGCTGTTCCACTTGCCGGTCGCGCGGGTCCCCGACACGGCTCAGGCCCTCGAGGTCCTTCGAGCTCGGGGCTGCCGGATCTACGCGATGGACGCCCGGGGTGCCGAGGACCTGTACGAGCTCGACCTCACCCGTCCCACCACGTTCCTCCTGGGAAACGAGGCGTGGGGACTGCCGTCGGACGTCGCGTCCCTGGCCGACGCCACCGTTCGTGTTCCCATCCGGGGGCGGGCCGAGTCCCTGAATCTCGCTGCCGCCGCAACCGTGTCGCTGTTCGAGTGGGCTCGCCAGCTCCGGGAGGGACGGCGCGTCGTGCTGGAGTCGGTCATCGCCTCGGCGGCGCACGACATCCGCTCGCCGCTGACCGCCATGAAGGGATTCGGGTACGCGCTCGCGACGCGATGGGACCAGATGGCGGAGGAGCAACGGACGCTGATGCTCCAGGGCATCGTCTACGACACGGATCGCCTGAACATGATCCTCCGCCAGCTGGTCGACGCGGCCCGGGTGGTGGTTGGGGCATTGGAGCTGTTCCCCGAGCGCGTGGACGTCCGCGCGCTGGTGGAGAAGGTGGCCCAATCCGCGGCGCGTGATCCCGATCGCCCGCCGGTTGTCTGGGAGGGCCAGGACCGACCCGTCGCCTTCCTCGACTCCGACCGGTTGCAGCTGGTCCTGGAGGCATTCGTCGAGGCGGAGGTGTGGTGGGCGGGGGACGGTCCCATCCGCGTCACGGCTCGAACGATCGATGGAGGACTCCGGCTCGAGGCCTTCCGTGCGGGGACCGAGCTCACCAAGGAGGCTGCGGTGGGGCTCTTCGAACCCCGAGCCCCGGGCACGGGGGCCGGCAGCAAGATCGGGCTGTTCGTGGCCCATGGGGTCGCCGAGGCCCAGGGCGGCACGGTGGACGTGGAGGTCGCCGACGGAGGCCTGCGGTTCCGACTCGACGTGCCGGCGGGGGAGGGCGAACGAACGGTCTGAGCAGGGGCCCTTGCTAGACTCAGGCACCCATGGACCCCCAAGACGCTCAGCGCATCCTCGAGGAGGAACGCGAGCGGGGCGTGTCGATGATCGCGAAAGCCGATTCATCGGAGTCGCTCGAAGCCGCCAAGGTGACGGTCATGGGGCGAAAGTCACCGTTCAGTCAGGTCCAACGTTCGCTGGGCTCCTTCGGTCCGGAGGACCGCAAACGTTTGGGGATGGCGGCGAACGAGCTGCGCGACGCCCTGCAAGCGGCGCTCGACGAACGCCGACGTGTCTTGGCCGAGACCGAGGAGGCTCGCCTGCTCGAGGGCGAGCGGATCGACGTGACGCTTCCCGGCCGCAGGCTGCGGAGGGGGTCGCTGCATCCCCTCACGATCGTCGAGGACGAGATGGTCGGCATCTTCACCCGCATGGGCTACCGCGTGGAGGAAGGCCCGGAGATCGAGGACGAGTGGCACAACTTCGAGGCCCTCAACATCCCGCCCGACCACCCGGCTCGGACCCTGAAGGACTCGCTCTACGTCGACGTCGATGCGCTCCTCCTACGGACCGAGACCTCCGCGGTGCAGATCCGGACGATGGAGACGCAGCCACCCCCGGTGTACATCGTCGCCCCCGGTCGCGTGTACCGGCGCGAGAATCCTGACGCGACTCACGGCTCGGTGTTCCATCAGGTCGAGGGTTTGGCCGTGAACGAGGGGATATCGTTCGCGGACCTCAAGGGCACGCTGGAGATGTTCGCCCGCGAGCTGTTCGGGCCGGGCCGAAGGATCCGGATGAACCCCGACTACTTCCCGTTCGTCGAGCCCGGTTGTCAGGTGGCCGTGTCGTGCTTCAAGTGCGACGGGGCTGGCTGCGCGGTGTGCGGCAACGGATGGATCGAGCTGCTTGGAGCCGGCATGGTGCATCCCACCGTTCTGGAGAACTGCCGGATCGATCCCGAGCGGTACACGGGGTTCGCGTTCGGCATCGGGGTCGAGCGGGTGGCCATGGTCCGCTACGGCGTGACAGACCTCCGGGTGTTCTTCGAAGGCGATGTCCGGTTCCTCCAGCAGTTCCAGGGAGCCGGGGCATGAGGTCGTCGGGATCGGGCGGGCGATGAACCGGTGAAGGTCGTCGTCTCCTGGTTGAAGGAGTACTGCCCTGCGGACCTGTCCCCCGAGGAGCTGGCCGAGCTCCTCACGTCCAAGGGAGCCGAGGTGGAGGAGATCGAGCGGCCGTGGGACCGGTTGAGTGGAGTGGTGGTGACCCGGGTCCTGGAGGTGCGCGACCATCCGAACTCCGACACCCTGTGCCTGGCCCGGGTGTCGACCGGCGATGCGGAACGCGAGGTCGTCGTGGGCGTCCGCAACATGAAGCCGGGCGACCTCGTGCCCCTCGCCGGACCGGGGGCCACGGTGCCCGCATTGCCCGAGCCCCTGGCGGCCCGGAAGATCCGCGGCATCGTCTCCGACGGGATGCTCTGCTCCCCGTGGGAGCTGGGGATCACCACCGAGCACACCGGGATCCTGGTCATCCCCGACGAACTGGAGCCGGGGACGGACTTCAAGCAAGCGTACGGCCTGGACGACTCGGTGCTCGACATCGAGGTCACCCCGAATCGTCCGGACTTCCTGTCCGTCATCGGGATCGCCCGGGAGGTGGCGGCGGCGACGGGCGTGCCGCTTCGGATGCCCGACGTCGCGCTCGAGGAGGACGACGAGAAGGCCGACGAGGTGGCCACGGTGGAGATCCTCGATCTCGACCGATGCCGCCGGTACCTGGCGCGCGTCGTTCGGGGAATCGCCCACACACCATCACCGATCCGCGTACAGGCCCGGCTGACCGCGTCCGGGATGCGCCCTCTCTCGGCGGCCGTGGACGCCACCAACTACGCGATGCTCGAGATCGGACAGCCGCTTCATCCGTTCGACCTGAGCCGGCTGAAGGGGCCGGGCATCGTCGTCCGGCGGGCGAACGACGGGGAGCGGCTCGTGACGCTCGACGGCGTGGAGCGGGCGTTCACCTCCGACGACCTGCTGATCTGCGACACGGAGCGCCCGGTCGCGGTGGCCGGCGTTATGGGCGGGGCGGTTGCCGAGATGTCCGAGTCGACGGCCGACGTCCTGCTCGAGAGCGCCTGGTTCGAGCGGGGCGGGATCCAACGGACCCGTCGGCGGATCGGCCTTTCCACCGAAGCCTCGATGCGGTTCGAACGGGGCACGGACCCCGAAGTGGTGCCGGTGGGGGCGGACCGAGCGAGCCGGCTCATGGCCGAGTGGTGCGGGGGGCGCGTCCTGGCTGGATCCGTGGAGGCGGGTGGGGCGCCGGAGCGCCGGCGTGTGTCGATGCGTGCCTCTCGGGCGTCGCTCGTGATCGGTTACACGGTCTCGGCGGTGGACGCCGTCGCGGCCTTCGATCGCCTGGGCATGACCTCCCGGGTGGAGGACGAGGACCTGGTCACCGTCGAGGTGCCCGGATACCGGGTCGACATCGAGCGTGAGGTCGACCTCATCGAGGAGGTCGTGCGGGTCCAGGGCTACGACCTTGTGGGCTCGACGGTTTCCCCCGTCCGCCAGGTGGGAGGGGTTCCCGCCGCATACGGTTTCCGGGCCCAGCTCCGGGGGTCGCTCCGCCGGTCCGGCCTCCGGGAGGTCCGCCTGCTTTCGTTCGCATCCCAGGAGGACGTGGAGATGGCCGGGGCGGACGGTCCGATCCGGATCACGAACCCGCTTCAGGCCGACGAGTCGTTCCTGCAAACCCGGCTCCTGCCCGGCGTGCTCCGCGCGGTTCAGCGCAACGTATACCGCCACGTGCGCGGTGTGGCCCTGTTCGAGGTGGGCACGGTGTTCCGGATGAAGGAGGGCGCTCCCGACGAGCGGACGTGGCTCGCCGTGGCGATGACCGGCCCGGCCTCCCAGTCGTGGGCCGAGCCCCCGAGACCCTTCGACTTCTTCGATGCGAAGGGCGCCCTCGAGGCGGTGCTCGAGGACGCCGGGGTCCGCGGCTGGTCGATGGGTCCTCCGGCCGGGTGGCCCTTCCACCCTTCACGGTCGGCCACCATCCTCTCGGACGCGGAGGTCCTCGGCATGGTCGGCGAGATCCACCCGAGCCTGGTCGAGCGGCTGGACCTCGGCGGTCGCGTTGCGGCCGCCGAGGTCGACGTCCAGGCCCTCATGGCCCATGCATCCTCGGAGATCGAGGTCCGCGACGTCCCCCGGTTCCCGCCGGTTCGTCGGGACCTGGCCTTCGTGCTGGATGCGACCGTCCCCGCCGCTCCGGTACAGGCCGCGCTGCTCGAGGCGGGCGGGGACGTGATCGAGACCTGCCTGCTGTTCGACGTCTTCTCCGGGACACCGCTTCCAGAGGGCAAGAAGAGCCTGGCGTTCTCCCTCGACCTTCGAGCACCCGACCGCACGCTCACCGACGAGGAGGCCGAGGCCGTGGTGCGCAGGATCGCCGAGCGGCTGGAACCCGAGTTCGGCGCGGAGCTCCGCGCCGGCTGAGAGGAACGGGCTCGTTCGCGGGGCCGGGAACCCCCCGATAGACTGCCGCGAATGAAACGGGACTACCTGTCCGTCGACGATCTCACCCAGGAAGAGCTCATCGCTCAGCTCGACCTCGCCGCCAAGGTGAAGTCGGAGCCGGAGGGGTACGCCGGACGACTCCACGGCAAGGCCGTGGCCATGGTCTTCGAGAAGCCGTCGACCCGGACCCGGGTCTCGTTCGAGGTGGCCGCCGCCTCCGCCGGAGCGCATCCAGTAGCGCTCTCCTCGGCGGAGCTCCAGCTCGGCCGAGGAGAGACCATCGAGGACACCGGGAGGGTGCTCTCCCGGTACGTGGACGCGGTCGTGCTGCGGACGTTCGAACAAGAACGCCTGGAGCTGCTGGCCGCAGCCTCCTCGGTTCCGGTCATCAACGCGCTCTCGGACTTCGAGCACCCCTGTCAGTGCCTGGCCGACCTCCTGACCGTTCGCGAGATCAAGGGCGAGCTGAAGGGTCGGACGCTCGCGTACCTGGGCGACGGCAACAACGTGGCCCACTCGCTCCTGCTCGGCTGCACCAAAGCTGGTATGCGCATCCGGGTGGCCACCCCTCCCGGCTTCGAGCCCATCCCACAGGTGGTGCACCGTGCCCGCGAGATCGCGACGCAAACCGGTGGAGCGGTCGAGGTGCTCCGCGATCCGGCCGAGGCGTGTTCGGGGGCCGACGTGCTGTACACCGACGTGTGGGCCAGCATGGGGCAGGAAGGGGAAGCCGATGAACGGGGATTGGTGTTCCGCGCGTACCAGCTGGACGAACGGATGGTGCAGCTCGGGGCACCCGACGTGACTGTCCTGCACTGCCTGCCCGCTCATCGGGGCCAGGAGATCACCGACGAGGTCATCGATGGACCCCACTCGGCGGTGTGGGATCAGGCCGAGAACCGCATGCACACCCAGAAGGCCTTGTTGCTGTTCCTGCTCGGCGTGGCCTGAAGTCCCTTCGGTACCATTCTCGGGTGCCCCGGGCGAACGATGCCGTGGAGGCCGTGCTGCTCGAGTACGCCGACCTCCTGTCGATCCTCACGGAGGAGCCGCATCGACCTCGTTCTTACGAGAAGGCGGCCCGTGCGGTCGGCGGGTATCCCGCCGATATCGCCGAGTTCGACGTCAAGCAGCTCCAGGCCATTCCCAACGTCGGGTCCTCGATCGCCGGGAAGATCCACGAATTCCTCCAGACCGGTTCGATCGGGGCGCTGGAAGAGCTGCGGGCTCAGATCCCCCAGGGGGTCCGAGCGCTGACGGCCATCCCCGGCCTCGGACCCAAGCGGGCCATGGTCCTGTACGAGCAGCTCGGCGTGGCTTCCGTCGACGAGCTCCTGGCCGCCGTGGACCAGGGAAGGTTGGCCGAGATCAAGGGGTTCGGGAAGAAGACGGCCGACAACATCCTTCGCTCGATCCAGCAGATGGGCTCGTCCGAGCGCCGCGTGCTGGTGAACGTGGCGCTCGATGTGGCGGAGGACCTTCTCCGCCAGCTGAAGGAGTTGAAGGAGGTGCGCAGGGCGACGTATGCCGGTTCGCTTCGGCGGATGGCGGAAACGATCGGCGACGTCGACCTGCTGATCGCGAGCGCGAAGCCGGGCCCGGTCATGGACCGGTTCGTCTCCCTGCCGGTCGTGGACCGGGTGATCGCCCACGGTGAGGCGAAGTCCTCGGTGGTCACCACGGGCGGCCTTCAGGTCGATCTCCGGGTGATCGCACACGAGGCGTGGGGGGCGGGCCTCATGTACTTCACCGGCTCGAAGGCCCACAACATCCGTCTCCGGGAGATGGCCATCCGCAAGGGGCTGCGACTGAACGAGTACGGCCTGTTCCGGGTGAAGAGCGGGAAGCTCATCGTGGCGGAGACGGAGGAGGAGGTCTACGAGCGGCTGGGCCTGCCGTTCATCCCGCCGACGCTCCGGGAGGACCGCGGCGAGATCGAGGCGGCGCTGGCCGGCGAGCTCCCGAAGGTGCTCGAGCAGAGGGATATGCGGGGCGACCTCCACACGCACACGAACCTCACCGATGGGCTGGCCTCCCTGGAGGAGATGCTCCAAGCGGCAGCGGCGATGAAGTACGCGTATTACGCGGTCACCGACCACGCTCCCCAGCTGTTCATGCAGCGGATGACCGATGAGAAGATGCTGGCCCAGCGCGATCGACTGAGGGGACTCCAGGCGACCTACCCCTCGATGACCCTCCTGCACGGCTCCGAGCTGAACATCGACCCCCAGGGGGGCGTGGACTGGTCCCACGAGTTCCTGGCGGGCTTCGACGTGCTCGTGGCGTCGGTGCACACCCACTTCAACCTGTCGAAGGACGAGATGACCACGCGCATCATCCGGGCGATGGAGAACCCGTACGTGAACATCCTGGGGCACCCCACGGCCCGGCTGATCGGCAAGCGCCCTCCCATCGAATTCGACCTGGAGGAGGTGTTCAGGGCCGCGGCCCGGACCGGCACTGCCCTTGAGGTCAACGGCTTCCCCGACCGGCTCGACCTGAAGGACGAGCACATCCTGTGGGCCCGACGCCACGGCGTGAAGTTCGCCGTGGACACCGACTCCCACGCCTCGCTCCACCTTTCGCACATGCGGTTCGGTGTGGCCATGGCCCAACGGGGTTGGCTGACCAAGGACGATGTCATCAATGCGTGGCCACTGGCCAAGCTCCGGCGGTTCCTGGACAAGGGACGATCGACCGCCCGGTGAGCCGTTCGACTCGGCGCCTGCCGCGTTCGTTCTTCGCACGACCCTCCCCTGAGGTCGGACCGGACCTCCTCGGTCGGATCCTCGTGCGCAAGGTGGGTGACGGAAGGCTGCTGACCGCTCGCATCGTCGAGGCCGAGGCTTACCAGGAGGACGACCCCGCCAGCCACTCCTTCCGGGGCCGGACCAACCGGACCGAGGTGATGTTCGGGCCTCCCGGCCATGCGTACGTGTACTTCACCTACGGCATGCATCACTGTATGAACGTCGTCACCGGCTCGACCGGGGAGGGGAGCGCCGTGCTCCTCCGCGCGGCCGAGCCGTTGGAGGGACTGGAGGAGATGGCCCGGCGCCGGGGAACGAACGACCCCCGCGCGCTCTGCTCGGGCCCGGGCCGTCTGTGTCAGGCGCTCGGCATCGACCGAGCCGAGAACGGGCTCGACCTCGTGCGTGGCCGCCTGCTCTGGCTCCTCGAGGGAGCCCCCGTCGCCCCGTCGACGATCAGCGTCGGTCCCCGGGTGGGCATCACGAGCGGGACCGAACGTCCCTGGCGGTTCTCGGTGCAGGGGGATCGCTTCGTCTCGCCGGCGCGGCCGGCGATGCCGGTCAGGGGTTCAAACTGATCGTGACCGTGGAGCCGACGGGGAGCTTCTCACCCGCCGACGGGCTCTGAGCCCAGACGACCCCCTTCTGGTGAGCGCATGCAGGTTGAACGAGGTCACACTCTTTCTCCAACACCGATACCTGGAACCCGGCCTCTCCAAGGAGGGCCCGGGCGGCTCCCTCGGTCATCTCCAGGATATTCGGCACGGTGGCCGTCGACACCTTCTGCGACACGGTGATCGTGACCGTGCTGGTCTGGAGGGCCCGCTGGCCCGCCTGCGGATCCTGGGCGATCACCGTGCCCACTCGCTGGTCGGACGGCGCGTAGACGACGCTCGCCGCGAAGCCGGTCGATCGGAGCAGGTCGATCGCGGGCCCCTCCCGCAGGCCGATGGCCGAGGGCACCGGAAGCAGTTGGTACGAGGTGGGCTGTCTGCACACCTTGAACCGGGGCTCGGTTCCGGCGATGAACGTCTGGGTGTCGACGTTCTGGGGCGGGGTGTACGGATTGGCCAGGCACCCCTGCGTCACATCGATCCGAAGTGTCACGTACCGGACGTTCGACGTCGGGAACGGCTGTACCGGTAGGTTGTGAGTGGCGTTGACCATGAACGCCCGCCAGATCTGGGCGGGCCACGTGCCGCCGTACACGCGAGAGATCCGCACGGTGGGAGAGGCCATGGGCACCTGACCCTGCGGGAACCCCACCCACACCGCCGCCACCAGCTGGGGGATCGCCCCCACGAACCATGCGTCGCTGTAGTTCTGCGCGGTCCCGGTCTTGCCGATCTGGGGCCGGCCGATGTTCGCCGCGGCCCCCGTGCCGTACAGGACGACCTTCTGCAGGATCCCATCGGCCACCGTGACGATGGCCGGGTTGACCACCGGCTTGGGGTTGGGGCGCGCCTGATACAGGACCGTGCCATCCGGATCGGTGATGCTCTCGACCGGCGTCGGAGCGACGCGGGAGCCGCCGTTGGCCAGCGTGCCGTACGCCGACGCCATCTCCAGCGTGTTGACCTCGTTCGTGCCGAGGACGGCCGATGGCACCGGATCGAGCTGATCCTTTGGTGAGGTGGTCCGGGTGCAGCACCGGATGCCCATGCGCTTCGCCGTATGGACGATGCGCTCCGCTCCCAGATAGATGTCGCCGTCGCCCACGGCCGTCTCGATGTTCACGTACGCGACGTTGACTGAATTGATCGTGGCGCTCTCGAGCGAGATGTAGCCGTACGAAGACCCCTCGGCGTTCCCCGGGGTCCACACCGTCCCGTCCGAGAGTGGGACCGACACGGAGGAGCCGTTGAACGATTGGTTCGGAGAGATCCCATGCTCCAAGGCGGCCACCAGGGTGAACGGCTTGAACGCCGACCCAGCCTGGCGTCCGGTGCTCCCGCCTGTGGCCAGGTTCACCTTGGCGAAGCGATCCTTTGGATCCCAGTAGCTCCGCCCGCCGACCATGGCCTTGATGTAGCCGGTCCGGGGATCGATCACCGTCACCGCCGCATACGGGTCACTCCGGTAGATGAGGATGGAGTGGACGGCCCGTTCCGCCTGTTCCTGGAGCCGGGGGACGATTGTGGTCTGGATCCGCAAACCTCCCTTGAACAGGAGGTTGTACCGGTCCTGCACCGTCTTTCCGAACCTCGGGTCGGTCAGGAACCACTGTTTGAAGTAGTCCACGAAGTAGGGGGCCGGGTAATGCTCCGTGCTCTGTCGCATTCGAAGGTGGATCGGGCGTCGCACTGCGCTCGCGAAAGCCCCGGGCTCGATCATGCCCAGCTCGCGCATCTGGGTGAGGACCTGGTTCCGCCGGGTGGTGGCCAGGTTCGGGCGCACCACTGGGTCGTAGTCCGCAGGTGCCGCGATGAGCCCGGCGAGCAGCGCGGCTTGGGCCAACGTCAGATCCGACGCCGCCCGCCCGAAGTAGGTCTCCGCGGCGGCCTGGATCCCGTACGCGCCGTTGCCGAAGTACACGGTGTTGAGGTACTTCGCCAGGATCTCGTCCTTGCTGAGCGTCTGCTCCAACTGATAGGCCAGGACGGCCTCCCGGAACTTCCGCGATAGGGTCTGCTCGTCGCCGGTGTAGGCGTTCTTGACGTACTGCTGCGTGATGGTGGAGCCGCCCTCCACGATCCGTCCGGTGGTGGCGTCGACGTAGGCCGCCCGGAGCAACGCCTTGACATCGATGCCCATGTGGTCGTAGTAGCGCTTGTCCTCGATGGCCACCACGGCGTTCCGGATGTTCTCCGGGATCTTCGACAACGGGACGATCACGCGGTTCTGCTCGGCGTGCAGCGGGGTGATCATCGATCCGTCGGAGGCGAACACGAACGAGGTCTGCGGGAGCACCGGGGCCTTCGCCTGCTCCTGCGTCAGGTCGGGAAGCTTGCAGGCCGACGCGGTCAAGGCCGCGAGGACGAGCCCGAGCGCGAGAGGACGCCGGGAGGGGTTCATAACCGGCCAATCATAGCCACGGCCCTGTATCTGCACTGGTAGCATCGCGAATCCGATGGCCTCCTCCGCGCTCCCTCGCCTGTTGGCCGGGGCCGCCGACGTCATCCCACGGGACGGTCTTGAGGAGAAGCTGGCCCTGCACCGTCCCCTTCGGGTCAAGTTGGGCATCGACCCATCCCGGCCCGACCTTCACCTCGGCCACGCCGTGGTCCTTCGAAAGCTTCGACACTTCCAGGACGCCGGCCACGTGGCCGTCCTCATCGTCGGGGACTTCACCGGCCGGGTGGGCGATCCCTCCGGCCAGTCCGAGACTCGGCCGTTCCTCACCGAGGATGAGATCGAGACGAACGCCACCACGTATCTCGAACAGGCCGGCAGGGTGCTGGACGTGAGCTCCGCGGAGGTCCGACGGAACTCCGAGTGGCTCGGGGAGATGACGATGGCCGATGTGCTTCGGCTCACGTCTGCGTACACGGTGGCCCGGATGCTCGAACGCGACGACTTTCGAAAGCGGTACGAGGAAGGAAAGCCCATCAGCGTGGTGGAGTTCCTGTACCCGTTGATGCAGGCCATGGACTCCGTGGCCGTTCGGTCCGACGTCGAGCTCGGCGGAACCGACCAGACCTTCAACCTGTTGGTGGGTCGGGACATCCAGCGTGCCTACGGACAGGACCCTCAGGTCGTCCTGACCATGCCACTGCTCGAGGGGATCGACGGTGAACGCAAGATGTCGAAGTCATTCGACAACTGGGTGGCGCTCACGGATCCACCGGAGGAGATGTTCGGCAAGCTCATGCGGATCCCCGACCACCTCATCACCAAGTACCTCCTGCTTGCCGCGGACCTCGACTCTTGGGAGGTGGCGAGGATCGAGGCGGGCATGGTCGACGGAAGCGTGAAGCCGGTTGAGGAGAAGCGCCGCATGGCCCGGGCGATCGTGGACCTGCACCACGGATCCGGCGCCGGGGGCGAGGCAGAGAGGCGATTCGACCGGGTTCATCGGGAGCGTCAGGTTCCTGAGCGGATCGAGGAGGCCGACATCCCCGCGGAGGCTGCCAAGGGTGAGAACGGGCTGGTCTGGCTCCCTCAGCTCATGGCCACCCTTGGCCTGGCCACCTCCAAGTCGGCGGCCCGCCGCCTCATCGAGCAGGGAGGCGTGCGCCTCGACGGGGAGCCGGTGACCGACCCCTCGGCGGAGTACCCCCTCGGGGAACTCAAGGGAAAGGTCCTGCAGGTCAGCAGGCGTCGGTTCCTCAGGCTCCGGTGAGGTTCCCGGGACGGGACAGGCCGATCCACCTGCGATCTTTTCGGCTCGTTGCCGCCCCGTCCCCGTGCTACCATAGGTACCCGTTGGCGCGGACCCTTCCCGAAGGTTCCCACCTTCTGGTTCGCTGCCCGCACCTTGAGAACTGAACAGTGTGCCAAAAGCCAGTGCGTTTTCCCGTCAGCTGGGAGGCGCGATTCGTCGCGTCCTTCTCCAGCAGACGGTTCGTACGAACCAACCAGGAAGCGATCCCGGCCCTCGGGCCGGTTCGTGAACTTCTACGGAGAGTTTGATCCTGGCTCAGGACGAACGCTGGCGGCGCGCCTAACACATGCAAGTCGAGCGAGAACCCGAGGAGGGGTAACCCTTCTCGGGGGAGAGCGGCGAACGGGTGAGTACCACGTGGGCAACCTGCCCCAGACTCTGGGATAACCCCGGGAAACCGGAGCTAATACCGGATACTCTCGGCGGACCGCATGATCTGCCGAGGAAAGCTTTCGCGGTCTGGGATGGGCCCGCGGCCTATCAGCTTGTTGGTGAGGTAACGGCCCACCAAGGCGACGACGGGTAGCTGGTCTGAGAGGACGGCCAGCCACACTGGGACTGAGACACGGCCCAGACTCCTACGGGAGGCAGCAGTGGGGAATCTTGCGCAATGGGCGAAAGCCTGACGCAGCGACGCCGCGTGGGGGATGAAGGCCCTCGGGTTGTAAACCCCTTTCGGCAGGGACGAAGCCGCAAGGTGACGGTACCTGCAGAAGAAGCTCCGGCTAACTACGTGCCAGCAGCCGCGGTAAGACGTAGGGAGCGAGCGTTGTCCGGATTCATTGGGCGTAAAGAGCGCGTAGGCGGCCGTGCAAGTCGGTTGTGAAATCCCGGGGCTCAACCCCGGGACTGCGTCCGATACTGCACGGCTCGAGGCAGGTAGGGGAGAGTGGAATTCCCGGTGTAGCGGTGAAATGCGCAGATATCGGGAGGAACACCGGTGGCGAAGGCGGCTCTCTGGACCTGTCCTGACGCTGAGGCGCGAAAGCTAGGGGAGCGAACAGGATTAGATACCCTGGTAGTCCTAGCCGTAAACGTTGGGTGCTAGGTGTGGGCGGATATCGACCCCGTCCGTGCCGAAGCTAACGCATTAAGCACCCCGCCTGGGGAGTACGGCCGCAAGGCTAAAACTCAAAGGAATTGACGGGGGCCCGCACAAGCGGCGGAGCATGTGGCTTAATTCGATGCAACGCGAAGAACCTTACCTGGGCTTGACATGCGGGGTGAA
>DATDKZ010000207.1:0-2465 GCA_036519575.1 Actinomycetota bacterium | reverse complement strand
ATGGGCTGCAGCACGGCGATGGCGTATGCGCTCGATCACGCCGATGAGGTCGCGGCACTCGTCCTAGTGGGCCCGGTGACGCTCGGGATTCCGGCGAGCGATGAGTCGCTCGCCGCCTGGGACCGGCTCGCCGACGGTCTCAAGCGAGGCGGCCTCGAGGGATTCATGGGGGCCTACGAGGCGGACCTGGGCGTCGATCCGTCCTGGCGCGAGACCGCCCTGCGGATCACCCGCGAGCGGATGGAGCGTCACCGCCATTCCGATGCCGTCGCCAGGGCGCTTCGTGAGGTCCCTCGTTCGCTGCCGTTCGAGGGCCTGGCGGAGCTCGAGACGCTCGCCGTGCCCGCCCTCGTGGTGGCTAGCTACGACGAGGCTGACCCGGGCCATCCGTACGCGATCGCCGAGGCTTGGGCCGAGCGCCTGCCCGACGCCCGACTCGTCAGCGAGGAACCCGGGAAGTCCCCGCTCGCCTGGCAGGGAGGCCGGTTCTCGCGGGTGATCGCCGAGTTCCTCGAGGAGCCGGCCGTGCGAGGGCGGCTGGGGTAGGCGGCCATCTGTGCCGCGGGTACATGGATCCGCGGAAACCGCCAATTTTGCGGTGGCACCCCCGCCAACGCGGGGGGATACTGGGTGGGCGATGTCGGAGGAGAACGTCGAGTTGGCTTACCGAGCCATTGACGCCATCAACCGACGTGACTTCGGGACCCTTCTGGCGCTCATGGACGACGACGTGGAGGTCGTATCGCGCATCGTCGCCATAGAGGGCGGCTTGCACGGCCTCGACGGAATCCGCCGCTGGTGGGAGAACTGGTTCAACTTCTTCCCCGAATACAGCATCGAGGTTGTCGACGTCGGTGCGCTTGGAGACCGGATCGTCGCATCCCTGCGCGCTCTCGGCAGCGGTGCCGGTAGTGACGTGCCCCTCGAGGACACGATCTGGCTTGCAAGCCGGTGGTTGCGCGGGAGGTGCGTCTGGTGGCGCACCTTCTACACGCGGGACGACGCCCTCGAAGCCGCGGTGCAGTCGGAGTAGGCGATGTCGGAAGAGAACGTCGAGGTCGTGGGGCGCGTCTACAAGCTCGCTGAGGCCCGAGGAGTCGAGGGGCTTTTGGAGCTCGCAACCGATGACATCGTCTGGATCAGTGACTCGCGCTTTCCCGGCGGGGGGACGTACGTCGGCAAGGAGAACGTGCGGCGGTGGTTGAACAAGATATGGATCTACGCCGAGGTCTCGGTCGACGTCGAGGAGATCATTGACCTCGACGACAGGGCGCTGGGCATTACCCGGTTCCACGGGATCTATTCGGATGCCCCTCCGGTGGGCTGGCCGTGGTGCCACCTTTTTTGGTTCAGAGATGGACTGATCAGCCAGGCGCAAAGCTTTTTTGATCGAGCGGAAGCACTCGAAGCCGCCGGGTTGTCGGAGTAGGCACGAGGGCCAGCGAAGAAACCATCGCTTCGGACGAGAAGCGGTGGTCCCAGGAAAAGCGCGCTCCGCTTCGGACCATGAAGGACCTTGGGCAGGCGCTTCCACTCGAAAGTCGCTGATCTGCGTGAAGTGGGTGCCCCCCTCGACTTCTTCGAGGCGGTACTCAACTTCAAAGACGGAGGCGTGGTCCTCTTCACGAAACGACAGTCGACGTGGCTGATCGGCCACGACGCGCTCGAGGACGAGCTCCATCGCAGGTCGCAGGGGAACCGGCTTATGGATGACCACCCACCTGGACTCACCGGCCGGCTCCACCGATTTCACCTTTCGGCACCAGGACGGATCGTTCTCGGGATCGCCGACCACGTTCCAGACCTTCTCCGGCGTGCGCGCGATCTGTATCGACTCCTCGATCCGAATCGAAGGAGCCTAGAGCCATGGGTCGTGCGGACGGGAACCGCAGGCGCCATAGAGAGCTTTCCGGTCTAGCCGGGTCCGTCCTCCACGTATATTTGGCGCGTGAGCCAGGACGACGGTAACCCCATCCACTACGCCGCCGTGAAGCGCGGCACGCCCGTTTACGCCTCCGACGGGGAGCAGGTCGGCACGGTCGACGAGGTGGTCGACAACTATCGGGAGCACATCCTCGATGGGTTCGTGATCGAGATGAAGGACGCCGAGCTCCGCTTCGTAGATGCACCGGAAGTGGCAAGGACGGCGGAGCGAGCGGTCCGCCTGACGATCGACTCCGCCGCCGCGGGGGAGCTGCCGCATCCCGAGAAGGCCGCCCCCAATTTCACTCCTCGCCGTACCGGTCGCCTCGGCAAGCTCCTCGGCGGGAACTGGCGCAGGCGCTAGCCCTCTAGATCCCGAGTTCCTTCTTGAGCAGCCTCGCGTTCCGGATCGCGTAGCCCTCCCAGTCGTTGTTGAAGTAGGCGAAGACCTCTGTATCTCGGCGCCACTGGGCGATCCGGCGGCCCCAGGTCTCGATCTCGGAGGCCGAGTAGTTGCCATGCCTACCGCGTCTGCCATGGTG
>DATDKZ010000206.1:0-5733 GCA_036519575.1 Actinomycetota bacterium | reverse complement strand
GCAGGGCGATCGTCCCCATGATGCACGCAGCCACGAGGCCGCGAACCGTTCCCGGACTCACGGGAAGTATTGCTCCTCGACCTTCGTCACGACTCCGCCCCTCACGGTCACCCAGTACCCTGAGAACGTCCCCTTGTAGTTTCCCGGCGGGTACTTCTGCTGATCGAAGGACTCCTGGAAGAGCTGCGGGTCTGCTCGGAACATCGTGTCGCAGCAGTCGGTCGAGTCGAGCAGCAGGATCTGCAGGCGGGGCGCCACCGGTAGCTCTCGGAGTCTCGGGTTGTCGTTGACGATGAAGTAGTCGTTCGGAACCGGGGTCTCCTTGCCCCGGTCCGCTGCGGCCTGGTTCGCCTCGTCGCCGGTCAGTAGGTAGGCGAGGTCGAACACGATGACCTGCGGCTCGGTCGTGAGCTGTGCCGAACGGATGTAGCCGAAGTGCCTTCCATCCTCGAGTGCGGGCGAAGGAGATGCCGAGGGCCGACCCGTCGGGGACGGCGACATCGCGGTGGGCGTTGGAGGCAACGGCGTCCGACTCGCGTTCTCGCTGCCTTCATTCGTACACGCGGCAGCGAGCATCGTCATGGACCATCCGACGACCAACAACGTCCGTTTGCCCATCCGCCTCCGGTTCCCCATCCGATGTCCCAGTGTCGCATGCCGAACCCGAGAGAGACGGGCCGGCTCGATCGGCGGTTCCCCCGACCGGGGGTCCTCCAGATAGTTCGTGACACTAATTAGCTGTGCGAACTATACTGGATGCCGTGACCACCACCGTCGCGCCGATCGACACGGCAGAATTGGCCTCCCGCTTGCGCCTGGGCGTGACTCGCCTGGCCCGCAAGCTTCGCCAGCAGGCCGAGCCGGGCATCACCCCCTCGCTCCTGTCGGCCCTGTCCACGATTGAGCGGGCCGGCCCCATGACCATCGGCGAGCTGTGCGCGGTCGAGCAGGTCCAGCCGCCCACGATGACCCGACTGGTGGCCTCCCTGGTGGAGACGGGGATGGTCGAGCGAAGCGTCGATCCGCAGGATCGGCGCGTGGCCTGGGTCCGCGTGACCCCGGCGGGCGCGAGATCCCTGGCCCAGACGCGCAAGCGCAAGGAGGCCTATCTGGCCAAGCGGCTCCGCCGGCTCGAGCCCGAACGCCTCGCCGTTCTGGAGGAGGCCGCCGCCATCCTGGATCAGCTGGTGGAAGGCGAGTCGTGACCAAGGTTGGCTTCGCCGTCCATCGGACGTTCCATTCGGTGTCCCACTCCCGGAACTTCCGGCTGTTCTTCGTGGGCCAGATCGTGTCGGTCACCGGCACGTGGATGCAGTCGGTGGCCGCCGCCTGGCTGGTGCTGAAGCTGACGGAGAGCAGCGTGGCCCTCGGGATCCAGCTGGCCCTGAACTTCGGGCCCATCCTGTTGCTCGGTGCATGGGCCGGCCTCCTGGCGGACCGCCGGGACAAGCGGCTCATCCTGATCGGAACCCAGACCGCGTTCGCCCTCCAGGCGCTGGCGCTGTGGGTGCTGTTGTTCGCCGGGGTGGCCGAGCTGTGGATGGTCTACGCGCTCTCGTTGTTCGCCGGGATCGTGACGGCCATCGACAACCCGGCGCGGCAGAGCTTCTACGCCGAGATGGTGGGGAACAAGGACCTCACCAACGCGGTCAGCCTGAACAGCGCGGTTATGACCGGCACGCGCATCGTGGGCCCCGCCCTGGCCGGCGTGCTGATCGCGACGGTCGGGCTGGCCCCGAGCTTCCTGTTCAACGGGATCTCCTACGTGGCCGTGATCGCGGCGCTCGTCGCCATGCGGCCGGACGAGCTCCATCGCGAGGTCGTCCCCATCCGAGGGAAAGGCCAGCTTCGCGAGGGCCTGGCCTACGTCCGGAGGACTCCGGGCTTGCTGCTGCCGCTGACGTGGATGGCCGTCATCTTCACGTTCTCGTTCAACTTCTCCGTGCTGTTCCCCGTCCTGGCGACGCGCGTCTTCGATGGTGACGCTGGTACCTACGCGACGATGCTCTCCGTCCTCGGCCTCGGGTCGCTCCTCGGCGCGTTGGCCATGGCCCGCCAGCAGGAGCCGAACCCCCGGCGCCTGGCCGTGGCGGCCGTTGCCTTCGGCGCCGCCTCGGTGCTGGCGTCGGCCGCGCCCACCTTCTGGTCGGAGCTCCTGGTCCTCGTGCCGATGGGCATCGTCAGCATGGTCTTCATGATCACCGGCAACTCCACCCTCCAGCTGAGCTCGCGAGCCAATATGCGGGGCCGGGTTATGGCGTTGTACGGCATGGTCTTCCTCGGCGGGACCCCGATTGGCGCGCCGATCGCGGGCTGGGTCGCCGACCGGTTTGGCCCGAGGATGGGGATCGCCCTGGGCGGCCTCATCGCCGTGGTCACCGGCCTGACCGGCCTGTGGATGCTGTCCCGTCGGCGCCTTCGCCGGCCTCGCGTGGCGATGGCCAGGCGTCCGGAGGTCGTAGGAGCCCCGGTCACCGGCGGATCCATCGACCCCAAACTGGCCACCGAGGAGGCCGCGACCACCTAGGTCAGTTCGCGTTCAAGGCGCCACGTGCCGGTGCCCTCGGGCCCGGACACCTCGATCACGGTTCCGTCCTCGAGGGCCAGCCGGAACCACCGCCGCCGTTCGCCGTCGCGATCCTCCATCCACGATCGTTGCACCTCGGTGCGCTCCTCGACGCCGCCCCACACGACGGTTCGCGGCCACTCCTCGGCTCGACCGCCCTCGTAGAACCGGACGACGAGCTCCGGCGCGCGGGCGATCCACCTGGGGAGCACCGGGGCGTACAGGACGAACGCCCCCCCGATCAGGGCCACCGAGACCTCCGGGCTGAGCGAGTGAAGCATGGCGATGGCCACGAACGCCGCGATCACCCTCGACAGGTTGTAGGAGACGTCGTAGACGGCGAACACTCGCCCTCGGTAACCGTCGGGGATGGCCTCCTGGACCATCGTGTCGACCGGGATCTTCTTCCACGCGAAGGTCAGGCCCACGGCGAAGCTGCCGAGCAGCAGGGTGAGGCCGGTCAGATGGAGCGAGAGCCCGAGCAGGCAGACTCCTCCCGCGACGAAGGCGCCGGCGACGATACGTTCCTTGGCCAACCGCTCCTCGAGCTTGCCCACCGTGAGGATCCCGACCAGGACGCCAACCCCGCCGGCGCCGATCAGGTTGGAGAAGGAACCGACGCCCTCTTTGTACTGCTCGCGGAACACGAACAGCGACAGTACGAGCATGATGCCTTGCCCAAACTGATCGATGGTGATCGACGTGATCGGTCCGACCGCCCGAGGGGTTCGAGCCAGTCGACCGATGCCGTCCACGAACTCCCGGGCCACCCGTCGGATCTCGTCGGTCACCGCGTCGGCCGGCGGGAGGTGGTGCGGTGTGAGGCTCGTCGTGATGCGAGTGGCGATCAGCGAGCCGACGAGCCACATCGCGCCGGCCGCCACGATCACCGGCACGTTGCCGAACACGTCGGAGACCCACCCGCCCACGAACACGCCGGCCAGGAGCGCGACGGTCCCTCCGACGGTGGCGATCGAGTTCGCCATGAGCAGGTCCTCGGTGGGGACCAGGCGAGGCACCACGGCCTGGGCGGTGGCCAGGTAAAACCGGTTGACCGAGAACACCAGGACAACGCTCACGTAGAACGGCACCGCCACCGTCCGGGGGTTCAGCAGGGCGAGCCCCACGACCGCTGCGCGGATCCACGGCGTCACCACCAGGATCCTCCGCCTGGACCACCGGTCGATGAACACCCCGGTGAACGGCCCGACCGCCGAGAACGGCAGCGACACGAGGGCGATGGCGATGGCGAAGCCCAGCGCGGTGCTCTGCTTCTGCGGGTTGAAGACGACCGACGCGACCAGCGCGGCCTGGAAGAACCCGTCGGCGGACTGGCTCACCAACCGGATGGCGAACAGGCGCCGGAAATCATGGCTTCGTAGCGCGTCGCGGGTCCGCGCGAACGTTCCCTTCACGGCCGCATCCTAGGGGGCCGCCGGCCCAAACACGTATACTGAAGGGAGATGCGACCCCGTCAGTGAGGGGAGTTTCCGGTCAAACGGGTTCGCTCTTCCGATTCCGCCCTTTGGCTGAGTCCCGGCCCAGGGCCTGATGCCGCGAGCGTTTCTGCTCTCGATCTGGTTCCAACTGGTGCACGGCGGTCAGGGCACACTACCGACAAGGGAGAGCACTATGGAACATGTACGGGTCGCAACCTACGGGATCACCAATGGCACCTTCAGGGAAGTCGCCGACGCTGCCCAGAAGGGCATGCTCCACAAGTTCCAGTCGCAGCCTGGGTTCGTCCGCTACGGCGTGGCCGATGTGGGCGACAAGACGTGCGTATCGATCAGCTTTTGGAACACGCGCGAACAGGCCGACGGCGCGTCGCTCGTGGCCGCCTCCTGGGTTCGCGAGAACCTGAGTGACCGGATCGAGCTGCGGTCGAACTACGTTGGGGACCTCGCTTTCTTGGAGGGAATTCCGGCGAGGGTCTGATCCGATCCGCCGAAGTCAGCACGAGACAAGGAGTCCACGTGAGTGGGCTCCTTTCTCTTTCCCGAGAGTCTTCCCGAGATCAGGGAGGTCCCCCCGAGCCTCGTAGGCGAGGTTATGCGGGCTGGGCGTCGAAGAACGCGGTCCAGTCGGCGGACCGGCTGGCCCCGTTGCCCAGGATGAATTCCTCGACCATCTCGTGGGCGATGTCGTCGGTGAACTGGACGGGCGGCGATTTCATGAAGTAGGCGCTCGGTCCGATGAGCGGGCCGGCGACCCCACGGTCCATGGCCAGCTTGGCGCAGCGGATGGCGTCAATGGCCACCCCTGCAGAGTTGGGGCTGTCCCATACCTCCAGCTTCAGCTCGATGTTCAGCGGCACGTCGCCGAAGGACTGCCCCTCAAGACGGATCTGCGCCCACTTCCGATCCTCCAGCCACGGCACGTAGTCCGACGGACCGATGTGGATGTCCTTGCGATCGAGAGGCTTCTCCAGCTGGCTCTGCACCGATTGCGTCTTCGACTGCTTCTTGGACACCAGCCGTTCCCGCTCCAGCATGTTCATGAAGTCCATGTTGCCGCCGAAGTTCAGCTGGTAGGTCCGGTTCAGCTTCACGCCACGATCCTCGAACAGCTTGGTCAGGATCCGGTGGACGATGGTGGCGCCGACCTGGCTCTTGATGTCGTCGCCGACGATCGGGAGGCCTGCGTCGACGAACTTCCGACCCCACTCGCGGTCCGAGGCGATGAACACGGGCAGGCAGTTGACCATGGCAACCTTGGCGTCCAGGGCGGCCTGCGCGTACTGCTTGGCGGCGACCTCGCTCCCGACCGGTAGGTAGCACACGAGCACGTCGGCCCGGACGTCGCGAAGGACCCTCGCGACGTCGACGGGCGCCTGGTCGGACTCGCCGATGACCTCCTTGTAGTACTTGCCCAGGCTATCGAGTGTGGGCCCGCGCTGCACGGTCACCCCCGTCGGCGGCACGTCGGCGAAGCGGATGGTGTTGTTCGGCTCCGAGACGATCGCCTCGGCCACGTCCTTGCCGACCTTCTTGGCGTCGACGTCGAAGGCGGCAACGATCTCGACATCCGACACGTGATACGGCCCGAGCTGCGCATGCATGAGGCCCGGCACCCGGTCCTCCGGGTCCGCGTCCTTGTAGTACTCCAGTCCCTGGACCAGCGATGAGGCACAGTTGCCAACGCCTACGATCGCGAGACGGACCTTG
>DATDKZ010000205.1:0-8814 GCA_036519575.1 Actinomycetota bacterium | reverse complement strand
CCGGGGGTCGGGCTTCTCCATACCTTCGATCCCGGAGATCACCCGCACGTCGAAGAATCCGGTCACCCCGAGCCGGGCCAGCAAGCGCTCCAACCATTCCTCGAAGTTCGACACCACTCCCAGCTTCAGACCCGCCTCGCGGAGCTTGCCCAACACCGGGACGACGTCGTCGAAGAGCGCGTAGTTGGCGAGGTCGGTGAACTCGCGATACACCGTGTCGATCAGGCCGTCCGAGTCGGGGATCCCGATCTCACGGAAGAAGATGGCGTAGACGTCGTGCCAGAACAGTTGGGACTTCTCGGGGGTGGTCGTCCACAGTTCCTTGGTCCTGGCCGCTTCACGGAACCGATCGAATACCACGTGGATGCGCTCCGTGATGGTCTCGGGCTCCACGTCGAAGCCCTCACGCTTCAGGATCCGCGAGAACAGTTCAGGGAACGTGGGATGAGGATGGACCAGCGTTTCCCCGGCGTCGAAGAAGACCGCTTCGAACCTCACCGGCCCGATGATAGCGACCGGCCCCGGCTCACCTCGTCCCGGCCCTGCCTTGGGCATCCAGGTCCCGCCACAGTCGCTCGACCCGGCGCTCGAGGTCCTCCAGCGTCCCCTCGTTGTCCACAAGGATGTCGGCCACCTCTGCCTTGGCTTCCAGCGGCAGCTGTGCGGCGATCCGGGCCTGGACGTCACGCTCCGCCATACCCCGATCTCGCATCAGCCGCTCGATCTGGGTGGCCACCGGTGCGGACACCACGATGAGACGGTCGAAGGCCGTGTGCATGCCGGTCTCGACCAGCAAGGGCGCGCTGAACACCACCACCCGATCCGAGTCTCGGTATTCCTCACACCCTTCGGCGAACATCCGCCGCACCTCCGGGTGCACGATGCCCTCCAGATCGCGACGGGCTGCCGGGTCGGAGAAGACGATGCTGGCCAGCGCCTCGCGGTCGAGCCCGCCCCCGGGAGCCAGCACGTTGGGGCCGAACCGCTCGGCAACCTGATCGAACCCGGGGGTCCCGGGCGCCACCGCCTGACGGGCCAGGACGTCGGCGTCGAAGACGACGGCGCCCCGCTTCTCCAGCATCCGTGCCACCGTGGACTTACCGGTACCGATCCCGCCGGTGAGGCCGACGAGCAGCATCGGAACGCTTACTCGGCGCGGCCCTCGCGCCGGCGAAGGTCCTCCAGGATGGCCTCGAGCGAGACGTCCTCGTCGGCGGCCGCGGCCTCCTCCGCCGGGGCGGCTTCGCCCGGCGACTCGGGCGTCTCGGCAGGGTCCTTGCTCGGGGCCCCGGGCACCTCCGCCCCCCCCTGGGTGGCGTCGGGTACCTGGAGAGCAGGTTCCGCGGATGCTTCCGCGGCCACCTCCTGCGTTGCCTCGGCCACCTCCTGCGTTGCCGCGGACGCCTCCGGCGCGGCCGACGGTGCGCCTTCGGGGCGGATCTCGTCCTCGTCCGCCTCGATCTCCCTCTCCGCCACGGCGGGCATGGCCCCGCCCACCTGGCGCATCGACAGGCTGATGCGGCGGCGGGCCACGTCGACCTCGATGACCTTCACGCGGACCTGGTCACCGACGGACAGCACGGACTCGGGGGAATCCACATGCTGTTCGGAGAGCTCGGAGATGTGCACAAGGCCTTCGATGCCGGGCGCGACGCGGACGAACGCGCCGAAGGGCACGAGCTTCGTGACCTGCCCCTCGATGATCTCGCCGGCCTGGTACTTGCGCTCGAACTCCTTCCACGGGTCCTCCTGAGTGGCCTTCAGCGACAGCGAGACACGCTCACGCTCCAGGTCCACGTCGAGGATCTCGACCTCGACCTCCTGGCCCACCTGCACCACTTCGCTCGGGTGATCCACGTGCTTCCACGACAGCTCCGAGACATGCACGAGGCCGTCCACCCCGCCGAGATCCACGAACGCTCCGAAGTTCACGATGGAGGACACGGTGCCCTTCCGCCGCTCTCCCTTGTGGAGGGACTCGAGGAACTTCTTACGCCCCTCGCTCTGAGATTCCTCCAGGAACGCTCGGCGCGACAGCACGACGTTGTTGCGGTTCCGGTCGAGCTCGATGATCTTGGCCTCGATCTCTTGACCCACGTACGGGTGCAGGTCCCGGACCCGACGAAGGTCGACCAGGGACGCCGGTAGGAACCCGCGAAGGCCGATGTCTACGATCAGGCCGCCCTTCACCACCTCGATGACGGGGCCCTTGATCGTGCCACCGGACTGCATCACCTCCTCGATCCGACCCCACGCCCGTTCGTACTGGGCGCGCTTCTTCGACAGGATGAGGCGCCCTTCCTTGTCCTCCTTCTGAAGGACGAGGGCCTCGATCCTGTCCCCGACATGCACGACCTCGTTGGGGTCGATGTCGTGGCGGATCGAGAGCTCCTTGGCAGGAATGACCCCTTCGGACTTGTAGCCGATGTCGAGAAGGACCTCGTCCCGGTCGATCTTGACGATCGTTCCCTCGACGATGTCACCGTCTTTGAAGTCGCGGAGGCTGGCCTCGACCGCGTCGACCAGTTCCTCGGGTGTCAGGTCGCGCTCGGGCGCGGCCTTGGCTTCGCTCGTCTCGATGTGAACCATCTCCTCCTTCGTGCGCGCGACGCGGCCACGGGCGGCGGGGGGATTGCGGTGATGTGGACGCGCCTCGCGGCCCGGGAATGGTAGCTACCTGGGCAAACGCCCGTCAATGCGGCGCGGCATCTGTGGCCCGCGGCGCAGCCTCAGTGGCCGGGCGGCGCGGCTTCCGCCCAGTTCCGGCCCCAACCGATGTCCGCCCGGAGGGGCACGGACAGCTCGTGGGCCTGTTCCATCTCCTTCTTCACCAGCGCCGCTGCCTCCTCCACCTGAACCGCCACGACCTCGAAGACCAGCTCGTCGTGCACGGTGAGCAGCATGTGGATCGGGAGGGACGACGCGCCGATGGCCCGGTCCACCCTGATCATCCCGAGCTTGAACACGTCGGCCGCGCCCCCCTGGATCGGCGCGTTCAGGGCCATCCGCCGGCCCAGATCCCGCACGCGAGGGTTGGACGCCTGCAGCTCGGGGATGTAGCGCCGCCGGCCCAGCATGGTCTCGGTGAAGCCCTCCGCGGCCGCCCTGGCCACCTGCCGGTCGAGGTAGTCGCGGATCTGGGGGAACGTCGCGAAATAGGCGTCCAGGATCTCCTGGGCCTCGTCGGGAGCGATGTCCAGGCGTTGGGCCAGGCCGAAGGCGCTCATCCCGTAGGCCAGCCCGTAGTTCACCATCTTCGCCCGATTGCGGAGCGGGGCGTCCACCTTGTCCTCGGGGAGCCCGAACACACGGGCCGCCGTGGCCGCGTGGATGTCGAGACCCTCGGCGAAGGCCGACATCAATCCCTTGTCGCCGGACAGGTGGGCCAGGATCCGGAGCTCGATCTGCGAATAGTCCGCCACCAGGAGGAACTGATCCTCCGAGCCGGGGATGAACGCCCTTCGGATCTGCCGTCCCAGCTCCCCTCGGACCGGGATGTTCTGGAGGTTGGGGTTCGACGAGGAGAGCCGACCGGTGGTTGCGCCGGTCTGGTTGAACGTGGTGTGTACGCGGCCGTCCGCCGGATCCACCTGCCGGGGCAGAGCCTCCAGGTACGTCGAGTTCAGCTTGTCGAGCTCTCTCCACGAGAGGAGGGCATCCACGATGGGGTGCTGATCGCGAAGCTTCTCCAGGACCGAGGCGTCGGTTGAGAGCTGCCCCTTCGGGGTGCGCTTGCCCGGCGACAGACCGAGCTTGTCGTACAGGATGGCCCGCAGTTGGGGTGGTGAATTGAGGTTGAACTCCTCTCCGGCCAGACGGTAGATGTCGGCTTGTAACGTTGCCATCCGGTCGCGGACGTCCTTCGCCATGGCGTTCAGGTAGTCGACGTCGAGGGTCACGCCGCGGGCCTGCATGCGGGCGAGGATGGAGGAGAGCGGCATCTCCACCTCATCGAGGAGCCGGCGAAGCCCGGCGCGATCGATCCGCTCGGCCAGGGGCGGGGCCAGGAGGGCCACCGCAGCGGCCTCGGCGGCGACTACCCGCCACGACTGGCCGAACAGCTCACCCTCGGATTCCCCCTCGAGCCCGGCCAACGGATCCGATCCCAGGTACTGCTGCGACAGGGCGCTCAGGTCGAAGGTCGTACCGGCCGGATCGAGCAGATGCGCTGCGAGCATGGTGTCGAACGTCACGCCGGCGACCGTGCGTCCGGATGCGATGACGGCCGCCTCCGTGTCCTTGGCGTCGTGCGTCCACTTCGGCGCCGACCCGTCCGACAGGCCGTTAGCAACCGGGTCGAGCGAGTCGAGGGCCGCATAGGCGGCCTGCCCGCCACCGACGGACACGGCCACGCCCCGGATCGATCGTCCCTCAAGATCGAGACGAACGGCTTTCGGCCCCGGGTTCGCGATGAGGGAGTCGACCTCTTCGGCCGAGGCGTCCCGCAGATCGAGGTCCGCCAGTTCGGGCGCGGGCTTGGGGCCGCGGCTCACGTCCTCGAGCCGTTCGAGCAGGGTTCGGAACTCGAGCGAAGTGAACAGACGGTGCACCGCATCCATATCCCACTCGCCCATCACGCTTTCGTCCGGGCGAAGGTCCAGCTCCAGGTCGGTGTTGAGCCGGGCCAGGTCCTTGTTCAGCAGGAGCTGCGCCCCGGCCTCCTCGATGGAGGTCCGGAGCTTCCCCTTCAGCTGAGAGGACCGGGCCATGAGCTCCTCCACCGAGCCGAAGTCCTGCACCAGCTTCGCCGCCGTCTTCTCCCCCACGCCGGGGACGCCGGGGATGTTGTCCGACGTGTCGCCCTTGAGGGCGACGTAGTCCAGGTACTGCTGGGGCGACAGCCCGAACCGATCCCGGACCGCCTGCTCGTCGTACAGGGCGATGTCGGAGATGCCGCGGCGGTTGAACATCACCCTGATGCCCGGCCGGACCAGTTGGAAGAAATCGCGGTCGGCGGTGACGATGACGACCTCGATCCCGGCCTCCGCGGCCTGGACCGCGAGGGTGGCGATGACGTCGTCGGCCTCGTGACGCTCTACGCCGATCACCGGCACCCGGAGGGTCTCCAGGACCTCGACGATCAGCCCGAGTTGCTGGCGGAACTCGTCGGGGGCCTCGGGCCGGCCCGCCTTGTACTCGGCGTACTTCTCCAGCCGGACGGTCGGCGCACCGATGTCGAACGCCACTGCGATTAGGTCGGGACGCTCCTCGGCCAGGAGCTTGATGAGCATGGAGGTGAAGCCGTAAACGGCGTTCGTCACCTGCCCTGTACTGGTGGCCAGGGATTGCGGCAGGGCGAAGAACGCCCGGTACGACAGGCTGTGCCCGTCCAGAAGGAAGAGTCGCTTGGGGGGATCGCTCACGCTGCTGGCCACCGATGGGATTGTAGACGCGCCCTCCGACGGCCCACTGCGTCGATCGACGCTCGCTCCCTCGGCACCGAACGAGACTGGGTAGAATCCGACTGGCCCGGTAGGATTCGCCCGTTCATCGGGCCCGAGGAGTGAGGAGATCTCCAGGACGTGAGCACGCTGGAAACGGTCATCCTGGGCGCGGTCGCCGGGTTCACGATCTTCCTCGGACTGCCGATGGGCCGAGTCCAGCACCAGAGTAAGGCGCTGAAGACCTTCCTCAATGGGGTCTCGGCCGGCATCCTGATCTTCCTTCTGTTCGACATCCTCGAGCACGCCACCGAACCTCTGGAGGATGCCGTCCACGATGGTGCGTGGGGTCACCTCCTGGCCGTCGGGCTCCTGTACGTGGCCGGATTCGGGGTGGGCCTCCTTGGCCTATTGCACGCGAGCAAGGCCTGGCGTCGCCGGCAGGTCGCCAGCATGGGCCCCGGGGCCATGGCGTTGGCGGAAGCCGACGTTCGGGGCGAGGCCCTTCGGGTCGGCATGTCGATCGCCATCGGGATCGGTCTCCACAACTTCTCGGAGGGATTGGCCATCGGACAGGCCGCGACGGCCGGCGAGGTGTCGCTGGCCCTTCTGCTGGTGATCGGCTTCGCACTGCACAACGGGACCGAGGGGTTCGGGATCGTGGGGCCACTGGCCGCCGCCGGCGAGCGCGCGTCCTGGGGTTGGCTGATCCTGGCCGGCATCGTCGGAGGCGGGCCGACATTCCTGGGGACGGTCGTCGGAACCATGTTCCATTCGGACCTCGTGTTCGTGGCGTTCCTCGCGCTGGCTGCCGGCGCGATCCTGTACGTCGTCGGCGAGCTGTTCGCCGCGGGTCGTCGGTTGTCCTGGGAGATCACGTTGTGGGGCGTGTTCGCCGGATTCGTGTTGGGGCTCGGGACCGAGCTCGTCCTGATCGCGGCGGGGGCCTGAGTCGCGTCGCTTGGAATGACAGGCGATCGTCGATCGTTGTCACTCTTTCTTCCGCGGAACCAACCGCCTCGCTACCAGCGTGGTTGCTTCGAATGCGTTGCAGTGCAAGTAGGCGTTTCGCGTTGACAGGGCAAAGGCACCTCGCTACATTTCGCTCCGGTCCCGAGCGGCCGCTGGGACCGGGAGGCCGGAAGCGCCTCCGGGAGCGAGATGCACCGAAGGGACGCAAGTTCCTGAGGAGACTTTCCTCCCGGTACGGCGAAACGGTCGACCGGAAGCCCGGGTCGCTTGGGGCCAGCATTTGACGGGTCGAGGAACCGAGTAGACAACGCTCGCGTATGGGGAAGGCGTGAGCGGCTCCAAAGGTTCCTCGGCCCGTCTTTGTCATCCATCCCCTGATCCGATCGCGCCTCGCTCTGCCGTCATCGAGCGATGATGATCACACCGGTCATCCCCAGCGACTCATGGAACCGGCAGAAGAACGGATACTCCCCCGGTCCCCCCAGGAACGCGGCGATGTTCCGGATCACCAGACGGTCGCCGGGCCTCACATCCTCGGAGTAGGTCGTCCCGGGGATCGTGACGTTGTGGACGTTCCGCCCGTCGTTCGTCACCACGAGGTCTCGGCCCGGACCGATGGGTGTCGTGGGGTGCGCGTCGTGGAAGTGGTAGTCGATGGCCGTGACTACATACGCGGGACGGGCCGTCGTCCTCCACACCGCTGGTGAAAGGGCCACCACGGCCACCGCTGCCACCGCCAGGATCCCCCGGGCCCGGGCCGAGTTCACCGTGACCTCACAGCACCTTGGCCAGGAACTGTTGCAATCGCTCCGTCTGCGGGTTGGCGAAGACCTCCCTGGGCTTTCCCCGCTCAACGACCATCCCGTCATCGGTGAAGATCAACCAGGTCCCGACCTCCCTGGCGAACCCCATCTCGTGGGTGACCACCATCATGGTCATCCCCTCTTCGGCGAGCTGTCTCATGACGTCGAGCACCTCGCCGACGAGCTCCGGGTCCAGGGCCGAGGTCACCTCGTCGAACAGCATCAGGCTCGGCTGCATGGCCAGGGCGCGGGCGATGGCCACTCGTTGTTGCTGGCCGCCCGACAGCTGACCGGGGTAGGCGGCGGCCTTTTCCCCCAACCCCACCCGGGTGAGCTGCTCCATGGCCCGGTCCTTCGCCTCCTTCCCGTCCACCTTCAGCACCTTTTGTAGTGCGATCGTGATGTTGCGGATGGCGGTCATGTGCGGGAACAGGTTGAAGGCCTGGAACACGATCCCCATGCGGGTCCGGACGTGGTTCAGGTCGGTCCGGATATCCGTGATGTCCTGACCCTCGAACCAGACGTGCCCCTCGCTGGGGATCTCCAACATGTTCACGCACCGGAGCAGCGTGGACTTGCCCGAGCCGGATGGTCCGACGACCACTTGGACCTCACCGGCATCGAGCTCCACATCGATGCCCTTGAGAACGTGGTGGTTCCCGAACCACTTGTGGATGCCCTCCAGACGGACCACGGCCCGGTCTTCGGCCTGCACCTCAGGCAGCCCCTGCGATACCCACCAGGCCGCTCCGCAGCTTGCGTTCGGCCATGTTCACGATCCCAATCAGCGGAAGTGTCACCGCCAGATATCCGAGCGCGGTGCCCACGAAGAACGTGGCATTGAAGGTGGACGAGTAGCCTTCCTGCCCCACCCCGAACAGCTCCTCCTGCCCCAAGATGACACCCAGAACGAAGATGAGCGACGTGTCCTTGATCAGGATGACGAACTCGTTCAAGAGCGGCGGGATGACGCGGCGGACCGCCTGCGGGACGATCGCGTACCGCATGGCCTGGGCGTACGACATTCCCAGAGACCTGGCGGCCTCGATTTGGCCGCGTTCGATCGACTGGAGCCCAGCCCGGAATACCTCCGCCGAGTAGGCGCCCATATTCAGCGCGAAGACCAGGATCGCCGTAAAGACCGTGCCGATGCTGAGATTGAAACCGAACGTGAACACTGCGTAGAAGAACGAGAGCTGCCAGATCAACGGAGTTCCACGGAAGAAGTTGATGTAGGCGCGCGCGGGAGCCCGCACGACCCTCCGTTTCGACAGCGTGAACAGGGCGAGGATCAAGCCGATCGCGATCCCCCCTGCCTCACCCAGGAACGCCATGTACAGGGTCCGGCCGGCGGCTTCGAGGAACAGGTGGAACGTTCCTTTCAAGTACGTGAAGTTGAGGACGTTGCGAACGAAGGGGAACAGCAGGTCCCCGGAGCGGAACCAGAGGACGAAGAGGGCCACGACAACCGCCTGAATCCCCAGGACCGCTCCGGCGATCGCATGGTCCCGCTTGCGGCGCGTGTCCAATCGCTTGTAGGTGCCCCATCCGGCCACCACGGCCGCGCCGCCCAGTGCGATCGCCAAGATGAGAACGGTCGTTTCCGCCGGCGACCGGAGCGCAGTGACGACGTTGCAGACGCCTCGTGCACCAAGCGC
>DATDKZ010000204.1:0-3558 GCA_036519575.1 Actinomycetota bacterium | reverse complement strand
CTTGTCTGACATAGCCCGGGCTCGCGAGAACATCCGCCGAACCTTCATGTTCCCGATTCCGAAGAACATCGCTTGGAACCGGCTCCCGTCGGCGACCAGGATCGGCACACTGGAGGCACCGGCGATGGCCTTGGCCATCAGGGTCTTGCCCGTACCCGGCGGCCCTTCGAACAAGATGCCGTGGGGTGGGTAGCCGCCCATCTGCTTGAAGTTCTTGAAGCCCTGGAAGAGACGCAGGACCTCCTTCGAGGACTCGACGGCCGCCGGCTGCCCGCGGACATCGTCGAACGACTTATCGTATTCACCGGGGTAGATCGTGTAGTAGGTCCCTCGCATCAGGAACCAGAACATCGCCGCGAACTGCACGACCAGGAACATCGAGATGAACAACAGGGACACGATGAATTGGCGGTACGAGGACAGCGTCGCCCCAGGGTGCAGGAGCGCGTCGCTCGGATGGACCCCCAGGAACAGGTATCCGACCACGACGTAGATGACCGTGAAGATGGCAGCCCGCTTGAGCCATCGCCAGTAGCGCCGGTACTGCTCCATGGGTTCGACCCTCCGAGGGTGAGGCCGGGCTCGGCCCGGGAACGTGTGCACAGGATACGCCCTGGAACAGAGGATTTGGAGGGACGGGCGGCCTAGCCCTATGGGCTGAGCGGCCGATGCTCGAAGGGCGTCGAGAGCACCACCGTGGTCCGGGTCTGGACCTGACCCTTCTCCCGGAGCCTACGGATGAGCTCCTCGAGGTGGCCCGTGGTCCGAACCCTCACCTTCAAGACGTAGTTGGACTCGCCCGCCACGCTGAAGCAATCCTCCACCTCGGGGAAGTCCTCCACTCGCTCGGGGAAGTCGTCCGGCTGCGTGGGGTCGAGGGGAGTCACCGCGACCAGCGCGGTCACGAACAGGCCCAGGGCGTCGGGATCGATCACCGCGCGATAGCTCCGGATGACCCCCGTCTCCTCCAGCTTGCGCACCCGTTCGTGGACCGACGATGGCGACAACGCCACCCGCCGGCCGACGTCTGCATAGGTCGCCCTGGCGTCCTCCTGGAGTGCCGCGATGATCTCGAGATCCCGATCGTCGACCACCTCTGCATCATACGAACCGGCCACCCCGGGTGACGGGAATATCCCCGGCCGGCCCATTGCGGCTCGGGTCCCACGCCGGGTACAAACAGCGGCACACCGACGCGGCCCAACCTCTCCCGGGCCCAGGGAAGGGGAGAGGTGTCGTCGAACCGAACGTTCGCTCCGTGCGCGCAGCTCGTGCGGTCGTCGAAGCAGGACGGTGGCGTTCGGTGGCTCTCGCTCCTCGACCATCCCACCGAAGCGCAGTACTCGGCGCTCGTCGCCTCGGTCGCTCCGGCGATCGAAGCCTCGCTCGGCCCTGAGGTGGTTGCCAATCGAGCGTCTCTTGGCGCAACGTCTGGCACACCGTCGATCGGGCTGCCGCTCCGCCCGTGGCGACCGGCGTGGAACGCGTTCCTGCGGTGGGGACACCATCTGGCCTTCGGCGCCGGGGCGTTCGTCGTCGCCGACGTCCGCCGGTGCTATCCGTCGATCGGCCCGGACCTGGTCGGGCGAACCCTCCGGCGGTTGGGATGCGCGAGGGACGATGTCCGGGACCTGACCACGATGCTCGAAGCGCTCGATACGGCGGGCGTTCATGGGCTTCCCATCGGGCCGAACCCGTCCGCGGTCCTGGCCAACGCCGTGTTGGCCGGGTCCGATGAGGCACTTCGGGCGGCCGGCGTTCGGCACCTTCGGTGGGTGGACGACGTCTGGATCTTCGCTTCCGGTCGGCCCGAAGCCCTGACGGCGCTTGGGTCCCTCGCACGATGGCTCGAGGGACAGGGGCTTTCGCTGGCGCCGGAGAAGACCCGGATCGTCGACCGGCCCCACCAGATCGCCGCAGCGGTCGGCGGTGGAACGGTCTCGCCGGCGACCCCGCGCTATCATCGGCCCTCCGATGCGCACGCTCTACCGGGCGTCAATGGTCCACACCCTGTCGCACCCTCCGAGAGGGGAGTGGATTCTGATCGACGGACGCCACGTGCAGCGCGTCGGATCGGGTGAGCCGCCACAGGCCGACCGGGTTGTCGAGCTTCCGGGGACCACGATCATCCCCGGCTTCGTCGACGCCCACGTCCACCTGACCGGCACCGGCGTTCACCATCAGGCCCCCGAGGTCGCGTCGGCCCGGTCAGCGCAGGAGCTGATCGAGACCCTCCGCAGGGTGGTCAAGGACAAGGACGGCCCCGTCCTGGTTCACGGATACGACGAGTCGAAGTGGGACCGGCCGGACCTTCCCACCATCGACGAGCTCGGCGGCGTGACCGAGTTGCCGCTCGCCGTAGTTCGGGTCGACGGCCATCTGACCCTGGCCAACATGACGGGCTTGGATCTGTCCGGAGCGCTCGACGCGAGCGAGGGCGTCGAGCGGGATGCCGCACAGCGCCCGACCGGGAAGGTGACCAAGGTCGCCAACACAGTGCTCCGGCATTGGTTCCAGCAGCACCTCGCCGACCACGATGTCGAGGAGCTCCAGCTCGATGCGGCGAGCCTCGCGGTTGCGCACGGCGTGACGTGCATCCATGAGATGTCGATGCCCAAGGAGCGCGGCATGCGCGACCTGGAGATCCTCCTGCGGCACCGGGCTCGCCTGCCGCTCGACGTGGTGCCGTACGTCGCGACCACCGACGTCGGCCGGGTCCTGGACCTCGGCCTGGGTCGCATCGGAGGCGACCTCCCCGTCGACGGGTCGATCGGGGCCCGGACGGCGTGGCTCTCCGAGCCGTTCGCCGACCACGACGGGTCCCGCGCCGGCTACTTCGGCGACGACGAGCTGGCCGAGTTCTTCCACGGCGCGCACCTTGCCGGGCTTCAGGTGGGGGTCCACGCCATCGGCGACGCGGCCATCGAGCAGGTCGCCCGGACCTGGGAGCGCGTCTACCAGGCCCTGGACAGCCGGGAGCGGCGCCACTTCCGGGCCCGCCGTCACCGGATCGAGCACTTCGAGATGGCCGACGGTGGGCTCGTCGAGCGAGCCGCTGCGCTCGGGCTGGCCATCTCGGTGCAACCTTCGTTCGACGCCGAGTGGGGGCAGCCGGGCGGGCTGTACGAGCAGGGGCTGGGATGGGGGAGGGCCGAGCGGATGAATCCCTTCCGCACCCTCCTGGACCGAGGGCTGGAGGTCGGGGCCGGCTCTGACTCGCCGATCACCACCATCGACCCCCTGGCGGGCATCGGCGCCTTCGAGGGCCATCACGACCCAGCCCAACGCCTGCACCGGGAGGAGGCGATCCGCGCGTACACGATCGGAGCCGCCCGCCTGGCCCATCAGGAGGACAAGAAAGGGAGCCTGGCACCGGGCATGCACGCGGACTTCGCGGTCTACGAGGTGGATCCGATGGTGATCCCCTCGTTGGAAGGACTTCGCCCGGTGCTCACGGTCTCTCTCGGCCGCGACGTGTACGCGGCGTGATGCTGGCCGGTCTGGGCCTGCACGTTTGACACCTGTCCGCCGACGGACCTACAGTACGGCCGCGGGGCG
>DATDKZ010000203.1:0-9134 GCA_036519575.1 Actinomycetota bacterium | reverse complement strand
CTGGAAGAACCCGAGGTCGATGTACACGCTCGCGTCGGGGGGACAGTAGAACGGGCCGACCTCGGTGGTTGCCCTGCCGCACGCGGTTGTGGTCGCGCCCGTGAAGAACACGGTGGGTGACTCCCGGTACCCCCTGATCTGTCCCTGCCAGTAACTCTGGATGCTGTTCACGAAAGCGACGATGCGGCAGTCTTCGCTTTTCTCGGCGTCGGCACCAGTCCGGCAATGGCTGAGATCGGAAGGCGTCGATCCACCACCGACCGTGACTCCCTCGAGGTCACGGAGGGTCTCCTCAACCGACGTCGATCCCGACCCCCCTCCGCTGAGGTTAAGGATGATGAGGAGTACCGCAACGATGACCCCGATGCCGCCCCCGCCGACCGCCACCCCGCGCCCGAGCGATCGGCCTCGCCGGTCCTCGATCTGTGAGGGGTCGAGCCGGGCCCTCTTTCGGAACACACCCGGATGATAGCCACGCAGATCGCTGGTGGGCGCTAGAGGATTTGCCTCTGACCCTTCCGTATCAAGGAAGGCCAGGGTGGGCACAGAACGACGTTTCTCAGGTGGACCGTGCCGCTGGGTGAGCTGGAAATAAGACTCCAGCTCGTGTACTCGACCAGCTGATGAGCCCTGCGTCGCGAACGGCTATTCGGCCTATTGCGGCGAGTTCTTCGGGCCTGAGATCAGTCGATTCAGCCACGCTGATCTTCCGCAAGTATCCCGACCACGACGGCCCGCGTGGGCGGGTCGTCCTCGCACCCAGGCACTCATCGACGCAGCAAGTGTGCCATTGACCGAGATCTCAGGGCAGACGGCCCTGGCGAGACGCCGTCCATCGGATAGCCGGCGGCTGGGCATCGCGACCGCGCCGAGCTCGCGGCGCGGAATTCTTCACTCCAGGCCAAGCGCTTCTCGCAGCTCCTGACGGGCTTGAGTGTTGAGGAGCGCACGGTCGACCTGCTCATCGATGTACGAGTCAGTAAGCCTGAAACCCGAGTGAACGGTGGAGAAGATGACGGTTCGCACGAACCGCCGCACTATGGCTCGCAAGTCGGAGTCGTCGTCCACAATTGCCCGTTCAGCTGGCCGAAGATCGCTCCCATGAACAATCTTGCTTCTGACGTCGTAGTAACGCCTCATCGCTTCAAACACGGCGAGACGCTCGTCCTCATCTGACGCCACGAGTGACGAGATCCGGAAGGCGAGGCGAAACCGAAGCTCGGTCCGGCTCCCGGCAAGCGCTTCCAGGGCGATCAGCTCATCGATGATTCGATCCTCGCGCTGTCTGAGGCCGCGAGTGTAGACCGACTCGAACCGCCGTGCGGCGAGCCGAACATTGCTCGGAGCGATGATGAGTCCACGCACCAGCTCGAGCGCCCGCCGAGCCCCGGCTCTCCCCTGCACTCAGTGCGTCAGGTCAGAATCCCGCGGTCGGCGAAGGCTTTCTGGACGGCGGCGGCGGCGGCAGCGCCGTAGAGCTGCTGGGCCGCCGCGACCGTCCGGGAAGCGAGGTCCGGCATAGTTGTGCCGGGGAAGTCGAACGAGCCCTCCAGGATGATCGTATCGGCCTTGACGTTGCCAAGGGCCTGGCGAATGTCCCACAGCGCCCGCGACCAGATCTGGCCGTCGTCGTGCACCCTGCCGTTGAGGTCCTCCGGGTAGTGCAGGTCGGTGTCGACCCGCCGCAGGCAGTGCGGCACGTCACTGGTGTACGAGACCGAGTCCCAGTCGGCTACGCACGGCAGCGGCTCGCGCTCCGGGACACCCAGGCTCTTGGAGACCACGTCGGAGACGGTCACCGCCCAGTAGTCGGCGAAGCCCTCGCTGATCGCGCCCGCCTCCTCGGAGCCGAAGACGAAGTTCTGCGAGAAGTGAATGGCGTGGCCGTACTCGTGCAGGATCACCTCGGCGTCCTCTGCGTCGTCCACGCCGCCCTTGCCGAAGCGCAACTCGTTCTTGGGGTGGTCGGTGGCGAAGGAGTTGTCCTGTCCCCACTGGTCGATCCGCACCGCCTGCGGACGGTCGTTGATAGGGCGAAGAGCACTGCCGAAGCCGAGGCTCTGGATGTACCTTTGCGCCTCGGTTATCCAGTAATAGGCCATGACCTGCTCGAACTGGTCTTGGTGCCGCGTGTAGCGGAAGGTGTTCGTTGGCGAATAAGCCGCTTTGCCGGTGTTGCTGACGACGGCCGCGTAGTCCCCGCGAAGGAACCCGCTCCCATCGAGGTTCGTGAGGATGACGTCGTGGTAGGCAGCCGCAGGCACCGCCGCATCCGAGTCCTTCTGGTCGGTCAGTGACTCGTCACCCAGCGACTGGACTGGGTTAGGAACGAAGACGGCCCCAGTGCCCGTACTCGAGCCGGCCGCGGTGGCGTTCGTGGCGATCGCCGTCACGAGCGTCGCGGCGGTCAAGAGCAAAAGTAGCTTCCGCATGACCAACCCCCTCGCCTCCGGGAATCCGTCCGATTCCTCCGTCCCAAAACGGCTAGAACCATCGTCGGATGCTATGGCCAGAGGCCGGTTCTCGTCCATCCAGAGTCGGAGCACGCTGCATCAGTGCATCTTCGATAGCGAAGCTCGAGTCAAATCGGGAGAGGGGGCCTGGACACCGCCCGGAGTGGAAAGGCTCCTACTTGAAAGGCGAGGGCGTCGGAGGGGACGAGGGAGGTTGGACGAGCTCCCGCGGCGCTCTTAGCAGCCGCCGTTACGTGAGTGGTCGATCATGCCGCTGACCTGCTGTTTGGGTGGGCGCTAGAGGATTTGAACCTCTGACCTCTTCCGCGTCAAGGAAGCGCTCTACCCCTGAGCTAAGCGCCCGAGCCTGCCGATTCTACGTGCCCGAGAGGGTCTCGAGGCGGGGACCGGAATTGAACCGGTGTACAGGGTTTTGCAGACCCTTGCCTAACCACTCGGCCACCCCGCCGAAAAGGGCCCGGTGATCCCGGGCCGTGGCTAGTCTACGCGACCTCGTGCGGGAAACGGACGACAGCATCGGGAACCCGCGACTCCCACCTTGGCAAGGTAGGGGCCGAGATCTCTGATCTGCGGGGGTGTCCCCACCTGGCCTGTGACAAGCCGTTTGTGTTCGCGTGCGAAGCCAGCGGTCCTCCTAAGATGCGCCTGTGGAGAAGAAGGACCTCAAGCTCCCCGAGGACTGGCAGTTTCAGACCTTCGAGGTACTGCCCGGGCTGTTCCTGTCCAAGAAGCTGGTAGAGCCACACGACTTCGCTTCGCTCGGAGTTGACGCGATCGTGGCACTCGATGACTGCGAGTACACGTGGTCCCCGCCCGTCCCGGAGAATCATCTCTACGTCCACTTCCCCATCGATGACGCAGACACGGTCGACCCCAAGACGCGGCAGGTCGCCAGGCTGGTCGCGGACCTAGTGCAGGGCGGGCACCGAGTGCTGGTTCACTGTGTGCAGGGTCTCAACCGCTCAGGCATCGTGGTCGCTCGGGCCTTGATGCTCCTGGGCTACTCAGCCGCGGAGGCCATCGACCTCGTTCGGCTGCGGCGGGGTCTCGACGAAGGTTTCGGCGCCCTGGGCAACGAGCGGTTCGTGGAGTGGTTGCTGTCGGAAGAAGCACCCTGGCAGGAAGACTGAGGAAGGTCGTCGGCCGCGCCGAGTAGTCTTGACCGCGTGCCCGATGCCGTCCGCCTCTCCCGACGACGCGCGCGCAGGCTCGCGGTGATGGGCCAGCTGCTGGCCGCACCCCGAGCGTCGTCCGCCGTCGAGACCGTCCATCGCCTCGGGATGGTCCAGATGGATCCGACTTCGGTCGTCGCTCGCACGGAGCATCTCGTCCTGTGGAGCCGGCTGGGGCGCGGGTTCCGCGTCGCCGAGCTCGAACGCCTGCTGTGGCGCGACCGCGAGCTCTTCGAGTACCGGGCGCACATCCTGCCGACCGCGGACCTGCCGATGCATCGGATCTCGATGCGGCGCTACCCACAAAGCGATCTGACGCGCCACGCCTACGTCCGTGCGTGGCTCCGCGCTAACGACGCGTTCGTGCGATACGTGCTCGGCGAGTTACGGCGCCGGGGTCCGCTGCGCGCCCGGGACCTCGAGAATCGTGCCGTGGAGGGGTGGCAGACGGGCGGTTGGAACGACGAGGGCCAGAACGTGCCGATGCTGCTCGACATCCTCTGGTCCAAGGGCCGCGTGATGATCGTGGGGCGTGACGGTCAGCAGCGTGTCTGGGATCTCGCCGAGCGATCCCTACCCGCCTCGAACGGCCGACCGGGGCTCGAGGCGACGCAGGAACTGGCGGCCCGTCAACTCCGCGCGCGCGGTATCGATCGCCTCGAGCGCATCGGCATGCTGTTTGACGGACCTCCGCCGGGCAGGAAGCTGGCTATCGATCGGCTCACTCGCTCCGGGGTAATCGTTCCCGTCGAGGTCGACGGCTTGTCGGGGCGATGGGTGTCGCACCGCGATCTTCTCGACGCGACGTTCCGTGGACGAACCACGCTGCTCTCGCCCTTCGACGACCTCATCTCTGATCGTGATCGCACGGAGCGGCTGTTCGACATGCGATTCCGCCTAGAGATCTACGTGCCGAAGGCCAAGCGCGAGTTCGGGTATTTCGTGCTGCCGATCCTGCGCGGCGACCGTCTCGTCGGCAGGATCGACCCGGCGTTCGACCGCCGGGCGAACGTGCTCCGAGTGCACGCCGTCCATGCCCAGCCGGACGCTCGCACTGATGACTGGCCCCCCGCCCGACGCTCGATCGAGGAGCTCGCTTCGTGGCTCGGCGCCGATGAGGTGCTCTGGCCGCAGCTGCCGGCCGTGTGGCGCTAGCTCACTCTCTGAGTCAGTCGCCGCCCAGTCCGCGGTACCCGATCTTGTAGACCATCTGGCCGCCGATGTCGGAGGCCGCGCTCATCACCAGGACCCCGATCAGATCCAGCGCGATCCACAGGAGGCTTGCGTGGGCGTCGTGTCGGTTCGACCAGCGGACCGCGAGGTCCGCGAGGAAGATCGCTACAGCCGCATACTGGAGGAGCATGTGACGGGTGGCCAGGGTGTGGATCCGAGATCCGTGCCGCATCGTCGACCGCTCCGCGAGGCCGGTGAGCGCAGCGCCGGCGAACCCGGCGAGGGATCCCAGGATCAGCCAGGTCGCGGCGAGCGGAGCCGCCGGGAACGTCCAGATCCGCGACAGCACATCGAGGGCCAGGGCCCCGATGGAGAAGGCGATCGGGAAATGGACCAGCATCGGATGGATCGGCCGGTCGATCGGCTTGCCCTGGAGGATCTCCCGAAGCGTCCACGGCCTCGTCTCCCCGCTGGGCGCACGGTACTTCAGACTGATGGCCATGGAACGACCCCCTCTCAGTCGGCCTTCAACGGCAAGGCGCCTCTCCTGTTCATACTAGGCACCGGCCAGCGTTTGCCGCAGCACGAACCACGAGTCACCCCCCGAGGCCTGGCCGCTGGTGGCCGGAAGAGGCGGTCTCGATCACCGGGTCGTTTCCTGCGCCGACTCTCTGACTGTGCAGCGCTCAGCGTTCCCTACCTCGCAGCACGCCGAGCCGCTGCCGGTACTCGTCGGCTGAGATCTCGCCTTTCGCGTATCGGTCTGCCAGGACCTCCTCCGCGGAGTGCCTCTGCCAGTGATCGTGTCGACGGTGGAACAAGAAGAAGGCCCCTACGAACAGGGCGATCCACAGCAGCGGGAAGAACAGGAACCACGGTCCGCCACCCCATCCGAACCCGGCCAGCACGGTCGTCCCCATCCCCAACACCTCCTCTTCGTTGGGTCCATCGTCCGCGCTGGGAGGTCGAGCGTCGTCGGCCCGGAGGAGGCTTCTGGGCTACTCCCGGTGGAGCAGGCGGCTTCGATCAGCGAGCAGCCGCGGCGCGCGAGCCCCGGGCAGAACCGCCCGATTGACGGCCGGGCCTCTCGGTGCTACTGTCACGTTCTCTGAGACTGAGACTGAGTCCTACTCTGAGATATTGTGAGATGGGAAGAAGCACTCTTGGTCCGGCGTTACTTCTGGCTGCTGACATCGATCGCCGTCCTCGCGCTGATCCTGGCATCGTGCTCCACGAACGATCGCGAGAACTCCCCGGGGTCGACGACGGTGGTGGCGGCGTTCTACCCGATCCAGGAGGCCGCAAGTCGAGTCGGAGGCGGGGCGGTGCAGGTGTTCAACCTCACCCCCCCGGGCGCCGAGCCGCACGACCTGGAGCTAACACCCGACGGGGTGGCGCGCATCCAGTCCGCGGACGTGGTGCTGTACCTCGGTGGAGGGTTCCAGCCGGCCCTGGAGGACGCGCTGTCCGGCGCCGAGGGCCAGACGGTCGACCTTCTGGCGGGGCTCCACACCCTGCCCCCACCTTCAGGGGAAGCCCCAGAGGGGCTCTCCGTCGATCCGCACGTCTGGCTCGCACCCAGGCTGTACGCGGAGATGGTGAGCGAGGTCGCGGAGGCGCTGGCGAAAGCCGATCCGGATTCCGCCTCGACCTTCCGGGCCAACGCCAAGGCTTTCGAGGCGGATATCGACCAGGTCGATCTCGAATATCAGAAGGGTCTGGCGCACTGCCAACGCCACACCATCGTCACCAGCCACCAGGCATTCGGTTACCTGGCGAGCGCGTACGGGCTGACCCAGGAGCCGATCACCGGCCTGTCGCCGGAGGCGGAGCCCGGACCCGCCAGGCTCGCGGAGCTGAAAGACCTCGTGCAGCGGCAAGGGATCACCACGATCTTCACGGAGGAGCTCGTGTCGCCGAAGGTTGCCCAGGCACTCGCTCAGGAGGCGGGCGTTCAGACCAAGGTCCTGTTCACCATGGAGGGCCTCACCCCCGAGGAGGAGGCCGCCGGGGCGGACTACATCTCCCTGATGCTCGACAACCTCTCGACCCTGGAGAAGGCCCTTGACTGCTCCTGACCCCCGGTCGCTCGTGCGGGGAGCATCGGCTGGGGAAGGTGCCCCGTTGCTCGAGGCCACCGGGGTCTCCTTCGCGTACGGCCAGACCCCGGTGTTGGAGGACGTCAGCATCGCGGTCCGGCGCGGTGAGTTCGTGGCGCTGGTCGGACCCAACGGCTCGGGGAAGACCACACTGCTTCGCGTGATCCTCGGGTCGCTGCGCCCGTCGAGTGGAACGGTGCGCCTCCTCGACGAGCCGCCCGGGCGTCTGCGGGAGCCATGGCGCCTCGGCTACGTCCCGCAGCGCCCCGTCCTCGGTTCGGAGGTCCCGGCTACGGTTGAGGAGATCGTGGCATCCGGGCGACTCGCTCGTCGGGGTTGGTGGCGCCCGCTTCGGCGGACCGACCGGGATGAGGTCGGTCACGCCCTCGAGTCGGTTGGTCTGGCGCACCTCAGCGGCCGTCCGATCAACGAGCTTTCGGCCGGACAGCAGCAGCGGGCGTTCATCGCCCGGGCATTCGCCGGCGAGCCCGAGCTCCTGGTCCTGGACGAGCCGATCGCGGGCGTGGACGCCGAATCCCAGCGGAGGTTCCGAAACTCGCTCGTGCACCTCATCCGGGAACACGGGGCCGGGGTTCTGCTGGTCTCGCACGAGCTTTCACCGGTGGCTATGGACGTGAACCGTGTTGTGGTACTGAAACGGACAGTGTTGTTCGACGGCCCACCGGAGAGGCTCATGAGGGAGGGCGTCTCGCTCGGCGTGCACCGCGAGGATCTGCCCATGTGGCTCGAGGGCCTGACGTGATCTCCGCACTCCCCCTGCCGTATCCGTTCGAACTGACGTTCATGCAGCGCGCCCTGATCGCCGGGGTGGTCGTGGGTGCCTTCGCCCCCATGATCGGAACCTTCCTCGTCCAGAAACGCATGTCGCTGATCGGTGACGGGATCGGGCACCTCGCCTTCGCCGGCGTGGGGGCGGGACTGGTCGCCACCGTGTCTCCGGTGTGGACGGCCCTGGTGTTCGCGGTGGCCGGCGCCCTGGGGATCGAGTGGCTGCGCTCCCGGCGGCGCGCATCGGGCGACCTTGCGCTGGCGCTGTTCTTCTACTCGGGGATCGCGCTCGGGGTGGTCCTGGTGAGTAGTAGCGCCCAGGGACTGAGCGCAAACGTCCTCACGTACCTGTTCGGACAACCGCTCACGGCCAGCGCCGCCGACGTTCGGCTGATCGTCGTGCTCGGCGCGGTGATCATCGGGGCGATCCTGGCCACGAGGCGCGTGCTGTTCGCCGTGGTCACCGACGAGGAGTGGTCGAGCGTGGCCCGTCTCCCGGTCGGTCTGCTGAACTCATTGTTGGCGATCCTGGCGGCATGCGCGGTCGTGGTCGCCATGAAGATCGTGGGGATCCTGCTGATCGCCGCGATGATGGTGCTGCCGGTCGCCAGCGGTCAACTGTTGGCGCGATCCTTTCGTGGCACGCTGGCGTGGTCGGCGGGAGTCGGCATGATCGCCGCGGTGGTGGGATTGGCAGCGGCGAGGGTATGGGATCTGGCGCCGAGCGGTTGCATCGTGCTGGTCAGCGCGATCGTCTTCGCCATCGTGGCGATTGCTACACGAGGCCGCGGATCGCGGATCCTGTCCAGGGACGAGGAGCTCATCGAGGGATCAACGGCGATGGTTCTCGATGATTCTCACCCCGAGAGATAGACTGCATCGACATGGAACCCGACGTCCACCAGACGGTCGCAGCCCGCCTTCGGGCCGCCGCGCAGCGCTACACGGCGAACCGACGTGCGTTGGTCGAGGCCCTATGGGACGCCGGTCATCCCCTCACGATCCACGAGTTGCTCGCGGTACGCCGGGACGTCCCACAGAGCTCGGCCTACCGGACCCTCGCGATTTTGGAGCAGGTGGGAGTGGTCCGGCGCGTCGTCACCAACGAGGAGTTCACCCGCTTCGAGCTCGACGAGGAGCTCACCGAGCACCATCACCACCTGATCTGCTCGAACTGCGGCGCGGTGGATGATGTCTCGATCGCATCAGAGCTGGAACGTAGCGTCGAGCGTGCTCTGAACCGCGTTGCTCGGCGGACGGGCTTCACCGCGGTCAGTCATCGACTCGACCTGATGGGCACCTGTCGCAACTGCGCCTGACCGACGACGGACCCCGGAGCATCTTGGGCGGTGAATGCCCGACCCCCCTGAAGCCGGCCACGTTCTCGTCCGATACCGTTTTTGGACTGGGACGGCGACTTCGCCCCA
>DATDKZ010000202.1:0-7842 GCA_036519575.1 Actinomycetota bacterium | reverse complement strand
GGCAACCTCGGGGGTTGGCAGGATGTCCTCCGAACTGCCATCCGGCTCGCCGGCAACTGACACGCGGCCTACCTGAAGGCGCGCCCGCCGATGCGACGGCGCTTCAACGACGCGGTGCTCGAGGCCGTCTACATCAAGGATCGCAAGATCGGCAGAGCGGAGTTCTCTGAGGTCTTCGCGCCTCTGTTCTCTCGCCCGAGTTCGAATAAGGGGCTGAAAGTGGACCCAAGGGGATTCGAACCCCTGACCTCATGGCTGCCAGCCATGTGCTCTACCAGCTGAGCTATGGGCCCAGGCAGACCGATAGTGTACTCAGCCCGATGAGACCGCGTCCGAGTCCTGCCACCTGACTCGAGGAGCGTCGCGCCACAACCGCTCCAGGTCGTAGTACTGGCGCTCCTCGTCGGCGAACACGTGAACCACCACGTCGACGTAATCCAGGAGAACCCACCGGTTCTCGGTCTCGCCCTCACGGCGGACCGGGCGCACCCCTCGTTCCCGGACAGCCTTCTCCACCTCGTCGACGATGGTCCTGACCTGCCGGTCGCTGGATCCGCTCGCGATCACGAAGAAATCGGTGATGACGATGAGCTCGTGGACGTCCAGGATCGCTATATCCGCGCCCTGCTTGGCGGCCGCGGCCCGCGCCGCCGCCACCGCCACCTCCTTGCTCTCCGGGATCCCGGCGGCGTTACCGGGCACTGCCTTCTTCCACCGTCATCCGTTCGTGTAGTCCTCTCCTACCAGGATCGTGACCTCTCCCAGCCCCGAGGGTACCGCGGACACCGACAACGCTCCCACCCCCAGGAGCCGTCGGATCCGCTCGGCCGCCTGACGGAACTCCTCGGAGCCCGCCACGACGAGCGTCTCCCGATGGTCGAAGCTCGCCGCGTTCTCCGAGACCACCACCCGGTAGCCCTCCGGGATGAGGCGCTCGGCCACCAACTCACCCACGCCGGGGCTGCCGGTTCCGTTCAGCACGAGCACCCGGACCGGCGGTTGTCTGGCCATGCCGAACCGCTCCTTCATGAGGGCTGCCACCGCCTCGTAGTCCGGCCGGAGGTATCCGGGCGTCACGTCGGCAGTGGGGAGGGCCTGCAAAGCGGCGCCCTTCGCCGCCGTGAGGAGCCGGGTCCCCGTGGCCGCATCGTCGGATCCGAGGAAGTCGTCGGGTGCCCATCGAGGACCCACCTCGAACAACCCGATGAGCGTCTCGCGCCACGTCAGGGCTCGGGCCGGCCCGGGCTCCGTCAGACCGGCGACCACCTCCTCACCACTCGCCATCGAGCCGAACAGCTGGATCCCTCCCACCCGGTCCACGACCACTGCGAGATGGCTCGGATCCGTCACGACATAGTGCGGGATCCACGCGCCGATGAGGTTGGAGATGGCCACGGCGGCTTCGGATCCGTTGAGGGGAGTGACCTCTTTGACCATGCCGTCACCCTGGCCTGGGATCGTCATCACCACGTTCGGGGGAATAGCGAGCGCGGCCGGCGGCGGGGTCCCCGAAGACCCGACGACCGCGATCATGACCGCGTCCCTCGACCGGAGCTCGAGCAGCAGGAGCTTCGAGGGGGCGAACGAACTTCCCGATGCGGGCGCCCCGTCCTGGTCGCGAGTCGACACGGTGCCCCACGCCACCACGCCTCCGACCACCAGGAGCGCAGCCGCAACCGGCGCCAGCCATCCCGCCGCCATGGCCCGGAGCCGGGCGTGACGGCTCGGCCCGACGAACATGCGGACCTTGCGGTGGTGCGCCCGTTTCATCGGTACAACCCCGCCTTCTCGATGTAGTTCTCCACGCCCTCGGGCACGAGATAACGGATGGGTCGCCCCTCCCGAACGCGCTCGCGGATGTCCGTGGAGGAGATGGCAAGGGCCGGGATGTTCATGACGCTCACGTTCTGGTGGCGGCCGGGCTCCTCCGCCTCGAACCGAGCCAGGTCGTAGCCGGGCCGGGTGGCCGCGATGAAGTGCGCGAGCTCGAGGATCTCGTCGGGGTCCTTCCACTGGAAGATCTCCAGCACGGCGTCGGCGCCCGTCACGAAGAACAGATCCACGTCGCCGCCGCGCTCCTCCTTCAGCTCGCGAAGGGTGTCGACCGTGTAGGTGGGACCCTCCCGATCCACCTCCAGCCGCGAGACGAAGAACCGAGGGTTGCTGGCGGTCGCGATCACCGTCATGAGGTAGCGGTGCTCGGGCGAGGACACGTCCCGCTCCTCTTTCATCCACGGCTGTCCAGTCGGCACGAACACGACCTCGTCCAGCCCGAACTGAACGGCGGCCTCCTCTGCGGTCAGGAGGTGTCCGTGATGGATCGGGTCGAACGTGCCGCCCATGACGCCCAGGCGTCGTCCCACGCAGGCAATCCTACGGCCGGCACCTGGCCCTCCTTCGTATTTCAGCCAGCGGACGTGAGCTTGTCGACCCACGCCCGCAGGTCGTCCCGGTGCTCGTCGTAATGCTCGGGGCCCGACTCCCGGAACCACTCCTCGGCTTCGGAGGTCACCTCTGGGAGCGCGGCGAACTCGACCAGCGCATGGTTCCTCGCCGCGTACAGCTCGGCCGTCACCGTGGCCAGGTCCAGTCGGCGGCCCTCCTCAAGGAACCGCGCGTTCAGCTCATCGACGCTCGAGCCCTGGCCTGCTCCCTCGTAGGTTCCAACGCGGATCCGCTCCAGCATTACGCCGGCTTTGGCCCACCAGGCGCCCAGATGCCAGAGCAGGTCCTTGACCGACCACCCTTCGGGCGTGAGCCCTGGCTCCAGCATCTGCTGACGCGACACGGTTTCCAACTGCGAGTGGAGCTCGTTCCAACCTCGATCCTCGGATCGCACGAGGTCTTCTCGTTGAACCATGATCAGCCTTCTTTCTCCGGGAGGAACTCGAAGGCCCGCTCCCCGATCAGGACCTCGTCACCTCGCCGGGCTCCCAGGGCGGCGAGCTGTCTCTCCACCCCCTCCTTGGCCAGTCGCTTCTGGAGCTGCACCACCTCGCGGGGGTCCTCGAAGTCGGTCTCGGCGACCCATCGTTCGACGGCCCGCCCGACCACGCGGAAGCCGGCACCCTCCTTGCGCACCACGAACCGAGGGCGAGCAGGACGGAGCACGACGAACGGCTCCCGTTCCTCGTCCTGGTCCCGGAAGGCCACGTCGACCAGCTCGGCGACCCGATCGGCGAGCCGGTCGATCCCCTCGCCCGTCAGTCCGGAGACGGCGATCGAGTCCTGGGCGAGCGCCATCGCCGCCGCTTCGGGCTCGTCGACCAGGTCGGCCTTGGTCCCGACAACGATCCAGGGCCGAGTCGCGAGCTCAGGATCGTGGGCTGCGAGTTCCGCCCGCACCGTCTGGAGGTCGGCGGCCGGGTCATGACGCGACAGGTCCACGACGATCACGAGCGCACGCGTCCGGTGGAGATGACGGAGGAACCGGTGCCCGAGGCCCTTGCCCTCGTGGGCCCCTTCCACCAGGCCGGGGACGTCGGCCACGACGAAGCGCCGCTCCCCCTCGGCCACACCGAGGTTGGGGTGGAGCGTGGTGAACGGATAGGGAGCGACCTTCGGCCTGGCCGCCGTGAGCCTGCCGAGTAGGGTGGACTTCCCCGCGTTCGGCAGGCCGACGAGGCCGACATCGGCGACGACCCGTAGTTCCACGGACATCCGGACCTCCTCACCAGGCTCCCCCGCCTCCGCCGTGCGGGGCACGCGGTTGCGTCGGGACGCGAGCGAGGCGTTGCCCCGGCCGCCCCGTCCTCCCCGGGCCAGTACCGCCCTGGTCCCAACGCCGGCGAGGTCGGCCATCAGTCCGCCCTCGTCGAACACCATCGTCCCCACCGGGACCTGGATCACGAGGTCGGCGCCGCTCGCCCCGGTGCGTCGGTTCGCACCGCCCGGCTTGCCGTCCTCGGCATGCAGGTGCGGCCGGTCGGCCAGAGCCGAGAGGTCGCGGACGCCCGAGGAGGTCTCGAACACGACGTCCCCCCCTCGGCCGCCGTCGCCTCCTTCGGGTCCACCTCGCGGCTTGAACGGCTCCCGCAGCATCGCAGCCGAGCCGTGCCCTCCCCGGCCCGCGCGAACCAGGACCGTCACGTCGTCAACGAAGGTCATGGGGAGATTGTGGTCGAAAGCCGCTCATGCGACGAAGATGGGGCGCGATGCCCGAGGCCGTCACCGTGTGGATGGTCGAGCTCTCACCGGGCCTGGCAGGCCAGGAGCGGAGAGGCACCCTGAGCTTGCAGCCGAACGTCATCGCCTTCGTGCCATCAGATGGCTCGGAGGACGTGCGCATCCCGCTCGCCCAGGTTCGAAAGGCCCGGCGGCTCCGCGGCTCGCCGGTGCTCGTTGTCACCCACGATGCGGGCGGCCGAGCCGTCCGGACGGCCTTCTACTTCGCGCAGCCGCCGCCGCTCGAGGAGTTACGTGGGGAGGGTGCCGAGCGACCGGCGCCCCTGGGCTTCCGCAAGAGCTCCAGACGACGGGCCAGACGTCAGAACATCGGCTACCTCGGCACGTGGAATCGACAGCTCAAGGCCGACATCGAGGAGTGGGAACAGGAGATCCGCCATGCGGCGGGTGATCGGCACTGAGTGTCGCTACTTGGGCTCGACCGAGGCTACTCGTCGGCCCCGGGACGAGCGGTACCGGACGACCCCCGGGACGAGGGCGAAGAGCGAGTCGTCGCCGCCTTTCCCCACACCGGGCCCCGGGTGGATCCTCGTTCCCCGCTGGCGCACGATGATGGAGCCGGCGTTCACCTCCTGACCGCCGAAGGCTTTCACGCCGAGCCGCTTGGACTCGGAGTCGCGCCCGTTCTTGGTGGAACCGCCGCCCTTTTTGTGTGCCATCGCGCGACCGAGCGTACCAGAGGACCTACTACTCCCCGGCCTCTTCCGCCTGCTCGTCTCCCGCCTCTGTGCCCTCTTTCGGGGCGGCCTTCTTGGCAGCGGCCTTGGCCGGGGACTTCGCAGTGGACCTGGCGGCCGGGGACGTGGCTGCCTGGGCCTTCGCCGTGGACTCGGCGGCAGGCTTCCTCGCCGCCGGCTTCTTCTCCCCGGCCACGCTGACGTCGGAGATCTCGAGGAGGGTCATCAGCTGACGGTGGCCCTGGCGCCGGGAGTAGCCCGTCTTGTTCTTGTACTTCATCACCCGGACCTTGTCCCCCTTCTGCTCGCCGACCGGCCTGGCCGTGACCACGGCCCCCTCGGCCTGCTTGCCGAAGTGCGTCTTGCCCTCGTCGTCCACCACGAGCAGGGGATGAAACGTCACGGTGTCGCCAAGACCGTGCATGTATTCCACCTCGATGACGTCGCCGGGCTTCACCCGGTGCTGCTTGCCACCCGTCTTGATGACGGCGTACATCCGTTCCTCCTCAGGCTTCGTAGGTCACGATCACGCCCCGCCCCTCGCACGTCGGGCAGGTCTCGGAGAACGATTCCAAGAGTCCACCAGAAACGCGCTTGCGAGTCACCTCGAGCAACCCAAGAGGGCTGATGTCGAAGATCTGGGACCGGGTCTTGTCCTTGGCCATTTCCTCGCGCAGTGCGTCCACGACCTTCTGCTTGTTCTGCTCGAGGAGCATGTCGATGAAGTCGATGACGATCATCCCGCCGATGTCCCGGAGGCGAAGCTGCCGAGCCACCTCCCGGGCCGCCTCGACGTTGGTGTTCACCACGGTCTCCTCGAGGTTGGTCTTGCCCACCGACTTGCCCGTGTTCACATCGATGACGGTCATCGCCTCGGTCCGGTCGATGACGATGTAACCCCCCGAGGGCAGCCACACCTTGCGGTCAAGGCCTTTGTGGATCTGCTCGACGACGTGGAACTCCTCGAAGACCGGCAGCTTGTCCTGGTGCAGCCGGACTTTCGGCAGGAGGTCGGGGGCGATCCCGGCGAGGTACTGGGTGACGAGCTCGTACACGCGCGGAGAATCGGTGACGAGCTCGCGGAACTCCTCGTCAGTGAACAGGTCCCGGACGGAGCGGACCGTGAGCTCCGGCTCCTCGTACAGCATCGCCGGCGCCTTCGCCCTCTTCGCCTTCTTCTCGATGGTCTTCCATTCCTCGAGGAGACGGGCCAGGTCGGCAGCTAGGGCGTTCTCGTCCGCATCCTCCGCGGCGGTCCGGATGATGACGCCGTTACCCTCGGGCCGGATCGTGCGGAGGATCTGCTTGAGCCGCTTGCGCTCCTCGTCCGGGAGACGGCGGCTGATACCCGTGATGTCGGAGTTCGGCACCAGCACGAGGTACCGCCCCGGCATGCTGATCTGCGCGGTGAGCCGCGCCCCCTTGCCACCGATGGGATCCTTCGTCACCTGCACCAGGACGGAGTTGCCGCTTTTCAGCACGTGTTCGATCCGAGGGGCCGCGCCCTCGAGGTCCTCCGGCGAGTAGTTCACTTCGCCGGCGTACAGCACGGCGTTCCTGCCCTTGCCCACGTCGATGAAGGCCGCCTCCATCCCCGGGAGGACGTTCTGGACTCTGCCCAGGTACACGTTGCCGACCATCGACCTCGCGCCCGCTCGCGTGACGTAGTGCTGGACGAGATCACGGCCTTCCAGGATGGCGATCTGGTCGCGCTCGCCGTGTTCGGTGATCACCATCAGCTTGTCGGTGACCCTCGGCGCGGCGATGGTGGACTCCCGGCGCCTTCTCCCGACGGCCTGTCGCCCTCGACGAAGTCGAGTGGGTCCGGCCACGACGGTGTCGGTCGGCTCGACCGCCTTGCGTCGCGTTCGGCGCCCCGGGGGCCTGGACGGCTCCGGAGCGGCCTCGGCCGGAACGGCCGCGTCGGCCTTTGCGCCGGCCTTCGGCCGGGCCGTCCCGCCCGCCTTCGACCGAGCCGAACCCGCACGTCGGGTTCGTCGCCGTGCCGCTTGAGGGGCGGGCTCGTCCTCGTCGGCACCCGCCGAGTTCGTATCGGCCGGCTCGGCGACGTCGGTTCCTTCGGCTCCTGCGGCGCCTTCGGTAGCGCCGGAGAGTGCGGTCTTCCGGCGGCGGCGGCGACGACGACGCTTCGCCGACGGACTCTCGCTCGTTCGCGCGGCACCTGACTCCTCGATCCCTTCGGGCTCTCCGGTGGAGGCCGCGTCCTCGTCCGGCGGCGTCCCTGGTTGGGTCTCCGTTGCCGGGACCGCGGTCCCGGACCGGCGTCGACCTCGACCGCCCCGGTGTCGCCGCCGACGGACCGCCGCCGCACCCGCCTCACCATCCGTGGATGGGGCGCCATCGATCGGCTCTGGGACCGTCCCCCCTTCTGCGCCCTGGACCGGCTCGGGGGCGGTCGCCGCCTCTGCGCCCTCGCCGGCTGTCTCGGACGAGGTCGTTTCGCCGGCGAGGCCGGTCACGCCGGCCCGTCCCCGCCCACGGTTGCTGCGGCGCCGCCTGCGAGGGCGCGGTGCCCCAGCGACCTCGTCCCCCGACCCCGATGTCACGGCCGGTGCCTGCAGCGACTCTGTGTGCTCCGTCATCAGTTCCGACTCCTTCCCACTCGCTCGAATGCGCGGGAGTGCCGGAGGGTGTGGACGAGCGGCGGCTGAGAACGTGCACGAGCCCGCCCTCGCTCGAGGGTGATCGCTTGGGCGGTTCGTGGAGCACGACCGCGCTCGGATGGCTGTGAGCCATTCGGCGCAGCGAAGCGCCGCTCGTCCTGCAACCTGTACGCCCTGTTCCGGCACCGGCCGCCCCGGCCGCGGCCCTGCGGGCGATCGCCCGGAGCCGGCGGGGCCTGGCCCGCGCCACCTCTGCCTCGCCCGGCCCCCGAAGCCCACGGCCTCGGTCCGGCGAGGGAAACCTGGATACAGGATAGCAACCCACCGGCCGGCTCCCGGTAGATCGCCTGCTCAGC
>DATDKZ010000201.1:0-2189 GCA_036519575.1 Actinomycetota bacterium | reverse complement strand
AGTTGACCAGCGGCTCCTTGCGGTACGAGACGCAGCCCTTGGCCCCGAGGTCCATCGTGTGGGCCGGGAGGTCGTGCTCGTCGATCGCGCGCTGGCAGCCCTCGGCGAGCATCGTCCCGAGCTTGCCCAGGTGGTCGTACGACTCCTTCGTCAGGACCTGCGTGAGGGCCGCGAGACCGGCCGCGGCCGAGAGCGGGTTCCCGTTGAACGTCCCCTGCTGCGCCGCGCCCTTGGTGACCCATTCCATGTAGCGTGCCTCGCCGCCGAACGCGCCGATCGTGACGCCGCCGCCGATCGCCTTCGCGTACGCCGCGAGGTGCGGGCGGACCCCGTAGCGCTCGGTCGTGCCGCCGTACGCGATCGTCCCGCCGCACTTGACCTCGTCGTAGATCAGGGCGGCGTCGTTCCGCTCGCAGATGTCGCGGAGCGCCTGCAGGTAGCCCGACTGTGGCACGACGAGCCCGATGTTCATCATCACGGGCTCGAGGATCACGGCGGCGATCTCGCCCGGCTTGTCGGCGAACGCCTGCTCGACCGCGGCCGCGTCGTTGAACGGCACGATGATCACCGTCTCGGTGAGCACCTTTGGGATGCCCTTGGACGTGGGCTCCGTCGTATACCAGGCCTGGTCGGGGCGGCCCACGTTGAAGCGCATGTCGAGCACGTCGGCCTCGGGCACGACGGAGAACAGGACCGAGTCGTGGTGCCCGTGGTAGGACCCCTCCATCTTCACGATCGTGTCGCGCCCGGTCGCCGCCCGCGCCACCCGGATCGCGTCCATCGTGGCCTCGGTCCCCGAGTTCACGAATCGCATCTGCTCGAGCTGGAACCGCTCGCAGATCGCCTCGGCGAGCGCGACCGTGGTTTCGGTGGTGACCGCGAAGTGGATGCCCTGGTCGGCGACGGCCCGGATCGCCTCGACGATCTTCGGATGCGCGTGGCCGACGACGTTCACGCCGAATCCGCCGTGGAAGTCGAGGTACTCGTTGCCGTCGACGTCCCAGACCTTCGAACCCTGGCCGCGCCGGAGGTAGGTGGGGTAGGGGTCCCCGGCCTGGAAGTTCGACGCGACGCCGTTCGGGAGGCTGCGCAGGGCGCGCTGGTGCAGGCTCTCGGATCCGGGCGTTCGATCCAGGAGTCTGCGGCCCTCGCGCTCGGCGATCTCCGCGGCCTTGGCCTTCAGACGTTCCACATCGGTCACGGTGCACCTCCCGTCGGGTGGGCCAATCTACCCAGGCGGACCACGGCAGGCAACGGAGCCGGTGGCCGCCGGCTAGGGCCGGAAGTTCGCGAACTGCAGCGGGACGTCGAAGTCGTGGTCCTTGACGGCCTTCATCACGACCTGGAGATCGTCCTTGGACTTGCCCGTGATCCTGACTTGGTCGCCCTGGACGTGGCTCTGGACCTTGACCTTGAGGGCCTTGACGAACTTCACGAGCTCCCGCGCCTTCTCCTCGGAGATCCCGACGTTCAGGTTGATCGACTGGCGGGAGGTCCCCTTGGCGGCCGGCTGGATCGGCCCGAAATGCAGCGCCTTGAGCGAGACCTGGCGCCGAACGGCCTTCTCCTTCAGGACCTCGACGGCCGCCTTGAGCCGGTCCTCCGTCGAGGACCGAACCTCGATCAGCTGGTCGTCCTGGCTGATGCTCGTCCCGGTGTCCTTGAAGTCGAACCGCTGCGCGATCTCGCGCCGGGCCTGGTCGACGGCGTTGGCGACCTCGGGCATCGAAACCTCCGAGACGATGTCGAACGAGAAGTCCTGCTTGGCCATGCGAGCCATCCTATCGTGGAGGTGTCGAACCGCCGATTGCTATCCTTCCGCCAACGGGAGGATGCCCGAGCGGCCAAAGGGAGCGGTCTGTAAAATCGCCGGCTAAGCCTACGGAGGTTCGAATCCTCCTCCTCCCACTACAGGGGTGTTCTCAGGATTGAGGGCCCCTTACGTCTCAGAACTCAAGCACCTCAGAGTTGGATGAGGTTGACGCCGGCGAGCGGATGGTGGATCTCCTGCATCGCGCCTCCGGTCGCCAAGTTGCCGAGGTCGATCCTGGCGAACCCCGCGTCTTGGAACACCGCGACGACATCCGCTTTCGCGTCGGCATCGTCCCCGGAGACGAAGATCACGCGCCGGCCGCCAGCCTCCTGCGGATCCGATCCGAGCACCTCGGCGCCGAGTGTGTTGCCGGCTT
>DATDKZ010000200.1:0-3966 GCA_036519575.1 Actinomycetota bacterium | reverse complement strand
GGCCGGGACCTTTCCCGGCTCGCCCTCCACCATCCACTCCACCGAGACGCGCGCGCCCGGCGCGGCCAGGTACGGGGGGAGCGACGCGAACCCGATCATCCGCTTCAGCGTCGGCGACCACGTGAGGCTGGTCGCCCGACCCACCAGCCGGCCCTGCTTGAACACCGGCGCCGGGTCCCGATGCACCATCGGGGAGACCTCCGGTGGAAGGTCGTGGTGGGCGAACACCGCCTCGATCCCGCTCCAATCGAGCTCAAGCCCGGTCAGGCGTCGATCCGGACCTCCACTCGACTGCTCGAGCTCCAGGGCGCGCTTGCCGACGAAGTCGGCCTTGCCGAAATCCACCATCCTTCCCAGGCCGATCTCGAAGGGGGAGTACTCCTGCTCGGCGGACCGGGCGTGCCGCGAGCTCGTGTACTCCACCTCGATGAGGATGAGGCCGGCTTCCACGCGAGCCACGTCGAGTGCCCGGATCCCCGCGGGGCGGATGCCGAACGGCGCCCCGGCCTCGAACACGGCGTCCCACAGCTCCACGGCGGCCTCGGCCTCCACCCACAGCTCGTAGCCGAGGTCGCCCGTGTATCCGGTGCGGGTCACGTCCGTCTCGATCCCGCCGACCTCGGTGCGGCGGTGGCGGAAGTAGGCGAGGTCGGACCAGTCCTGCCGGGTGGCGGCCTCGACCACATCGCGGGCCATCGGGCCCTGCAGGGCCAGCGCGGCCACGGTCTCGGACACGTCGGTGATGGACACGCCGAGCCCGTGGGCGTTCAGCGAGAACCACCGATACGAGGGGTCGGCGGCCGTCCAGAAGTAGGTGGTCTCCTCGCGCCTGGTCACCGTCCCGTCGTCGATGACCCGGCCGCGCTCGTCGCACCACGGCGTGTAATAGACCTGACCCACGGCCAGCTTCGTGGCGTCGCGGGTGATCACCCGGTCGACCAAGCGCCCCGCGTCCGGTCCGGTGATCTCGTACTTGTACAGAGGAGAAACGTCGATGACTGCCACGGCTTCGCGGATCGCGTTGTACTCGATGTCGTGGAAGTCGGCGTAGACCTGAGCCGAGAGATAGCCGGACCACTCGCCCCACGCGAGTTTCTGGTTGAGCCCCGACGTGCGGGAATGGAACGCGGTACCAACGGTCACTCCAGACCTCCGAGTCGAAATGGACGGCGTGTAGTGTAGGCGCCGATCCGGCTGGAGGAGAGGGATGGCGCAGCGCTACGACGCCGTCGTCATCGGCGGCGGCCACAACGGCCTCACGGCCGCGGCGTACCTGGCGAAGGCCGGCCGGCGCGTGCTCGTCCTGGAGCGGCGGCACATCCTGGGAGGTGCGGCGGTCACCGAGGAGGTCTTCCCCGGCTTCCGGTTCAGCGTCTTCTCCTACGTCGTCTCGCTCCTTCGCCCGGAGATCATCCGGGACCTCGACCTTCCCAGGCACGGCCTGGAGATCCTCCCGCTAGACGGCACGATCACCCCGCTCGACGACGACTCGCTGTGGCGGGTGAACGACCACGGCAGGACCATCCGAGAGCTCCGTCGGTGGTCGAGGAGCGACGCCGAGGCCTACGAGGAGTACGGCCGGCTGATGGTGGACATGGCCCGGTTCATCAAGCCCATCCTCTCGGTCGTCCCGCCGGACCCGGGCCGGATCAACCCGTTCGACTGGCGGCACGTCGCCGGCCTGGCCAGGCGATTCTCCGAGCTGCCCCAGCGCCTCCAGCAGACGTTCGTGCAGCTGATGACGATGAGCGCGGCGGACTTTCTGGATCAGTGGTTCGAGACGGATCCGTTGAAGGCCACGATGTCGGCGTCGGGCATCATCGGAACGTTCCAGGGCCCGCGCTCGCCCGGCACCGCCTACGTGCTGCTCCATCACTACATGGGCGAGATCGACGGGGCGTTCCGGGCGTGGGGCATCCCCAAGGGAGGTACTGGCGGCATCAGCAACGCCATCGCGTCGGCGGCCCGGTCGTTCGGCACCGAGATCCGGACCGAGGCGCCGGTGTCCCGGATCGACGTGAAGGGCGGGCGTGCCGTCGGCGTGATCCTGGAGTCGGGCGAACACATCCCTGCGCGCGTCGTGCTCTCGAGCGCGGACTCCCGGGTCACGTTCGTCAAGCTCGTGGAGCCGGGCACCCTCGACGACGAGTTCCTCCACGAGGTGCAGCGATACAAGTACCGCGGCTCGTCGGGGAAGGTGAACCTGGCGCTCGACCGCCTGCCCGAGTTGGCGTGCAAGCCGGGCAGGGGCGAGTGGTTGCGCGGCGCGATCAGCTTCTCGCCGTCGCTCGACTATATGGAGCGAGCGTTCGACGAAGCCAAGTACGGCCGCCCCAGCCGGCGCCCGTACATCGACATGATCATCCCCACCCTCGTCGACCCGGGCATGGCGCCACCGGGAAAGCACGTCATGAGCTGTTTTGTGCAGTGGGCGCCGTACCACCTTGCCGACCGAGCGGTCTGGGACGACGCCGCACGTGACGCGTTCGGCGAGACGGTGATCGACACGATCGAGGAGCGGTTCCCCGACATCCGGAACGTCATCCTGCACCAACAGGTGCTGACGCCGAAGGACATCGAGGACGTCACCGGCCTGACCGAGGGGAACATCTTCCAGGGCGAGCTGTCGCTGGAACAACTGTTCTTCAACCGGCCGGTCCCGGGGTGGGCCCGGTACCGAACGCCGATCAAGGACCTGTGGCTGTGCGGGTCGGCCACCCACCCGGGCGGCGGGATCATGGGCGCGCCGGGCCGGATCGCGGCGCTCGAGGTCCTGAAGGCGGGAGGGGCCGGCCGGTGGAGGGCCGCGTGAGCCCCGAGGCGACCAACGACGCGATCGTCATCGGAGCCGGTCACAACGGACTGGTGACCGCGGCGTACCTGGCGAAGGCCGGACGGAGGGTCCTGGTACTCGAGCGACGCGAGAAAGCTGGCGGCATCCTCGAGACGGTGGAGGTCGCGCCCGGTGTACGGGCGCCCGGCATCGCGCACACGGTCGGACGGCTGCGGAGCTCGGTGATCGAGGACCTCGGGCTCGAACGCCACGGGCTCGCGCTCATCGATCCCCCGGTGCGCGTGTTCGCACCACAGCCGGACGGGTCGGCTCTTACCCTGTGGGCGGATCCCGCACGAACGGCCGAGGAGCTCCGCGCGCGCTCGCCGCACGACGCAGAGGCGTACCCCCGCTTCGATATGAGAGTCCGGGCCCTGGCCAGCTTCCTGGCCTATCTCTACGCCGCGACCCCGCCGGACGTGAGGACCCCCTCGTTCGCCGACGCCATGAGCGGCGTCCGTATCGCCAACGCCTTCAGGCGTCTTGGGCGGAAGGCGTCGCGCGAGGCCACCCGGGCCATGCCCATGGCCATCGCCGACTACGTGGCGGAGTCCTTCGAGACGGACCCGGTGCGAGGGGCCATCGCCTCGCGGGCCGTCCAGTTCACTGCTATGGGGCCGTGGTCCGCGGGGACGACCGCCGTGTTCCTCGGCGACTCCGCGGGGAACGGCGGGGGAGCTGCGGGGCAGTCGACGATAGCCCGGGGTGGTCCGGGCGCGCTGGCCGACTCGCTGGCATCGGCGGCCAGATCGCTCGGTGCCGAGGTACGCACGGGCGCCGAGGTGGCGCGGGTGCTGACGAGTGATCATCGCGCGATCGGGGTCGTGCTGACAGGTGGTGAGGAGCTACAGGCGCGAGTCGTGATCTCGGCCGCTGATCCCAAACGAACCGTCACGACGTTGCTCGACCCGGTCGTCGCCGGACCCGATCTGATGTGGCGGGCCGGGAACATCCGAACGCCCGGGATCGTGTCGAAGGTGAACCTGGCGTTGTCGAGCCTTCCCACGTTCGCCGGCGCCGAGGGCGATGAGCGACTGACCGGCCGCATCGTCATCGCGCCCGGGATCGACTATCTGGAGAAGGCGTTCGACGCCTCGAAGTACGGGCGCGTGAGCGACGAGCCGTACCTGGAG
>DATDKZ010000199.1:0-19380 GCA_036519575.1 Actinomycetota bacterium | reverse complement strand
GCTGCGCTCGAGCGCCACGGCGGGACGGTGGAGAAGTACATCGGCGACGCGGTGATGGCGGTGTTCGGTGTGCCCCTCCAGCACGAGGACGACGCCTTCCGCGCAGTGCGTGCGGCCCAGGCGATGCGCGAGGAGCTGGATGCGTTGAACGTCGACCTGCAAGCGCGTTTCGGCGTCCACGTGCAGACGCGGATCGGCGTGAACACTGGCGAGGTCGTCGTTGGCGATGCCGCCGCTGGTCAGGCACTCGTGGTGGGCAACACGGTCAACGTCGCCGCTCGGCTCGAGCAGGTAGCCGCCAGTGGACAGATCCTCCTCGGGCCGTCCACGTACACCTTGGTCCGCGACCGCGTGATCGCCGAGCCGACCGCGCCGCTCGAGTTGAAGGGCAAGGCTGGGTCGGTCGTGGCCTACAAGCTCTACTCCGTCGGACCGGGGCCGGATGAGCTCGGGAGCCGACCCGACCCTCTGCTGGTTGGTCGTGACGGCGAGCTCGAGGTGCTGGGCTCCATGTTCGATCTCGCGGTCGCCGAGCGTTCATGCGTCTTGGTCACGATCCTCGGTCCCGCCGGCATCGGGAAGTCTCGATTGGCACGGGAGTTCGTCTCGACGATGAAGCCTGATGCGCTCGTGCTTCGGGCACGTTGCCTCCCGTACGGTGATGGCATCACCTTCGGGCCGGTGGCCGATCTCGTCAAGCAGGTCAGCGGCGTCGTCGACGACGACGGGCGTAGCGATGCCCGCTCGAAGATCGACGCGGCCATGGCTGGCTGCTCGGACGCCACCCTCGTCGCCGAGCGGGTGTCCGACGTGACCGGGGTCGCGGATGCAACCGGCGGGCTGCAGGAGACCTTCTGGGCGATCCGACGGTTCCTCGAGTGGGTTGGGCGGGATCGCCCGCTCGTAGTGATCCTCGACGACTTGCAGTGGGCCGAACCCACGTTCCTGGACCTCGTCGAGTACCTGGCGGGGTGGAGCCGTGACGTCGCGATGCTGCTCCTGTGCCTGGCGCGCTCCGACCTCCTGGACAACCGGCCCACGTGGGGCGGCGGTGTCGCGAACGCCTCCGTCCTGCCACTCGGCCCTCTCGACGATCGCGAGAGCGAACGCCTTGTGTCCGAGCTGCTCGGTGGCCCGCATCTGGACGAGCGGGCGTTCGACCGAATCGCGGAGTCGGCAGGCGGCAACCCCCTCTTCCTGGAGGAGATGTTGCGCATGCTCGACGACGATGGCCTCCTCCGGCGAGAGGAGGGCCGTTGGGTCGCGACCACGGATCTCCGCGACGTTCGCATCCCCGAGTCGATCCACGCGCTGCTCGGTGCGCGCCTGGACCGGCTTTCGAAGGAGGAGCGCCTGGTGATCCGATCGGCCGCAGTGGCCGGCAGGGTGTTCTGGTGGGGCGCGGTCGAGGCGCTCGTGGCCGAGCCGGTCCGCGCGCATGTGGGAAGCGCGCTCCAGACGCTCGTGCGCAAGGACTTGATCCGTCCAGAGCCCTCGACCCTCGCCGGTGAGGACGCCTTCCGCTTCCATCACATCCTGATCCAGGAGGCCGCCTACCGCGGCACGCCGAAGGAAGCTCGGGCCGAGGTGCACGAGGCGTTCGCGGTCTGGCTCGAGGGGATCGCGGGCGATCGCTTCGTGGAGCTGGAGGAGGTCATCGGCCATCACTACGAGCAGGCTTTCCGCTACCGGTCCGAGCTCGCTCCGGTCGCGGAGCGTGAACGCGCCCTGGCGACCCGCGCGGGACTGCGACTTGCGCCCGCCGGCATCCGTGCCTTCGAGCGTCGCGACATCCCGGCGGCGGCCGACCTGTTGGGAAGGGCCACCCAGCTGCTTCCATCCGAGCATCCCGAGCGCCGGCCGGCGCTCCTCGCTCTCGGCGAGGTGCTTGCGGAAGCCGGGGACCTGGGTGCCGCCCAGGCCGCGTTGCAGGAGGCAGAGGCGGTCGCGACCGAGGCCGACGACGCGGTTACGGCGGCGAACGCCGCGATCCTGCGGCTGTTCCTTCTCGAGATGACCGATCCCAAGCGGCAGACCGTCGACGTGGTCGCCGAGGCGGAGCGGCTGATCGCCACCCTCGACGCCCTTGGGAACGACCTGGGCCTGGCTCGGGCATGGCGTCTGATGGGGAACCTGCACTGGAACCACGCGCGCTACGCCGCCGCCGACGAGGCGCTCGCTCACGCGATCGAGCACGCGCGGCGCGCCGGCGCGAAGCGCGAGGAGGCCGATGCTCTCGGCAAGTACATAGGCTCGGGGGTCTACGGGCCCGCCCCCGTCGAAGAGATCGAACGTCGATGCGACGAGCTACTCAGTATGAGCGTTGGGTCCGGATACGAGGCGCCGGCCCTCACGGCGCTTGCGTGGGTCCGAGCGATGCAGGACCGGTTCGGCGAGGCGCGTGACCTCGTCCGGCGGTCGCGCGTCATCTACGAGGACCTGGGGCTGCGGCTTCGATCGACGTACGTCGCCGAGAGCGCCGGTGGGATCGAGATGCTCGCGGGCGACGCGGCCGCTGCGGAGCGGGAGCTCCGGCCCAGCCTCGTCGCGCTCGCCGAGATGGGGGAACAGGGCGGCCAGTCCACGGTCGCGGCGGCGCTCGCCCACGCGCTCATCGAACAGGGACGCCTCGACGAAGCGGAGGAGATGATATCCGCGAGCGAGCTCGCCGGGGCCGAGGACGACATGAGCACATACGTGCTTGGTCAGAGCGCCCGGGCACGCATCCTCGCCACGCAGGGCCGGCACGAGGAGGCGGAACGCGTCGCGCGCGACGCAGTCGGGCGCGCTGAGGAGACCGACGACCTGAACATGCGGGGCGACGCACTGCTCGACCTCGGCCGGGTCCTGTCCGAGGCGGGAGATCGTGACGGCGCCGTATTCGCGGTCGAGCAGGCGCTCAGCCTTTTTGAGGCGAAGGGGAATTCCGCTGCCGTGGCGGCGGCCCGTCGCCGGTTGGGGGAGTTCGGGGCCTGAGGTCGGTCAGGAGACTCACAGGAGACCGTGGCGAGGATCGCTCGCTCAGCAGGGAGCGGGCTCGGTATCCCCCGTCCGGGCGCCGATGACGAAGGCGATCTCGCCGGCCTCCACCATCCCCAGGCACTCGCGGGCCAGGCGCTCCTTCTCGGCCGGGTCGTGAAGCCGGACGATATCCGCCCGGAGGGTGGCATTGGCCCGCGCGAGTTCGCCTGTCTTCCGTTGGAGCTCGGAGATGTGCCCCCGCTCCGAGAGGTACTCCCGCGCCGGTGCCGTGGCGAACACCGCAAGGAGGGTCAACACGATGAGCAGGAGCCCGGCCCGGGGGGTGAGTCGAGGCCGGGAACGATCGGGGCCCACGGCTCGGACCGTCACGCCGGCCCTCGCCTGATGGCCGCCCCACCCGCGTACCGTGCCGCGTCTCCCAGCAAGCCCTCGATCCGAAGGAGTCGGTTGTACTTGGCCGTTCGCTCCGCGCGCGCCGGCGCTCCGCTCTTGATCTGCCCGGCATCGAGGGCCACCGCGAGGTCGGCGATCGTGGTGTCCTCCGTCTCTCCGGAACGGTGGGACACGACCACCCCGTATCGGTTCCGCTCGGCGAGCTGCATCACGTCCATGGTCTCGGTGAGCGTCCCGATCTGATTCGCCTTGACCAGGATGGCCGTGGCAACGTGCTCTCGAAGGCCGCGCTCCAGCCGCTCCGGATCGGTGACGAACAGGTCGTCCCCCACGAGCTGGCACCTCGGCCCGAGCTCCGCGGTCAGCGTGGCCCAGCCCTGCCAGTCGTCCTCTGCCAGGCCGTCCTCGATCGAGACCACGGGGAACGAATCCATCAGCCCGCGGTAGAACGCCACCAAGTCGGCGCTCGTTCGGTCGGCCCCCTCCAGCCGGTATGTGCCGTCCCGGTACAGCTCGGAGGAAGCTGGGTCCATGGCCAGCGCAACCTCGTCCCCCGGCTCCAGCCCGGCCTTCTCGATGGCCCGGACCATGAACTCGAGTGCTTCGGACGCGGTCGCGATCTGCGGGGCGAAGCCTCCCTCGTCTCCCACCCCGGTGGCCAGGCCCTTGTCCTTCAACAAGCCCTTGAGCGCGTGGTAGATCTCCGAGCCCCACCGGAGGGCCTCGGAAAACGACGCCGCGCCAACGGGCGCCAGCATGAACTCCTGGAGCTCCAGCTCGTTGTCGGCGTGGACGCCGCCGTTGATGACGTTCATCAGCGGCACGGGCAGCACGTGCGCCCCGGATCCGCCGAGGGATCGGTACAGCGGCAGGCCGAGGCTCGCCGCCGCGGCGTGAGCGGCGGCGAGCGAGACACCGAGCATGGCGTTGGCACCGAGGTTCGACTTGTCGGCGGTGCCGTCGAGGTCGAGAAGATGCGCATCGAGCCCGCGCTGGTCCAGCCCGTCGATTCCGCCGATCGCGGGGCCGATCACGTTGAGGACGTTGTTTACGGCCTGCAGGACCCCCCGGCCGCCGTAGCGTCCGGGGTCGCCATCCCGTAGCTCGAGCGCCTCGTGGACGCCTGTCGAGGCTCCCGAGGGGACCGCGGCCCTCCCCGCGGCGCCGTCGTCGAGGAACACGTCCACCTCCACGGTGGGATTTCCTCTGGAGTCGAGGATCTCGCGTGCGGCCAGGGAGGCGATGGCAGGCATCGGGGGGAAGATTCTAGAGCCGTCGTGACCGCCAGGCGGCCAGTTCGGCAGTGAAGTCCGGCCTCGCCGTTCGGCCGCCGAGCTACGCGACGGGGTCGGAGCCCGTGGGATGCCTGAAGGGTTCGGGGAGGACGACCACGCGCCCCCGTCCCTGCTCCTTGGCCTCGTAGAGCGCCTCGTCGGCCCAAGCCAGGAGCTGTTCCGAGCCACTCAGGCGGTCCCACTCGGCGACGCCGATAGAACAGCGAGCGGCGGGCACGGCCTCTCGCAGGCGCTGGGAGATGGCCGCGCCCATCTCCAGCGTGCACCCCGGCAGGAGAACGGCGAACTCGTCGCCACCCATCCGGCCGAGCACGTCGCTCACGCGCAGGATGGCCTGCCAGGCCGCCGCGACATCCTTCAACAGGAGATCACCGGCCTGGTGCCCATTGCGGTCGTTGTATCCCTTGAAGTCGTCGAGGTCGATGACCGCGACCGTGACCGGCATCCCTTCCTGTTGGGCCCACGTCAACGCTCGCGAGAGCTCCTCGTCCCACACCCGACGGTTCGCCGCTCCGGTGAGCGGGTCCGTCCCGGCCAGTAGCCGGAGCCGGCTCGTCTGGCTCCGCAGCTGGGTGAAGAACCGGTTGAGGACGAAGCCGATCGAGCCGCCGATCGAGACGATGGCGATGGCCCGCACCCAGTCCTGGTCGGTCGTGCCCTGGGAGAGCAGGGGCATGGTCAGGACGGCCGCCGCGCCCGCCACCGTCACGCCGAGCTCCAGGACCGTTCCGTAGACCGCGACCCACAACACGGGAAGAAGCGCGAGCTGGGCGACGAAGGCCGAGTCCGACCCGCTGGTCGCCTCCCGAGCCAGGACCGCGACCAGCAGATAGACGAACGGGAGCGCCCGGTGGACGAGGGAGGGGAGCCGGTCCCAGGGAACGAAGATGATGGCGGCAACGGTGAGTCCGGCGAGGGCCGAGGCCTGGAGGAGCCCGCCGGTCTTGCCGGACGAGACCTGCCGGGTGGCCATCGACATGTACCCCAGGAGGACTGCGCCGACCAGGCATCCGACCTGGCGGAACATGGACTCTCGGCCGAGGGGGTCGGTGCGCCGCTGCGTAGTGGTGCTGGCCTGCGTGGTCATGACATCCCCTGCTGGTCTGATCTCCCCGGTAGCCCGAACCCGTCACTTCAGGCCATCCACGGGGGTTATCGGCAGGTAGGCCGCCGCGGGACGAGTCCCCGGGCGAAGGATTTCGTCCGGGATCAGCGGGCGATGCCCCGGTCCGCCAGTCGGGGGAACGTTCGGTTCAGCTCCGGCGGTAGTAGGCCAGGAGCTCGTCCTCGCCCAGCCCGGCCAGGTCCACGCCTTCTCGGCGGGCTCGGGCCAGGAGCCGTTCGTACCGGCCGGCGAATTTCGTCGTGGTGCGGCGCAGGGCGCTCTCGGGGTCCACTCCGAACCTTCGGGCCACAGCCGCCGCGGCGAACAGCACGTCGCCCAGTTCCTCCTCCGACTCCTCGGGGGTCCCGGCGGCGGCCAGCTCCTCGACTTCCTCGCGAAGCTTCGCCATCGCTCCGTCGGTGGTCCGCCAGTCGAAGCCCCAACCGGCGGCGCGCCGTTGCACCTTCGACGCCCTGGCCAGGGCGGGGAGCGTCGGTGGGATGTCGTCCTCGACGGGCTGCTCCCCTGTCTCCTCCGCCTTGATCTGCTCCCAGTTCACAAGGACCTCATCGGCGCCGGACACGTGCACCTCGCCGAACACGTGCGGATGGCGTCGGATCAGCTTCTCCACGGTCGCCTGCGCCACGTCGTCGACGTCGAACGTCCCCTCCTCGGCCGCCATCTGGGCGTGGAACACCACCTGGAGGAGCAGGTCACCAAGCTCGTCGCGCAGACGGTCCGGATCGTCGGCATCGATCGCATCCAGCACCTCGTGGGTCTCCTCCAGCAAATGCCGGGCCAACGTGCGATGGGTCTGCTCGTGATCCCAGGGGCATCCGCCCGGGCCCCGGAGCCGGGCCATGACCCGAACCAGATCGAGCAACCGCGCGCCGTTCCGGCTCGACGGGACGGGACCCTCGGGGACCGCGGACAGTGGATCTCGAGTCGGTTGGTCGGTCACGGCGACTCGACGGGCGACGGCGAGGTCGACGACGTCGGCGAGCCCGTGGCGGTGCTCCTGATCGGCACGACTTGGCCTGTCGACGGGTCGAACCGCCCGTACTTCGGGTTCACGGTGATGCGATGGCTGCGGAGCTGCCCCTGCAACCAGTCGGTGAACGCCTTCGCCCGGAGGGGTCCGGCCAACTGGTCGCGGACCCGATCGAACGGCTGCACATCGACGCTCACCAACTGGATGATGTGCCACCCGAACCCCGTGTGGACGGGTTCGCTGATCTCGCCCGGCTGGAGCTCCAGGGCTGCCCGGACGAACGTGGCGTCCAGCTGGGACGCCGGGAGGATCCCGAGGTCGCCCCCGTTCGACGCCGACCCTGGGTCGATCGAGTTCTCCTCAGCCAGCCTGCCGAAGTCCTCCGGAGTCACCTCGTGCTCGATGCGAAGTGCTTGGGCCCTGGTCTTGACCAGGATGTGCTTGGCGTGGATCTGGGTGAACTCCAGCCGTCGTTCCTCATAGAGCTGCCGGAGCTGCGCGTCGTCCACGCGAGACGCAGCGACCGCCGCCTGGACCTCGTTGAACAGGAGGATCCGGCCGACGATATCGGTGAGATCCCGCTCGGTGAGGTCCTGGGCGGCGAGTTGCTGATCGAGCGTGTCGCCCAGCGCGGACCGGAGGTCGGTCAGCGAACTCGTCACCTCCGAAGTGTCCACGGTGATGTGGTGATCGCGCGCGTACCCCTTCACCAGGTCTTCCTGGATCAGGGTGGTCAAGGTGAATCGGGCACACGCGGACTGGGCCGTCTCGCCCTCGATGGCCTGCCCGCAGGGGGCCTGGTTGATCGCGGACAGGAACCGGAACGCCGAGATGTCCTGAGCCAGCTGGTCGTCGGTGATGCGGTCGGCGCCGACAGTGGCGGCGGGAGGTGTGGCTGTGCCGCATGCCGCGAGGACGACGCTCAGCGCGATCGTGACGAACGAGAGACGGAGGAGGGGACGGGGGATCACCCGCCGATTCTAGCAACGCCCCCTCACGTCCCCAGCCTGACGGCGATCGGGTGGGAGTGGGAAGTCGGCGTTCATCCGGCCACGGACGCAGGTTCCCGTGCGCCCGCGGCCGTACGGAGCGCCCGCTCGATCCATCGGGCCAGCTCGGCCCCGCGCTCGCCCGCGGGGGAGAGGTTCAGGGTGGAGGTCGCGGCGTGGAAGGTCGCGTCGGGCACGCGTTCGGCCAGAGCGAGCGCGTCGGCCTCCCCAAGTACGACGGGCTTCAACCGAACCTGGTCCCGGTAGGTGGCGATCTCCCGCACACCGAGCTCAAGGCACGTGATGCGGAGGGAGGCCACGGCGAGGAGCGTCTCGACTTCCTCTGGGAGGCGGCCGTACCGGTCGATCGTCTCGGCGCGCACCTCCTCCAGGCGCTGGTGGTCGCCGGCCATGGCGATGACCCGATACAGCTCGAGGCGAAGGGCCTCCTGGCCGACCCACCCGACCGGGATGTACGCCTTCAGCGGCAGATCGATCTTCACCTCCCGCTCTACGGGGATCGGCTCGCCCCGGAGGTCGGCGACCGCCTCGCGTAGGAGCCGGGCGTAGGTGTCGAACCCAACCGCCGCGATATGGCCGTGCTGCTCCGCCCCCAGCAAGTTGCCGGCGCCTCGGATCTCCAGATCACGCAGCGCGATGTGGAAACCGCTCCCAAGAGCGGTGTGCCGGCTGATGGTGGCCAGGCGCTCGTGGGCCTCCTCGGTCAGCTGGTTCACCGGGGGGAAGAAGAAATAGGAGAAGGCCCGTTCGTGCGACCGGCCGACGCGGCCCCGGAGCTGATACATCTGCGACAGCCCCAACCGGTCTGCTCGATCGACCACCAACGTGTTGGCGGAGGGGACGTCGAGCCCGGACTCGATGATCGTCGTGCACACCAGTACGTCGGCGTCCCGGTCCCAGAACCGCATCATCTGCTTCTCCAGGAGATCTTCATCCATCTGGCCGTGGGCCACGACGATGCGAGCCTCGGGGATCTCCTCGGCGATCCACCCGGCCTGCCGGTCCACGGTGGCCACGCGGTTGTGGACCCAGAACACCTGCCCTCCGCGAAGCAGCTCGCGGCGAACCGCGCCAAGCGCCATCCCCTCGTCGTACGGCCCGACGTAGGTCAGCACCGGCTGCCGGTCTTCGGGCGGTGTGTCGACCACGCTCATGTCCCGTATCCCGGTGAGCGCCATCTCGAGCGTCCGGGGGATCGGTGTCGCGGTCATCGTCAACACATCCACCGATGTCCGAAGCTTCTTCAGCCGTTCCTTGTGAGCCACGCCGAACCGTTGCTCCTCGTCGACGACGACCAACCCGAGGTCGTGGAAAGCCACGTCGCCGGAGATCAACCGGTGGGTCCCGATCACCACGTCGATCCTGCCCGACCTCATGTCGTCCACCACGCGCTTCTGTTCCGCCGGCGACAGGAACCGGGACAGCATGGCCACGGTCACTGGGAAAGGGCCGAAGCGCTCGGAGAAGGTGACGTAATGCTGCTCCGCGAGGAGAGTGGTGGGGACGAGCACCGCGACCTGCTTCCCGTCCATGACCGCCTTGAACGCAGCGCGCACCGCGATCTCGGTCTTGCCGTACCCGACGTCGCCGCAGATCAACCGGTCCATCGGCTTGGGCGCCTCCATGTCCCGCTTGACCTCGTCCACGGCGGTGAGCTGGTCGCGGGTCTCCTCGAAGGGGAAGGCGTCCTCCATCTCCCGTTGCCACGGCGCGTCGGGGCCGAATGCGTGGCCGGGCACGCTCATCCGGACCGAATAGAGGCGCACGAGCTCCCCGGCCATGTCCCGGACGGCTCGCTTGACCCTTGCCGTGGTCCGGGCCCAGTCGCTCGTCCCCAGGCGATGGAGCCGCGGCTCCTCCCCGCCCACGTACTTCGCCACCATGCCCACCTGGTCGGTGGGGACCGACAGCCGATCGCCCGCGGCGTATTCGAGGACCATGTAATCGCGCTCCGCGCCGGCCACAGCCCGACGCTGGATGCCGAGGAACCGGCCGACACCGTGGATGCGGTGGACTGCGAAGTCCCCCGGCTCGAGCTCCGTGGCGACCGCGTCGGTCCGGCGCCGGGCGATCCGGGGAGCGGTCCGCGTGTGCCGCCTGGACCCGAACAGGTCCTCCTCGGTGGCCAACGCGAACTTGCCCGGAGCGAACACGAATCCTCCGGAGAGCTCGGCCTCGACGGCCATCACCTCGCCCTGATCGCCCAGCGTCAGGCCGCGTTCCGCCACGACCTCGCGTGCCCGCTCCAGGCTTCCGTGGCCGAAGGCGGAGACAACGAGCCGGTACCCGCGCGAGGAGAGATCGGCCAGGCGACGGGCCAGCTCCGGCGCGTTCCCCCGCGCCGATCCCCACCCCTCCAGGCCGAGGTCCACGCCCTCGGCGAACTCACTGAGATGCAACTCGGTCAGGCCGGCCAGGGCCTCCCGCAGCGGCCTGGCGACCGGTGGGCCGGTCCACCCCGAGGCCTCGGCCAGGGCCTCGGATTCCTCGACGGCCTGCCGTGCCCGGTCGAGCGTCCGGCGTGCCTGCACCAGCACGGCCCACGAACCCCGGGGCATCAGCTCGGCCAGGTTGGGGAGGCGATCGAAGAGCAGCGGCGCGAGGCCCTCCATCCCCTCGAAGGTCAAGCCGTCGGCGAATCGCGTGAGCTGATCGCGGAACCGGTCCACGAACCGAGGGGCCAGTTGCTCGGCCCGCTCACGCAGCTCGGGAGTCGTGAGGAGCTCTCGAACCGGATGCACCTCGACCGCTCCCACCGGAGCTGTGGACAGCTGCGTCGCCGGGACGAACTCGCGAAGCGACTCGATCTCGTCGCCGAACAGCTCGGCCCGGACGGGGCGGCGGGCCGCCCCGGGGAACACGTCGACGATCCCGCCGCGTACCGCGAACTCGCCCCGGTGTTCGACCACATCGGCCCGGGCATAGCCCAGGCCGACGAGGCGCTCGGCCAGCTCGTCGGGAGGAAACGTCGTCCCCGGCGCCAGCACCAACGGTTCGGTCTCCCCGAGGGTCGGCACGATGCCCTGGAGCACGGCGTGGGCCGGCGCGACCAGGGCGAAGGGCCCGGTCGCTCGACGGAGCGAGCGAGCCGCCTCCGACCGTCTCCCCGCGGTCTCCGGCGACGGGCTGATCCCCTCGTACGGGAGGGCCTCCCAGGACGGGAACAGGGCCACGCGGTCGTGGCCGAGGAAGGCCGCGATCCCTCGAGCGAGTACCTCCGCCTCCGGTGGACCGGGGGCCACGGCGAGGACCGGAGCGTCGAGGGCCCTGGCCAGCGACGCCACCACGAAGTCGGAGCCGGCGTCGGCCCGGCCCAACACCGGCCGGGCCCGTTCGAGCAGGAGGCGCTCGAAGGGCTCCGAGCGGGTCATGTCGTCGAGCAGCAGATCGAGGCTCACATCGCTCCCATTCACGTAGTCCGGACAGCACGAAGAGGCCTCGTCGACGCGCGACGGGGCCTTCAAGAGCGAGTGTACCCGGGGGCCGATCGAAGGGGAGACTCGGCGGCAGAGTGCCTAGATGGCTCGCAGGCGTTCGACGCTCTGATGAGGCCGACGGCCTTGAGGATGGCCGCGCCGAGTTCGAACCCCGGCCGAGCCAGCCTCGAGCCACCCGGTGAGCTCCTCCGCTGGAAGCGGGACGCAAACGTGAAAGCCCTGCGCCTGCTCGCATCCCATCTCGGCCAGCCGAGCCAGGGTCTCGGCATCCTCTACCCCCTCGGCCACCACCCGAAGGCCGAGGTTGCGGCCCAGGTCCACGGTGGCACGAGCGATCATCCAGTCGTTGGGGTCTCTCCGCATGTTCATGACGAACGACCGATCGATCTTGATCTCGCGGATGGGAAGCCGCCGAAGATGGCTGAGGGAGGAGTACCCGGTCCCGAAGTCGTCGATCGACAGCGCGATCCCCACCTCGGACAGGAGCGACATCACGCCGACCGATCGTCCCGAGTCGGCCATCAGGAAGCTCTCGGTGAGCTCGAGCGTCAGGCGGGTTGCGGGGACGTCCCACCGGGTGAGGAGCTCGGCGACCTGGTTGGGGAGCTGGGGGTCGAGCAGACTTCGCGGCGACAGGTTCACCGACACGTCGAGCGTCACACCATGCCGCGACCACTCGCGGGCCTGACGGAGGGCCTCATCGATCACGTAGAGCGTGAGCGGGCGGAGCAGCACGGTCCGTTCCACCATGGGGACGAACTCGTCGGGCTCGACCAGTCCGCGCTCTGGGTGATGCCACCGGATGAGCGCCTCGACCCCGGCGATCCGGCCGTCCTTCACAGATACCTTCGGTTGGTAGTACAGGACGAACTCCCGGTTCTCCATGGCCGGCCGTACCTGGCTGACCAGCGTGAGGCGCCCGGGACTGTGTCGGTCCAACGATTCGCTGTACACCTCGTACCCGCCGCCGGATTCCTTGGCCGCGTACATGGCGACGTCTGCTCGGCGGATCAGCGCCTCGACGTCACGGCTGTGCTGGGGGTAGATGGCGATCCCGATGCTCCCGGAGACATCGAGTTGAAGGCTCTCGACCGACAGCGGCTTCTCCAGCTCCTCAAGGACCCGTTCGGCGATCCCGATTGCGGTCTCAGTGTCCGGGATGTTGGGTAGGAGGATGCCGAACTCGTCCCCACCCAATCGGGCCAGGAGATCCTCCTCACGCAGGACGGTCGAGAGCCGAGGACCGATCTCCTTCAGCAACAGGTCGCCGAAGTGGTGCCCGAGCGTGTCGTTGATCTCCTTGAAGTGGTCCAGGTCCATCAACATCACGGCGACCAGCTCGTGGCCGTCCCGTTTCGACCTGGCTTCGATTGTCTCGCGGAGGTTGCTTTGGAACAGGGCCCGGTTGGGCAAGTCGGTCAACGCGTCGTGGAGAGCCTGATACGCGTTCTCTTGCTGACGAGCTTCGAGCTCGACCGTCGCTTCCTGGAGCGACTGCGTTCGCCTGAACATCTGCCGTGCGAACGCGAGCGGAGCGATGAAGACCGCGATCGACCATGGGCCGATCCGGAAGAACGCCGTGGCCACGATGACCGCGAACAGCGCGAGGCCCATGTACGACAGGACGAACTCGCCGAACACCCCGACGTGCATCTCCCGGAGGATGCTCAGGGTCGGCTGGCCCGTCCGCACGTGCAGATAGAGCGCCACGAGCACCGCGTTCACCCCGTACCCGACGAACGCGCAAAGAAGGACCGCAGGCCCCAGTCCGAACCAAGGCGACTTCAGCGACCCGAGCTGATGGAACAACAGGCTCTCGATGACCACTGACCACGCGATCTGGCACCGGTTCCACACGCCCTGGGTGAACGGAATCTCCCGGCGGAACTCCCTCGTATCGCTGCTCCCGAGCAACGCCACCGCGCCGGCCACGGGAGCCGGATAGATCAGGGCCACCGAGAGCTGGAGCGGGAAGCTCAGGCTGAACGGAAAGCCGACCGGCGTCGGAATCGGCAACAAGTCCACGATGGCGATGGCGATGATCCACTCGAGCAGGAGGGGATCGCTCACCTCGGCCGGTGTCCTGGTGAAGGACCAGCCAAGCCATGCGAGCAGCGGGAGGATGACCGCGAGCTCGTAGAGGAGGATTCGGGTGGTCCGGGCGGGCGGGTCGGCCCGGAGGGACTCCAGGACCCCGGACGAACCCTCTTGCGAACTCACCTCAACCAAGATCGTGGACGCTCTCGGGGAGTACCACCGTCCCCTCGGATGGTTGCCTGGATGGGGCGAACCGGCCGAGCATCGCCGCAACGACGAGCCACACCACGCCGGCGTACGCGATCAGGTCGCCCGGACTCGCCACCATCCGGATCGGGCGGATGGGCAACACATCGCCCAGGAACACCAACCGATCGTCCGGCCCGGCCAGGTGGTGCTTGGCGCCGCCGTCATGGAGCAGCACGGCCAGGGTTTCGCCCTGGCCCGACGCCACCAGGGCGTCGCGGGTCACCGGCATGCCCTGGTTCAGCCCGATGACCATGAAGTTCATCGTGATGCCGATCAGGATCAGCCAGGATCCCGGCACCCTCGCCGCGACGTTGGCAAGGGCGAAGGCGATCAGCAGCACGAACGAGACGTAGAGCAATCCGAGCGGGAGGGCGCGCCCGGGGACGGGGATCACCTGGAGCGCGAGCCCCACGATGGCGAGGGGTTGCCACCTGACCCGCAGCGATGCGACCGATGAGAGCCGTCCCCCGAGCAAGTAGCCGATGGCGACCGCGAGAACGAGTGATGCTGCGATCAGGCGCATGGCCGCTCGTTGGAATCGAGCATCATGGCCACCGGCGTCTCCCCTTCGTTTCGCTGATCGTTCGTCGGAGGCCGTCGAGTGGATCGCCCCCGGCACGTCCCGCGAAGGGGATGTGCCGGGGGCACCTGTCCAGATGTCCCGTTAGACCTTCCAGCCGGCCCCGACCGCGAGAGCGAGGGCGACGAGCCAACCGAAGGCGTACAGGATCCGGCGCACGCGCACGTTGATCCTCCTTTCCATGACCGGCTCTACACCTTCCACTTCGCGCCCGCAGCCATCAGCAGTGAGGCCAACGTGGCACCGGAGAGCAGGATGCGACTGATCTTCGCCCGCATCGAACCACCTCCGACCTGCAGTCTTTCCCATCGGACGGGTGGGGTACATCGGCCGGGGGGATGGAATGTCGGTCGGCTGGGGTGAGGCCTATCCGTCCCCCGGAGCCTGCACCCGCGTAGGTCGAAAGGTGTAGGCCCTAACCATTCGACCTCCGTCCCGAGCGGTTGAATCGGTCCTGAGTGGGGGACAGGCCGTGCCTGGCGAGCGACAGCGCGGCATCGGCGGCCTGGTCGACCAGGACCACCACCACCTCTTGCTCCGTCTTCGAGAACGGGCGGAGGACGAAGTCGAGGGGGTCCTGCCGCCCGGGGGGCCGTCCGATCCCCAGGCGCAACCGGTAGAAGTCGGGTGTTCGAAAGCCGGCCACCAGCGAGTCCAGGCCGTGATGTCCGGCCGTGGAACCCCCGAACTTCACCCGCAGCGCCCCGAAATCGAGGTCGAGGTCGTCGTGGGCCGCGATCACGTGGTCCGGTTGGATGTCGTGCTTTCTGGCCACCGAGGCGTACGACGGCCCCGACTCGTTCATGAATGTTCGGGACTTCACCAGAAGCATGCGCTCGCCGTCGGCGGTGATCTCGGCGACGTCGGCGGACACGAATCGGGCCTTTCGGAAGCGCTCACCCGCCCGGTTCGCCAGCTCGTCGACCACCATGGCACCGACGTTGTGCCGGGTCCCGGCGTAGCCCTCGCCCGGATTGCCCAGGCCGGCGACGAGCCAGGTCACCGGGTGCCGATCGGGGCCGGATCGCTCGGCATGGCCGAGCTAGCCCTCGCCACCCTCCTCGGTGGGGGCCGCCTCGGCCGGAGCGGCCTCGCCTTCCTCGGCGGCGACTTCCTCGCCCTCCTCCGCCACTGCCTCGACCTCCTCGACCACGCGGACCTGCGGGATAACCACGGAGACCACGCTCTCCTCGAGCGGGGTGAGGACACTCACTCCTCGGGGTGGGATGAGGTCAGCGACTCGAAGGGAATCGCCCACCTGAAGCTTCGACACATCGGCGTTGATCCCATCCGGCACGTCGCCCGGCAGGCATTCCGCCTGCAACTCCCAGAGGTGATGCTCGATGACGCCGCCGGCCTTCACCCCGGGCGACTCGCCGACGACGTGGACCGGCACCGAAACCGTCACCGTCTCGTCGCGGCGGACGGCCAGGAAGTCGACGTGCAGGTACCGACCCCTGACGTGGTCGCGTTGGATCTCACGGGGAAGGGACAGGTGCTGGGTACCGTCGACCTGGAGGTCGACCAACACGTTGGTGCCGGCACTGCCGTGGAGGACGTGGAACAGATCCTTCGCGTCCACCGACACGGCCATCGGCCCAACGCCGTGCCCGTACAGGACGGCGGGCACACGGCCGGCCGCACGAAGCTTGCGCGCCGCCCCCTTGCCGCTCTCTTCTCGCTTCTCCGCCTTGAGCTTCAACTCCATGGGTTCTGTTCGTCTCCTCGTCGGTCCTGCGCTTCGATCCTCCCTCGGCCGCGAAATCGTACCAACGGCTCGATCACATCGACCTCGACGCTGGCCTCAGAGCTGATTCTCGCCCCGGAAGATCTCCGAGACCGAGGTGTCCTCGAACACCGCCCGAAGCGCGCTGGCGATGAGCGGAGCGATCGACAGCACCCGCAGTTTGGCGAATTGCTTCTCCTCGGGGATCGGCACCGTATTCGTGAGCACCACGCCACTGATGGGAGCTTCCTCCAGCAACTGCACCGCCTTGCCCGACAGGACCCCGTGCGTTGCCGCGGCGTAGATGGGGCCGGCGCCCTGCTGGGCAAGGGCCTCGGCGCCCTTGGCCACCGTGCCCCCGGTGTCGATCATGTCGTCGACCACGATGCAGGGTCGTCCGTCGACCTCACCGACGACCGCCATCTCCTCGATCTTGTGAGCCTCCCTCCGGGACCGCCGCTTGTACAGAAACGCCAGGTCCGCATGGAGGTGCTCCCTGAGCCGTTCTGCCGTTCGGATCCGGCCGGCATCGGGAGCCACGACAACCACGTCCTCGTCGTGCAGCCCGAGCTCGCCGGAGAGGAAGTCGGAGAGGATGGGGAGCGCCGTCAGGTGGTCGAACGGGAAGTCGAAGTACCCCTGCGTCTGGCCGCTGTGGAGGTCCACCGAGACCACCCGCTGGGCACCGGCGACCGTGACGAGGTCGGCCACGAGCTTCGCCGAGATCGGCTCCCGAGCCAACCCCTTCTTGTCCTGGCGCGAGTAGCCGTAGTACGGGATCACGGCGGTGGTCCGCTTGGCCGACGCCCGCTTCATAGCGTCGAGCATGACCAGCTGCTCCATGATCGACTCGTTCACGGGCTCGGCGTGAGTCTGGATCACGAACACGTCGGCCCCCCGAACGCTCTCCTCGGACCGGAAGTAGATCTCGCCGGAGGCGAACCGAGAGATCCGACACGGAGAGAGCTGGATGCCGAGATGGCCGGCGATCTCCGCGGCCAGAGCGGGATGGGTGGTCCCCGAGAACAGCATCATCTTCTTCTTGGTGACGATCTCCACGGCTCCCCCTTACCGCTTTCCCTTCGCCTGCGATCCCGCACTCCCGCCGGACCCAGCCTTCCCCCTGGCCGCTGCGTCGGCGTCCTTCCGTTTTCGGTAGCCCTTCACCATGCGCTGCTCGGAGCGCTCGACGGCGAGTGCGCCGCCGGGAACGTCCTTGGTGATCGTCGATCCCGCTCCCGTGACCGCGCCCTTCCCCACTCTGACCGGCGCCACGAGCATCGTATCCGACCCGATGCGCACGTCGTCGTCGATGACGGTGCGATGCTTGCGGTATCCGTCGTAGTTGACGGTCACCGTCCCCGCACCGATGTTCGTGCCCTTGCCGATCCTGGCGTCGCCCACGTACGACAGGTGTGGAACCTTCGATCCCGTGCCCACCTCCGATGCCTTGATCTCGACGAAGCTGCCGGCCTTGGCTCCCTCCTTCAGAACGGTTCCCGGACGGACGTGAGCATAGGGGCCGACGAAGGCCCGCCGACCGATCCTTGACCCCCGGACCACGGAGAACTGGACGGCGGCCCCGTCATCGATGCGCGAGTCGACGATCCGCGTTGCCGGCCCGATCTCGGCTCCCGAGCCGATCCGGCTCCCACCCTCGAGGAACGTCATGGGGTGCACGACCGTGTCCGGACCGATCCGGACATCCACGTCGATGAACGTCGTCTCCGGGTCGAGGATCGTGACCCCCTTCGCCATGTGCCGAGCGTTGATCCGGTCGCGCATGATCCTGTCCAGGGCGACCATGGTCTCTCGAGAGTTCACCCCGGCCCAGCCCCCGAAGTCACCCTTCACCGCCGAGACGCGTTCCCCCTTGTCCATCAGGATCCCCAGCACATCGGGGAGGTAGTACTCGCGCTGGCGATTGTCCCGCCCTACGAGCGGCAGGGCCCGATACAGGTCATCCCTGCGAAACAGGTAGACGAGCGTGGACATCTCGCGGACGGCACGCTGGGCAGGCGTGAGGTCGGCCTCCTCCACGATGCCGATCAGCCGGGCGCCATCGCGGATGACCCGCCCGTATCCCCCGGGGCTGTCGACCTCGGTCGTCAGGATCGAAGCGGCCGCCTTCGTTCGACGGTGCACACCAAGGAGCCGTCTGACGTGGCGTCCCTCGACCAACGGGTCGTCCCCGCCCATCACCAGGACCTCGGCCACCCGGCCAACGGCCGCCTCGGCCGATACCACCGCGTGGCCGGTCCCGAGCGGTTGGGCCTGGCGGACGAAGATCGGCTCGGGGTCGAGGCCCCAGGATCGCGCTGCCTCCTCGACCCGCTCGGCTCCCTGCCCAACCACCACCACCAACCGATCCGGCCGGGCAGCCATCGCCGCGCGTGCGACGTGCCATAGGGCAGGCCGGCCCCGCACCGGCTGTAGGACCTTGGGGAGCTTGGACTTCAATCGTTTGCCCTTGCCCGCGGCGAGCAGGACGGCGGCAAGGGTGGGAGCGTTCTTTTCGGGCACGGACATCCTTCGTCGCTCGGCGCCGAATCCTTTGTACCGGGGGCGGCACACTCTGGCAAGGCCGTCCCTTTGGGAGAAGTTCCGGGGGGAGGATAGGCCAAGCGTCCGACATACGTTGACCTGCATGTCAAGCTGTGCGTTCGGAATCCGCCCCGAACTTGACAAGGTTCCGACCGTGTGTCGGGCGCTCAGGAGCTTTCCGTACGCTTACTCCCGCTTACCGGCGGGCCTACGCCGCCCGAATGTTCGCTCCGCTGTCAACTTCCTCCCAATGAAGTGCCGAGAGTCTGGTGCGCTCTCCCGTCTGGACGGCCAGCTTGCTTCGCTCAGGCCCTCGGCGTCAGCCAGCGTGATGCGGGGGCGTCGTGTCCGGATGGACCGGCGCGCTCCCGAGCGGTGGGACGTTCCCCGAAGCGACCTGCCGAACGGCTCGGACGATCCCCCGGTATCCCGTGCACCGGCAGAGGTTCCCGGACAAGCCGATCCGGATCTCCTCCTCGGTGGGAGCGGGGTTGTGACGAAGCAGCGCGGTCGCGGATACCAACATGCCCGGGGTGCAGAAACCGCATTGCACGCCCGCCTGCTGGAGGAACGCCCGCTGGAGCGGTCCGACCTCCTCGTCCCCGGCGAGCCCCTCGACCGTCGTCACCTCGCGACCCTCCGCCTGCAGGGCGAGGTACGAGCACGCGTTCACCGGTTCGCCGTCGAGGAGCATCATGCACGCGCCGCACTCGGAGTCGTCGCATCCTTCCTTCGAGCCGGTGAGGCCGAGCTCCTCGCGCACCGCCTTCAGGAGGCTGACGTGCGGATCCAGCTCGACCGGATAGTCGGTGCCGTTCACGCGGAGGGTCGCAGCGACCTTCATCGTCGGCTCCTCAACTCGCTCCGTGCAGCGCCGGACTCGCGGGGATCGGCACGCTGCCCCCACGCGCCCGGGTGAGGGCGGCGGTGATCGCGCGGTTCGCGATCACCGCCGCCATCGCCCGGCGGTACTCGGCGGAACCGCGCACGTCGCTGATCGGGGTCGAGGCTGCCGCGGCCGCGGCCGCGGC
>DATDKZ010000198.1:0-4725 GCA_036519575.1 Actinomycetota bacterium | reverse complement strand
GAGGCGACGATGCCGCCGCGGCGAAGCTGGCTCTTCACCCTCTCCGACACGCCCGCGAACACGAGCTCGAACCCGTTCGCCTTCGCGAACTGCGCCGCCTTCACGAACGACACCACTGCCGATGCGTCGACGCCCGACACGCGCCGGAAGTCGAGGAGCAGGAACCGCAGCGGTCCTGCTTCAACGCGTTTGCGGATCCGCTCGAGCAGGGCGCTCGCCGTCCCGAAGAACACGAACCCGTGCACGCGCAGGATCTGGACGCGCTCGCCCAGCGTCCGTAACGCCGCACGCTCAGCGGGGGGACGGTCGACGTTGCTGTGGTACGTGTCCCCGAACCCGACCTCGTGGACCAGCTCGGTCCGGCCGTAGTTGACCGCGAACAGGACGACGGCGAGCACCAGCCCGATCACCACCCCAGGCAAGAACCCCCGATACGCGATCGCCGCGAGGATCACCAGGACGACCGCGTACTCGCCTACCGGCAGGGACCGCCGCTTGTCGAACACCCACTCGACGATGAAAGAGAGGCCGAGGAACACCAGCACGCCACCCACGATCATCCGCGGGATCAACTCGATGACGGTAGCGCCGAACACGACCGCGGTGAGCGGGACGAGCGCGGCCACGAGTCCGGCCGCTCGGGCGTTGACGTTCATGAGCTGCCCGAGCGATGTGAGGCTGAGCGCGTGGTACCCGGGGATCCCTCCCAGAGCACTGGAGAGGACGTTGGTGACACCCGCGTCGCGCAGCTCCTCGTTCGAGTCGAGGTCGGTATGCAGGATCAACTCGATCCCGCTCACGTTGAACAAGATCGCGATCACGGCGACGAACACCGCGGTGGCGATCCCCGATGCCTGTCCCAGCACGGCGGACCAGTCGGCGCCGGTGAGGGCGCGGACGGTCCACGGCTGCCACAGCCGGGGCGCTTCGAACGGCCCGAGCAGCCACTGACCGTCCCTCGCGTCGACGATCGACGAGCCCGTGACGAGCATGCCGATCGCGAACAACACCAGGCCGATCCCCAGAACCACCGGAATCACGGTCGGCTTCTTCACGACCCGGGTCGCGACGAGCAGGACCACGCCGAAGAGAAACGCCGGGAACCAGCGAGGCAGCGCGTAGCTGCCGATCAGGAACTCCACCGTGCGCATGTACGGCTGGATGCCCGCCGCGACGCCGACGCCTCCCTTCAGGAGCAGCCATCCGGTTCCCGCGAGGAAGCCCCCGACGACCGGATAGGGCACGAACCGGACCAGGTTTCCCAACCGGAACGTGCCGAGCGCCAGGAACGCGACGCCGGTGAGAAGGGTCACGACCAAGGTCGCGGCGACGACGGTGAGGAAGGCGCGGTTGAGGCTCCCGAAGGCGTCGAGGGCCGTGTCGGCGGCGACGATCGCGAGAACCGCCGCCGCCGCGTCCTGCACGCTGCCGACCACGCCCCGGGTACCGGCCCGCCAGGCGAGGATCGCGAGCGTCAGCGCGGCCGCTGCCAGGTACAGGCCGATGCCGTCGGCGAGGAACTGCGAGAGGTAGCCGCCGAACACGAGAGCGGCGAACGAGATCGCGAGGACTGCCTCGATGGCGCCGATGGTCACGCCAGCGACCAGGGTTGCCAGCAATCCCGCGGATCGTCGCACCTCGGACACGGTCCCCCCTCCGCCACGCACCGTGCGGGGCGACTCTATGCGCACGGCGGTCGGTCACGCCAATGGGCTTGAAGGTCCCCGACAGGCCATCTGAGGCGGAGATGGCGCTTGCTCCTGAGGTCGACGCAGGAGCGTTACCTGGGCGTGATAGTTTCGTGGGCTCGTACCTGCGCCGACGTGTGACCTCAGTCTGCTCCACGACAAGGAGGCCCCCCGATGGGACGATTGGTCGTCAACAACGCCATGACGGTTAACGGTGCCTTCGAGGCGCCGGTGCCTGAGCCCGATGGCTGGCTGGTGCTAGACACCGACAGCAATCAGGTCTCGCTGGAGCAGTTCCTGGTGGCGGACGCGATGGTGCTGGGGCGTAAGACGTACGAGGGACTGGCCGCGGTCTGGCCGCAACTGGCGGACGACCCGGCCTTGGGGTTGTTCGCGGACCGGATGAACAGCATGCCCAAGTACGTGGCGTCCAGGACCCTGCCGGAGCCGTTGGCGTGGAACGCCACCCTGCTGAAAGGCGACCTGGCCGAGAGTGTGACCGCTCTCAAGGACCGCCACGACAGGACCCTGGCCGCCGTCGGCGCTGGCGAGCTGACCCATGCACTCACCACCCTGGGTCTCGTGGACGAGTTCTGGTTTTGGGTCAGCCCGTCGCTGTGGCCGGCCGGGCCGCGGATCTTCGATGGTGTTGGGCCGGTCCGCCTGGAGTTGATCGGCTCGACGACGTTTGGCTCTGGCGTGGTACGGCTGGCCTACCGGCCAGCACCCGACCGCTAGGACGTTGCGCAGGACGAGTCGTCGCGGGCCACACTGAGGAGGTCGGCGTGGTTGAGAGATCAGGTGAGCTCAGGCGAACGCTGCCGGCGCTGATCGCATCCATTCCCATCACCATCGTCTACTTCGCGGTGCTGGGCATCGTCCTCACGGCGGCAGGGCCCAAGGGACTCGACCTTACGAAGGCCCAGACGAGCGGTTGGATCGCCGTGCTCTATGGACTTCCCACGCTCATCGCTCTCGTACTGACGCTCCGCTTTCGCCAACCCCTCCTGATCACGGGAAACATCTTCGCGATCATCTTCTTCGCCTCCCTCGGTGATCGGATCAGCTTCCCTGAACTGGTCGGCGCCTCGGTCCTGGCCGGCGCCATCGTGCTGGCAGCCGCGGTTTTGGGGATCACCGATCGGATCGCCGCGTGGATCCCCGCTCCGATCGTGCACGGGCTGATCGCCGGCGCCGTGATGCCGTTTGTCGCCGGCGTGTTCACTTCTTTGAGTACCTCGCAGGAAGGGGTCCGGGTCCCGAGCGAAGTGCCACTGATGGTGGGCGCGGCCCTGATCGCCTACCTCGTGAGCCAACGTGTGTTCGGCACTCGCCTCCCGCCGATCCTCCCGGCGTTCCTCGCCGGGATCTTGGTGGCCGCGCTGACCGGACAGTTGGGGAACTTCCCGTCCTCGTTCGAGTTGCCGAGCTTTGATCTCATCCGTCCCGACTTCTCGTGGTCAGCGATCCTCACGGCAACTCCGGTGCTCGTTGCGCTGATGACCGTGCAGGCGAACATCCCTTCCGTGATCTACCTGCGGAGCCAGGGCTTTCGTCCGCCGGAGCGCCTTCTCAACGTCGTCAGCGGCCTCGGAACGACCCTTGGTTCGCTCCTCGGACCGGTCGCGGTCTCGCTCGCTCTCCCGCCGGTCCTGCTCACCGCCGGACCCGAAGCGGGTCCGCACTCCATCCGCTACCGGTCCGTGTATCTTCCCGTGGCCGCTGGCTTGCTGATCGCGCTGCTGGCAGGTACCGCCGCGGAGCTTGCGGTCCTGGTCCCGTCGACATTGCTCTTCGCAATGGCCGGGTTGGCCCTGGTCGGGGCCCTCGTCGGAGCCTTGAAGGAGATCGCCCGAGGGCCGTTGGTCTTGGGGCCAGTGGTCGCCTTCGCCATCACGCTCTCAGACATGACCCTCCTTGGACTGGGACCCTTCTTCTGGTCCCTCGTCCTCGGCACGACCGTCTCGCTGCTGGTCGAACGGGACGGTTGGAAGCGGCTGCGCGCCGAGGTGGCCGAGCCCGATGTACCGGCAGGTCGAAGTGTGTCGCCCGAGAGTTGACGAGCGAGTGCGTGGGCCAATTGCCATCTCTGCCCGTGATGCTCAAGTTAGCGTCGGACCTGCGTAGACTTACGTCGCTCGCGAGGAGGGACCGGTGACCGAAGAGGACGACCGAACAGCCTCCTTCAGGACCACGGGACTCTTTGCAGGGTTTGGCCCCGACGACGCCGACGCCCTTCTCGGCCCAGGCGAGACCCTCTCCTTCCCAGCGGGGAAGGCCATCTTCGAGATCGGCGATCACGGCGACGCGATGTACGTGATCCTCAGCGGTGAGGCGCAGGTCGACGTGGGCGGCCGTTTCCACGTTCTACGGGCCGGCGACTTCTTCGGTGAGATGGCGCTCCTGGCTCCGGGGAAACGGATGGCCACCGTGCGGGCTGATGGTGAGGTCCAGGCGCTGCGGATCTCGGCCGAACGGTTCCAGGAGTTCCTCGTTCAGCGCCCGAGGGTCGCGCTCTCGATGATGAGAGCGCTCGTGCTCCGCCTCCGCGAGGTCGAGCAGCGCATCGACGCCTGGATGGCGTAGAGCCTCGTCGGGGAATCAGGTCGAAGCCGGGTCCTCGCCGACAGCTCCGTCGGCCTGCTCGCGTAGGAGGTCCATGTGGCCGAGGTGTCGGCCCGTCTCTTCGATCATGTGAGCGATGACCCAACGCAGGGAAAACGTGTGCGCCCCGTCCGAGCTCGTGGCCGTGGCGTCGAGCGTGGGAGCGGCGGCGATGACCTCGTCGCACCGCCTCGTCTCGGCCGCATAGGCTGCAAGCAGGTCGCTCATGGACACGCCTTCGGCCCGGAAGTCACCGTCGGGGTCCTCGTTGCTTGAATCGAAGTCCAGGCCGGTCTCGCCGGCGAAGAATTCGCGGAACCACGACCGCTCCACGTTTGTCAGGTGGCGCACGATACCGTGCAGCGTGAGCCCACTCGCCGCCCGAACCGAGGCAAGCGTCTCGTCAGACGCCTCGCTCACCTTCCACGCCACG
>DATDKZ010000197.1:0-5317 GCA_036519575.1 Actinomycetota bacterium | reverse complement strand
CCGCGGCCGGCTCGCGCTTGGCGCGTTCCCGGTCCGCACGCGGGCGCGGCCGGGCGGCGCTCACTCCGACGCCTCCCGTTCCTCTCCCCGAACGTCTCCCGGGAGCAGCGTTCGGGACCGCAGGTCGAACCAGTACCCCGCGGGCAGCGAGTGCAGGACCACCCCAGAGACCATGAGGGGACGGTGGCCCTTCCCCTGGTACGCGTCGGTGCGGGCGCGGGAGCCGTCGACGATGGTCACGGCGCCCCGGCCAACGACCTCCATGACCTTGTCTGCGTACATGATGCCCGCCGTGTCCTCGTCCAGACCCAGCCCCAGGAGCGAAGGAGAGTGCGCGATCACCGAGAGGAGGCGCCCGATCCTGCCTCGCTGCTCGAAGTGCTGGTCGATCACGATGCCATCCAGAAGTCCCAGGCCTGCCGAGAGTTGGGCCATCCGGTTCTTCGGCGTGGGCCCCGGCGTCCCGAAGGCCATCATGTGGGAGGCCAGCGCGCTCGCGCCCGCCGAGGTGCCCGCGATCACCGCGCCCCTGTCGTGCGCCAGGAACAACGCCGACGCCAGCCGCGTCCCGCCTACCGCCGAGGACAACCGAAGCTGGTTCCCCCCGGTCAGGAACACCCCGGTCGCGGTGCTGAGCGGAGCCGCGACCTGCGGGTCGTCGGCCTGTTCCCGGTCATCGGGCCGGATGCCGGTGACCTTCGACACCCCCAGTCGCTCGAACAGCTCCCGGTAGATCTCCGTGGCCATGTCTCCGAGCGAGGAGGCCGTGGAGACGACGACGATCGATGCCTCGGCGCCGCCGGCGAACGCGACGAACCGGGACAGGATGGCCTTGTCACGGCGCTTGTCCTCAGCTCCGCCGATCAGCATCACCGGGCCGGCCCCGCCGGCGGGACGAAGGTGCGGGCCAGAGCCCTGGGACGCCGTCATGGGCAAAGTGTAGCCGCGGCGAGGGCCCCCTCAGGGCCGTTGCGCGCTTCGCTCGACGAAGCCCGGCGGGCGGAGGATCAGCTGGTCGTGCGGCTCGACGACGTCCACGGTCCCATCGAGGCCCTCCTGAACTAGGATCTCGAAGCCGTCGCCCTGAACCAGCCGATCGCCATCGCCCGGCTCGTCGGCCAGCGAGAATCGGACGCCGCTCCCCGCGCGGGACAGTCGGACCGTTGCCGACGGGTTGAACCGGCGGGCCGCCTCGTGGGTTCGCTGAAGGATCTGTGTCGCCCACTCCGTGAACTCGATCACGGATCGATGTTAGCCAAGGTCCGGGTCGGGCCGGCGGCATACCCGAGCCACCCCACGCCCTCCCCCGACCTCGATCCGTTGGCTATCCCTCATCGATGTAACTAGTCAAGGCTTTTTCGGCGGTGTATCATCCTGGTCATGTCACGGCGACGAGACACCGAAGGCGCTCCCGCGCCGGGTGACCTGGAGCTCGTTCGAAGCTTCCTCTCCGTTCACGACCACCGTGGATCCGAACCCATGAGCCTTCCGCCATCCCCGGCGTCGCTCCGCGAGTTCTTCGTGCAGCACGGCCTGATCGAACCGGACGAGCCCGTGTCGGAACCGTCGCTGCTATCCGCATCCCTGGTCCACACGGCCTTGCACAGGAAGGTCGAGGGGTGGAACGGAGCCGCGCGCACGGCGGCGGAGCTGTCCGTCATCGACGAGGCCGCCCGGGAGGCCGGGTTGGAGCTCCATTTCGGTCCCGAAAGTCCTCCCCGGATCGAGCCGACCGCGCCCGGCGTCGCGGGAGCGCTGGGGCGCATCCTGGCGGCGGCATTCCTGGCCCAGCTCGACGGGACGTGGGAGCGCCTCAAGGAGTGCAGCGACGACACCTGCACCAGCGTGTTCTACGACCGATCGAAGAACCACTCCGGCAAGTGGTGTTCCATGCAGTCCTGCGGCAACCGCAACAAGGTTCGGGCCTGGCGAGCCCGGCAACACGCGGGTGGCTCGCCGGCTTGAGTTCCCCCTCCGGGGGGCGGGCGGGGAGCCGGTGGACCTGTGGAGGACGCTGAACTCGCACGGGTTCGTGGACCTTCCGCCGATGCTGCTCCAGGAGCAGGCGCGGACGCTCGAGATCACCATCCCCATCGGCGGAGCCCGCCCTCGGACGCTCAGCGTCTCGGACGGGAGCGATGGGCGGGGATCCGTCACGATCCTCGGATCGGCGCCGAGTGAGCGTACGGCGGCCCGGGCACTCGCCGGGATCGAGTACGTGCTCCGGCTCGACGCGGACCTCTCGGGGTTCTACGAGCTGGCGCAGGACGACCCCGACCTCGCCTGGGTGACCTCGGGCGCCGGCCGGATGATCCGGAGCCCGACGGTGTTCGAGGAGGTGATCAAGACCATCTGTACCACCAACTGCGCGTGGTCCGCGACGAAGCGGATGGTCGGAGCCCTGGTGGAGCACCTCGGCCCGCTCGCCCCGGGCGCGCCGAGCGACGGTCCGTACGGCCGGGCATTCCCCACCCCCGCGGCCATGGCGGAGGCCAGCGAGGACTTCTATCGCGGGGTGGTCAGGGCGGGCTATCGAGGCCCGCACCTGCTCACGGTGGCTCGGTCCGTCAGCGATGGCGAACTGGATCTGGAGATCCTTGGGCGGGCCTCGCCAGAGGATCTCCCCGACGCGGAGCTCGAGCGGCGACTCCTGGCGCTCCCGGGGGTCGGGCCGTACGCGGCGGCCCACGTCATGTTGACGCTCGGCCGCTATTCCAGGCTGATCCTCGATTCCTGGACCCGGCCGGCCTACGCCCGTCACGTTGGGCGGAAGGCCGTGAGCGATGCCGCCATTGCCCGCAGGTTCAAGCGGTACGGGCCTTATGCCGGCCTGGCTTTCTGGCTGATCCTCACCCGCGACTGGGTCTGAGGGGCGAGGCTTGCCTCGCAAGCGGTCCGGGCGCATACTGCCTCGGGCCGCCCCACGGCCCGCCATCCCTGTCGGACCCGAGAAGGAAGCGATGAGCGTGCCGTTATGGCGTTCCCACGTCGTGCTCGGCGCCTGTGGTCCTCGTTGCGGGCTGAGAGGCGAACGCTGCGCCAGGGACTGGCCGCCCTCACCCTCAGCACGCTCGCAAGCTTCGTCGCGGGCCTGACGCTCGGCCATATCACCAACACGCTCACGGAACTTCCCGGGCTCCTGGTGCTGATCCCCGCAGCCGTGGGGATGCGCGGCACGATCTTCGGGGCGATCGGGGCGCGCTTGGGCACGAGCACCCACGCGGGTCTGTTCGAGGTGACCCTCGACCGCAACGGCGTCCTCTACCAGAACATCGAGGTGGCATTGATCACCACGTTCACCTCGGCGCTGTGGCTGGCCATCCTGGCTCGGTTTGCGACGCTCGCGTTTGGTCAGCGGTCCATCTCGATATGGGACTTCGTGACGATCTCGGTGGTCGGCGGGGCCCTCGGCTCGGCCTTCATCCTTCTGTTCACGATCGGGTTGTCGGTGCTCTCGTACAGGCGCGGCTATGACCTGGATGCGGTGTCGACCCCGATGGTCACGGCCCTGGGGGACATGGGCACCCTCCCCACGCTGTTCCTGGCCACGTTCATCACCCGGAACCACGCAGTGAACGCCGTCGTGGCGGCGGTGTGCGTGGTGGTCTGCATCTATGCGCTGGTCCGGGCGATCACGACGGATCTCAAGCCCGTGCGGCGCATCGTCGCGGAGATGGTCGCGGTGATCCTTCTCACGCCACTCTTGGACATCGCGGCCGGCGCCGTGCTCCAGGCGAAGGAGCCGGTGCTGACCGCCCTCCCCGGCTTGCTGATCCTGATCCCGCCGTTCGTGTCGCAGGCCGGCGCGCTCGGAGGGATCCTGTCGTCGCGCCTGTCCTCCAAGCTCCAGCTGGGTCTGATCACCACCCGGGGACTCCCGGAGTCGCCGGCCCTCCTCGACGCCGGGCTGGTCATCGTGTTCGGCGTGGCCATCTTCACGTTCATCGGGGCCGTGGCACTCGTTCTGGCCAACCTCACGGGCCTGGCCCACCCGGGGGCAGGCACGATGATCGTCGGCACGCTCCTGGCGGGGGTGCTCGCGCTGCCCGTGGTCATCGGGGTCGGCTACTACCTGGCCATCGTGACGTCCCGATTCGGCCTGGACCCCGACAACCAAAGCGTCCCCATCATCACCAGCCTCATGGATCTGGTCGGAGTCGCCGCCGTCCTGATCGCTATGGCAACATTGGGGGTGGCCATCAATGGATGACAACGAACCGAGGAACGTCAAAGAGCTCCTGGTCGAAGCCAAGGATGCCTCAGAGCTCCTGGTCGACGTGGCCTATGCGGCGGTCTTCTTCAACGACGAGGACATGGCCGATGAGGTGGAGAAGCTCGAGGAGCGGATGGCCGGGTACCTCCGCCGCCTTCGAACGCTCGCCATCCTGGCCGCCCGGAGCCCGGAGGACGCCGAGGCCATCGAGAGCGTGCTGTGGATCGCGAACGCCATCGACAAGATCGGGGACGCTGCCTCCGACATCGCGCGAGTCGTGGCGGCGAAGCTGGGGATCCCCGACGCTCTCCGGGCCGACCTCCGCCACGCCGATGAGGTGTGCGGGCGGGTCAAGGTCCGCGAGGGGTCGCAGGCGGTCGGCGCGTCCCTCCGAGACCTGTCACTCCCTACGGAGACGGGCATGTGGGTCCTGGCCGTCCGCCGGGGCGACGACTGGGAGTTCGACCCCGGGCCCGACAGCGTGGTCTCCGAAGGCGACGTGCTGCTGTACCAGGGGCCGGAGGAGGGCGTGAACCTCATCCGGGCGGTGGCCGGGGCGCCACCCCTTCCCCTCGCACCCGAGACGGATGCACCACCCCTGTCCGAGCTGGACCGGGCGGTGGACATCCTGGTGGAGATGAAGAACTCCTCGGAGGCGGCCGTCGGCCTGGCCTACTCCTCGCTCCTGTTCAACGACCGGGCCCTGGCCGCCGAGGTGGCCACCCTCGAAGCCCGGAGTGACGTGCTGCACGACGAGCTGGAGTCCTGGGTGCTCCGAGCCAGCCCCGAGGCCCGCAACCCCGACGACCTGCGTGGGCTGCTCCGCCTCGGTGCGGCCAGCGAGGCCGTCTCCGACGCCGCCCGGGAGATGACCTGGTACGTGGAGCACGGCGAGGAGCTCCACCCGGTGATTCTCATGGCACTGGAGGAAACCGAGGAGACCGGGGCGGAGACCGTCGTGGAGGCCGGATCGACGGCGGAGGGCAAGTCCCTCCGCGAACTCCGGCTCCAGACGGAGACCGGAATGTTCGTGCTGGCGGTGCAGCGAGGGCGGCGATGGATCTATCGGCCGCGGGCCGGGCTGGTCTTCGAGGCGGGCGATCG
>DATDKZ010000196.1:0-4236 GCA_036519575.1 Actinomycetota bacterium | reverse complement strand
ACCCCCACCCAGGCCAGGATCAGCGTGGCCAGGAACAGCAGGCTCTGGACGCCCTCGTCGACCGAGGAGCCGGTGCCGTCGGCAAGCGGCGTGATCATTCCCACGGATCGTTGCGCCGGCGGGGCGGCGGAGGTCGCCGTCGAGGTGGTGGTCTCCGCCGGGACTGTGCGGCGCGTCGACGAGTCCGCCGTCTGATCTCCATGAGGACGATGACCGCCAGCACGGCGAATCCGGCCACCAGCACGACCACGAACACCGTGTCGCCGCTCGAGGGGGAGGAGGGGGTGGTCGAACCCAGGACGGCCTGGCCCACGGCGAAGAACCCGAGCTCGGTGACGTCGGCGTGCACCAGCTGTCCGACGAGGGAGTCGGTGCTCCGAAGCGTCGACCAGGAGGTCCCGTCCTTGGAGCGGAGCAGGGTGTGGTGGTAGACGGCCACGTTGAGGGGGAGCGGATAGGCCATCACCAGCCGGGCCGGACTCCCGAGCTGCACCACGGGCTTCCCGCTCGGTTGGTACTGGGCCGCGAGCCGGTACACGTTCCCCGCGATCTGGAGATTCCGCGGCAAAGCGACGCCCGCCGCCGGAGCCATCGGAGTGATGATGAGGGCCACCGAGTCCTGGCCCGGGCGGGGCGGAACGGCTCCCTCCCCCAGGGCCACGCTGACCTGGCCGTCCGCGGTGCTGAAGACGTCGGCCTTCGATCCGGTCGTCGGATCGAGGCTCAACGTGAACCGCCCGGCCGAGGGGGGCTTGTTCGTGGACGCGAGGTCGGGAGGAGGGCTCACCCAGTGGTACGGGGGGGGTGGAGCGAAGCCGTCGAGGATGGGACGGCTGGCGAAGGGGCTCAGCCTGCCACTCACGGCCGCCAGCACCAGGTACGCGCCCGCGACGCCAAGGCCGAGCACCAGGGCCCGGCGCGAGTCCGTCACGGGGCGATTGAGATCGGCTGGATCGCCGCCGTTGCGAACTGCTGCGGCCATACCACGGCGCGCTTCTCGACCCCCAGCCATTCCCAGATGACCGTGGCCGCCAACAGGTTGGCGCCTGGGTCGGTGGCTCCCGGCGGGGAGAACTCGAGCCCGCTTCCGTTCGGGAGGCCGCCCACGGGGATCCTGGCACGAAGGGCCTGGGCCGCAACTGCTTCCGGGGTGAGCTCGCTCGCGGACGGCATGACGGTGTGGAACAAGGCCCACGCGGCGGAGAAGCCGGCGAGCGCAGGCGCGCTCATCTCCGCGTGGTACCTCGATCGGTAGGCCGACCTCGCCCGTTCGAGGAGATCGCGGGCCTCCTGGGTGAGCCCCGAGGTGTCGATGGCGTCCGCATCGGGCTTGTCGGAGGCGAACAGGCCTACCGCCTGCCCCTGGAGCGCGGCACCGAACTCCGGCATGCAGTAGCTCGACGACGTCCCGATGTTCACTAGTAGCGGGAGCCGCTGGCGCACCATCTCCCGGCGCAGCGCAATGCCGTCCTCCATGTAGGCCGCGACGAACAGGACGTCTGGCTTCGCCCGGGCGATCCTGCGGACCACGCCCGCCGGGTCGGGGCGAGACAGGTCGTAGGGGAACTGGCCGGCGAAGGGAAGGTCGAGCGCGTGGATCTCGTCGACCGCTCCGGCCGCCACCGCCGAGCCGTAGACGTCGTCGACGTTGGCCACGGCGAACCGCAGCGACGACGCCGGACGATGCCACGCCGGCGCCAACTGATCGGCCACGAACGACACGGCCGCCTTCCCCAGAACGCTGCCGCCGGGTGCAACCCGGAAGAAGAGCCGGCCGCCCGACCCCGGTGCCGGCATGGAGCCCACCGCCCCCGTCTCCCAGAACAGGATGTCTCGATGGGCCGCAGCCGCCGCAGCCGGCTGGGAGACCGTGCTGCCGTAGCTGCCCAACACGAATCGGATCCCTTGGTCCCCGAGCGCGGCGACGGCGCCGGGGGCGGCGTCGGCTCCTGGAACGTCCAGGGCCTCGATCTCCACGGGCCGCCCGTCGACGCCCCCGTCGGCGTTGACCATGCCCACGGCCAAGCGAACGCCCCGGTACTCGTCCACGCCGCCGGGACCCTGCGACCCGGTCATCGGATAGACCGCCCCCACGCGGATGGGGGCGGGCGAAGAGGAGCACGCGCTCGCAAGAACGGCGAGGGCGAAGACGAGCACCATCGCGAGGCCCCTCTTCAAGTTCATGGCAGCACCACCAACAGGTTGGCCGCCACGTGGGTGGCGGCAGGGACGGTCCAGGTTCCCGAGGCCCAACGCTGCCAGGAGAGCAGCAGCCCCGCGCCCAGGTCCACCCAGAACGCCGCCATGCCGTACGCGGGCAGGTGGACCAGGGCGAACAGGAGCGCCGTCGCGGCCACGGCCGCGACCGCGCCGAACGCGGCGAGCCTGCCGTACAGGAAGCGGCGGAAGAACGCCTCCTCGCAGAGAGCGGCGAGGGAGTTCAATACGAGCGCTTGGGGACCCAGGCGAACCGGGATCACGGGCCCGCTGACGACAGTGGCGACGGCCATGGCCCCAACCCCGAGCGCGAGCGCGCCGGCCGGGCTCAGCCGGCCATCGTCCTGAGGTCCGATCGGCACGGCCAGCGAGGCCACGCCGACGAGCGCGTAGATGCCGGCGAAGAGGACCGGCGCCGAGGGATACCCGATGAGCCGCAGCCGGAGCACCAGCAATCCGCTGCCGGCAATCGCCAAGGCGACGGCCGGCGCCACCGCGACGGTCGGCTCCGGCTCCATAGCGGCTCGGCCGGTAGACGGCATCATCGCTTGGCCTCGAACGTCACGGCGGTGAATACCCGCGGATCGAACGGACGGTGATCCGACGCCACGAACTCCACCCGAAGGACGTGCAACCCGGGCTTGAGACCGCCGATCTCTCCGGTCAGCTTGAAGTTCATGGACACGATCTGGTCATCGAGATACACATGCAGGTGTCCCTTGGTGGGGACGATGTCGGTCGTCGTCGCCGGGACGATCTTCGCCCCGGTGAGCCCGACGCGGATCTTCACGCTGGAGCCGTGCACGACCTGACCGTTCGTCGGCGACAGGATGGCCACCTTGGCCGGTGAGCTCGGCCGGACATCTGGCGTGGGGGTACTACCGACCCCATCGGTCCCCGTCGAACACCCGCTCGCCAGCACGGCCACGGCCACGAAGCCCAGCGTCCACCGCGCGGGCCACGGGCACCGTGATCCGGCGTCGCTCCTCACGGGGCGATCGTCTGGTCGAAATAGGCGGATAGCGGCACTCCCTGCTTCGTCGTTGCCTGGATGCTGAAGCGCCAGTTTCCTTCATCGAGACGAGTATTCGCCACGAAGTGGCCCGGGTCGAAGCGGATCAACGGCAGATCGTGCGTGTGCCCGGCCGGCGTGGTGGCGGTCGCGGTGGCTCGGGCGATGGGCTGCTCGTCCCCGGAGGCCTGGAAGAACGTGAAGTGCACCACGTTGTTCCCGGGCGTCCCCGGATCGATGTACGTCTGCAGCGACAGCCCACCAGGCAGGGTGATCGTGTACAGGGTCGGTTGTCCGGGAGCTCGCGTCACCTCGATGTGCTGGGGTGGAGCTCGGGTCTGGACCTTCAGCGGCACCACCACGGACCGGGCCGAACCCTGGATCAGGGCCGACACGTCCCATGCGCCGGGCATCGACAGCGGCGTTCCCTCACCCGCCCACACGCCCGGGGCGGTCCTGGACAGGTCCAGGCTGGGCGAGCCGAGCTCCGGGTGCCCCGACAACCTGAACGTCAGCGATACGCTCGTCGCATCGAGCGGCTCCCCGGTGTCGTAGTCGGTGATCCGGGCCTCGAAGTGATTGGGACCCACGGTCCCCGGCATGATCGTCAGCCGCACCCGGGCGGAGGTGGCGAAGTCGCTCCCCGTCGCCACCACTTGCGCCGGAGCCGGCGATGTCGCGGCGGCGACCTGCGCGGCGGGTGGCAGCTGCGTCAGCACGCCGGTGACGCCAAAGATCCCCACGGCCAGGGCGACCTCCGCCCCAACCGTTCGGCGGAGTGATCGAAAGCGCTCTCCCCGCTGCGAGACCGCCGGGACGTTCACGTACCGGTTGCGAGCCCCCAGCGCCACGAGCCCGGCGAACAAGGCCACCTTGATCAACAGCGTGACTCCGAAGCTCGTCTCGAACAGCCGACGCCAGGCACCGATCCCTCCGATCTCGTCGATTGCCCGCACGACGCCGGTCACGGCGACCACGGCAAGCGCGATGCCCGCGATGAGGGAGAA
>DATDKZ010000195.1:0-17096 GCA_036519575.1 Actinomycetota bacterium | reverse complement strand
CGACCGCACCCTCGCCGCCGTCCGTGCCGGCCAGCGCCGACTCCGCTGCGGGCACCCGCCGGATCGTCGGCGTGAGCGCCGTGATCGCGACGCGAGCGTCGACGATCCGGTCGCCGTCCACCGTCACGACGGCGGTCGCGCCGACGACGGCGATCTCCATCTGGCGGCGGTACTCGAGACGCACGTAGGAGGAGCCTGTCCCGGCGGACGGCGCCGGCACGTCGAGCGCGACGAGCAGCTCGTCGGATCGCGCCGACGTCGACCCCGGCCCCGTCCACAGCTCGTCCAGTTCGAGCGAACGCTCGCCGGACGCCGACCGGAGGATTGCCGTCGCGCCGAAGCACAGGAGCGGGCCACCGGTGTCCATCGCCGGCGACGCGTTCATCACGTTGCCGCCAATCGTGCCCTGCGCTCGCGTCGCGTGCGACCCGACGATCGCCGAGGCGTCGGCGAGGGCCGTGTATCGCGTGCGGATCTCTTCGCTCGCCATGATGTCGCCGTGGGTCACGAGCGTGCCGAGCCGGAGCCCACCGTCGGACACGTCGATCGCGCGGAACCCCGGGATCCGGTCGATCGCGACGATCGCGTCGGGCAACGGCGCCTTCCCCTGTCGTGCACCCACGACCAGGTCCGTCCCTCCGGCGACCGGTCGCGCCCCGCCGGACAACGCCGACAGCGCGTCGTTGACCGTCGCGGCGGAGACGAACGATCGGGTCATGCGGAGATCCCCCGGGATGCCTCCCAGACACGCTCCGGTGTCATGGGCAGCCGCGGCACGTGCCGACCGATCACCTTCGAGATCGCGTTCGCGATCGCCCCGGCCGTCGGGACCTGCGGCGGCTCGCCGACGCCCTTCGTCCCCCGCGGCCCGACCGAGTCGTACTCGACCCACGCCACCTCGATCTCGGGCGCGTCGGAGCACGTGAGCAGCTTGTAGTCGAGCAGGTGCGGGTTCCGCTGCCGCCCCTGGTCATCGAGCATCGTGCCCTCGGACAGCGCGAGGCCCACGCCCATCACGACGCCGCCGAGCACCTGACCGTCGGCACCCGCCCGGTTCAGGATGCGTCCGGAGTCATGCGCGGCCGCGATCCGGAGCACGCGGACGACGCCCGTCGCCCGGTCGACCTTCACGTGCGCAGCCTGGGTGATCAGCTGGGGCGCGAGGAAGGTCTCGTTGCCCAGGCGTCCGACGCATCCGCCCGTGTCGCCGCTCGGCGCATCGAGGACCTCGCCCGACCCTTTCCCGTGCACCGTACCGATCTCGCCGACGAGGTCCGCGATCGCCACGGAACGGTCGGGCGAGCCCTTCAGGCGGGCCACGCCGTCGGCGAGCTCGAGGTCGTCACGGTCGGCCTCGAGCTGTTCGGCGGCCGCGTCGAGCAGCTGCTGACGGACCTCCTGCGCCGCCGCGAGGATCGCGCGGCCGCTGTTGAAGGTCGTCTGCGACCCGCACGACCCCATGTCCCACGGCGCGACGTCGGTGTCTTGGTACAGGATCGAGACGTCGTTCGGATCGATCCCGAGCTCCTGCCCGACGAACACCGGCATCGCCATCACGGCGCCGCTGCCGTTCTCCTGCGCGCCGGTCACGATCGTGGCGCTGCCGTCGCCGTTCATCTGCACGTACGCGCCGGACGGCGCCGGCATGCATGGCCACCAGCCGACGGCGACACCGATCGCCTCGTCGTCGGGCAGCTCACCGCCGTCACCGATCATCTCGACCGCACGTTCGAGCGTGTCGCGCACGCCGACCTTCTCGAAGACCTGACGGGTCGGACCCTCGGCGCCCTCCTCGATCAGCGTTCGACGACGGAGGTCGACGGGATCCATGCCGATCGCGGCCGCGACCTCGTCCATGTGCTGTTCGAGCCCCCAGCAGACCTGCGGCGCCGTCGGCGCGCGGACCGAGCCGGACGGCTGGTTGTTCGTGTAGTTCAGGAACGCCTCGACCGAGATGTGATCGATCTGGTACGGCCCGCACGCATGCATCGCGGCCATCTGTCCGAGGAACCCGCCCTCGCCGCAGTACGCGCCCTTGTCCAGGACGAGCTTCGCCCGACGCGCGACGAGATGGCCGTCCCGCGTCACGCCGGTCTCGAAGTCCATCGCGATCCCCTCGCGGCGCTGCGCGATGATCGTGAACTCCTCCTCGCGCGACAGGACCAGGCGAACGGGCCGTTGGGCGGCTCGGGCGAGCGCGGCGACCTGCCCCTCGAAGTGCAGGTCGCACTTCGCGCCGAACCCGCCGCCGAGGAGCGGGACGACGACCCGCACGTCCGCCTCGGGCACCTGGAGCGTCTGCGCGACGCCGGCGCGAGCGGCGTACGGCACCTGCGTCGAGGACCAGATCGTGACCTTGTCGCCCTGCCATTGCGCGACGACCGCGCGGGGCTCGATCGGCACCCCTTGCGACGCGTCGGAGACGTAGTGGCTCTTGACGACAACGTCGGCCTCCGCCATCGCGGTGTCGGCATCGCCCTTCACGATCGTGTGGTAGGCCATCGTGTTGCCGTCGGCGACGATGTTCTCGTCCTTGTCGTAGGACGGGAGATCGGGGTGGATCAGCGTCGCGCCTCGCTCCATCGCCCGGACGAAGTCCGTCACGACCGGCAGCGGCTCGTACTCGATCTCGATCAGTCGCGCCGCCTCGGCGGCGATCTCCTCGGTGAGCGCGGCGACCCCGGCGACGATCTCGCCCTCGAACCGAACGACGTCCTTCGCGAAGAGGTACCGGTCCTGGACGAAGCCGCCGTAGCGGACGTCTGGCAGGTCGTCTTGCGTGACGACCGCGACGACGCCGGGGAGACCCTTCGCGTTCGACGTGTCGATCCTCAGGATCTTCGCGTGCGAGTGGTCCGCGTAGCGGAACTTCACGTGGGCCATGCCGGTGAAGCTGAGGTCGGCGGTGTACCGGCCGGTGCCGGTGACCTTCTCCTTGCCGTCCTGCCGTACGAACCCCGCCGGGGCCGTCTCGACCGTCGCCACAGGAACCCCTCCTTCGTCCGCCGCCGCATCCTAGGGGATGCGAGCCTGGGGCAAAGAACCGGCGGTCGGGGCGCGGTTGCGTTCCGGGGGGAGGAGTCGAACCTCCATCGAGGGCTCCAAAGGCCCGCGTCTTGCCGTTAGACCACCCCGGACCGCCTCCGATTATCGCCGACGGAGCAAGGCGAAGCCGCCACCTATTCAGACGGTGTCACGGCGGGCCGGCGATCACCTGCGCGGAGGCCCACCGCTTGGCCAGCGAGCGCGCGTGGGCCTCGTCGCGTGCCAGCCCCACGACCGACGATCCGCTCCCACTCATCACGGCTCCCAGCGCTCCAGCTTGAAGCAGCGCGGCCTTCGCCTCGGCCAGATCCGGGTGCCGTGCGAACACCGGTCGCTCCAGGTCGTTGAACAGCAACGGCCCCAACGTTTCGGGGTCACCTTTCGTCGCGGCCACGATGAGCGGAGCCGGATCGGCCCCCGACGAAGCCCGGTCCTCGTCCCACCAGCGGTACGCGTCGGGCGAGCGGACGCCGAAGTCGAACGAGCGCAGGACCCACCACAGCCGGTCCACGGTGGCGGGATCGATCACGTCACCTCGCCCATGCACCAGCACCGAGTCACCGGCAAGCATGGCTGCGACGTCGGATCCCACCCGTGCGGCGATGTGGGCGAGGGCCTCCATGTCCATGCCGCATCCCCACAGCTCGTTCAGAGCTCTGAGGGTGGCCGCGGCGTCGGAACTCCCTCCGCCGAGCCCGGCGGCCACGGGGATCCGCTTCTCGATCTCGACCTCCGCTCCACCCGCGTGCTCGCACTCTTCGGCAAGGGCGAGGGCGGCGACCAGGGCGAGGTTCAGTCCGCCACCCGGGATCGTGCGCGGGAGATCGTCCCCGCCCTTCATGCTCACACGCAGCTCGTCGGCGGGCCGGGCCGTGATCCGGTCCGCCAACGAGACCGGCACGACCAGGCTCTCGATGTCGTGGTAGCCGTCCTCCCGAGCTCGAAGGACGCGGAGGAACACGTTGATCTTCGCGTTCGCCTCGCGCCGGACGGCGGACCGCCGGGTCATCGCAGGACTCCCTCCCGCCGAAGGACTTCCGCGATGCGGGCGAACTCCGCGAGTCCCAGCCGTTCGGCCCGGATGCCGGGCACCACGCCACTTTGGGAAAGGACTCGCTCCGCCGATGGTGCGTCGAGGCCCAGGCGCTTGAGGGCGTTACCCATCGTCTTCCGCCGCTCCGCGAACCCCTCGTCGATCACCCGGAAGAGCGCGGCCCGATCGACCTCGACCGGCGCGGGCCGGGGGGTGAGTCGCACCGTGACCGACTCGACCTTGGGCCGTGGCCAGAAGACGTCGGCAGGGATCCGCCGAACGAGTTCGGCGCGGGCCCGGTACGCCACCCGGACGCTGACGGCGCCGTAGGCATCCTCTCCCGGTTGCGCCGTCAGGCGTTCGCCCACCTCGCGCTGCACCGTCACCAGGTACTCGGTGATCCGCGGCCCGCTGTCCAACATGGTCAGCAGCAGTGGCACCGCGACGTTGTACGGGAGGTTAGACACCATCGTCCACTCGCCGGCAGGGAGCTCGGCGTCCCAGTCCATCTTCGATGCATCGCGTACCTCCAGTCGAACCAGGGGGTAGGGCGTCAGCACCTCCCGTAAGGCCGGAACGAGCGCCGGGTCCCGCTCAACCGCCAGCACATGGGCGCCCGTCCCCGCCAGGACCACGGTGAGCGAGCCGAGGCCCGGACCGACTTCCACCACCCGATCGCTCTGCCCGACCCCGGCGTCGGCCACGATGGCCCGGGCGAGATTTGGGTCCGCCAGGAAGCTCTGGCCCAGGGCCTTGGAGGGATGGATCCCATAGCGGGCGGCGAGATCCTTCAGGGCCGTGCGACCAAGCCCGGAGCTACCAGGTGAGGCGGACGTCCATGACCCCTTGGCTGAGCGGCGCGAGGGCCGCGAAGGCCTCATCGGAGAGGTCGATGATCCGTCCGCCGAAGGGTCCACGATCGTTGATTACCACGTCGATGCTCGCGCCGGTAGTGACAGAGGTCACCGTCACCACCGTCCCGAACGGAAGCCATGGATGGGCGGCGGTCAAGCCGGAGCCGGGCGCGAAACCGTACCAGGAGGCCTCGCCCGTCTCCGAGCCGTGAACCACCGATTCGGCCCGCCCGACCACACGGAGCGTGGGGACGGCCGTCTGAAGCACCTTGCGCGTGAGGACGGTCTTCCGCTCCACCCGCCCGTCCACCACCGTGACCCCGTAGGTCACGAGCATCCTTCCGGTCGCCCCGGACTGCGTGATCTTCTCCATTCCGGGGGTAAGCGTGTCCGAGTACGAGGTGAGGGTATGGGACGGGATGGGAACGACGACGTGTCGCGTCCGAAGATCGATGTCGACGAACCGAACGGAGGCCCCGTCGAGGAGGGGGGTCCTGGGTGGCGGAAGGACGCGATCGCTCCCGTCGGGCTCGATCCCCATGGCCGAGAGGAGCTCCCGAACGGTGGCCGCATTCGTGAGTACGTCGTGAGCCTTCCCTTTCACGACGACCCGAGCGTCCACCATCCGAGTCGGCCCGACCGGTTCTCCCGCGGAGAACCAATTCTCGGTGTGCTGGATAGCCAGCTTCGCCGACGGTCCAGTCACCCCATCCACCACCCAGACCCCCACACCGGAGACGGCCCGCAGGAGGCCGCTGGTGTCCACCACTACCGTCATGCCGTCGGCGAGGGGGGTCGCCACCGGCGGGGCCACGTAGCCCTGGATGTCCACGACGATGCCCCGTGCGTCGAGGAGCTGTTCCACGTTCGAGCTCAGCGTGCGAACGGCCTGGGGGTGGCCGTCCACGACGAGGGTCACGTTCTTCTCGAGAGCCAGATACAAGGAGCCGACGGCGAGGATCGCCACGACGAACGCAACGTTCCCCGTAGCCCTGCGGATCCGCAATCGGCGGACCCGAGTCGGCCGGACCAGCATCCTTCCCCCCAACAGCAAGAAGGCTTCGGGGGGAGCGCCGGCGATCAGCCGGGCCGAAGCCTCCATGAGCACTGCCGGCACGGTATCAACCCTCAACCCTCACTGCAAACTTGAAAGCAAACGTGTGTTCGAGGCCCTCAGAGTGCCTGAACCGTTATCCAAGCCGGTGGAAAACCGCGCGTGCGTTCGCCGACGTTGCGTCGCGAACCGTTTCGAAGGTGGTTCCGCGAACATCGGCGATCTCTCTGATCACCTCGACGACGTTCGCCGGCGAGTTGTCGCGGCCCCGAACGGACTGCGGGGCGAGGAACGGGCTGTCGGTCTCGACCAGAAGTTGATCGAGCGGGGTGGCGGCGGCCGACTCCCGAAGGTGCCGGTTCTTCGGATACGTGAGGTTGCCGGCGAACGACAGGAACCACCCGCGGGCCGCGCACTCCTTGGCGATCGACGCATCGCCGCTGAAGCAGTGGAGGACCACTCGTTCCGCCGATCCCTCGTCCATAAGCCGGAGGGCGGCCGGCCATGCATCCCGAATGTGAACAACAACGGGAAGCCCGGTCTCAACGCTCAACGAGATGTGGAGAACGAAGGCTCGCTCCTGATCGTCTCTCGGCGATCGCATCCGATAGAAGTCGAGCCCGCATTCCCCCACTGCGACAACCCGGGGCATGGCCACCATCTCCCTGATCTGCTCCCATCCCTCGTCGTCCAACTCCGAGGCGGTGTGGGGGTGCATCCCGGCCGTGGCGAACACCTCGGGAAAGGACTGGGCGAGCTCGATCGAACGGTGGCTCGTCTGGGGGTCGATGCCGGCGCAGACCAGACTCCCAACGCCTGCCCGCCGCGCAGCCGCAACCACCTCGGCGGGGTCCTCCTCGATCAGGAACAGATGGCAATGGGTGTCAACGGCGGCGTCCTGCGGGGGTGGCTCGGGATACGTGGAAGCCATGGATGGCCAACGATACCGGCTCTCGACCTCCGCTCGACAGGCGACGTGGCAGGCAATGAACCGCGCCTGCCGAGTGTCCACCCGGAGTCGAGGGAAGGAGTCTCACGTGAAACGCGTGGCGGCGAACCCTCACCTAGGAGTCGAGGCGCGGGAACAGCGGTTCGCCCTTGGTTGTCCTCGTGCCGGGAGCGAGGCGGCCCCACTCCGCGGCTTGGGGGATCCGTTGGACCGCGAGCGGCTCGGAAATCCCCAATTGTTTCCACAGCCTGCCGGCCGCGCCTGGCATGATCGGTGAAAGAAGCACCGCCAGGATCCGCAGGATCTCGGCGGCGGTGTACAGCACCCCCGCCAGTTCATCTCGACTCGCGGGATCCTTGGCCATGCGCCACGGGGCTCGCTCCACCAGGTACAGGTTGGCCCGGCCCACGAGGTCCCAGACCGAGGCCAGGGCAGGGGTCAAGGCAACGTCGAGCATGAGGCTGTCGTACCGGCCGGCGACATCCTTGACCAAGGAGGGGATGTCGCCCTCCATCCCAGTGACCTGGATCTCCGGGACCAAGCCGTCGTAGTAGGACCCCAGCATCGCCAGGACCCGGCTGGCCAGATTCCCAAGGCCGTTCGCCAGGTCGGCGTGGTACCGGTCGTTCATGGATTCCAGGGAGAAGCTCCCGTCCTGGCCGAACTGGATCTCCCGGATGAAGTAGTACCGGTACGCATCGACCCCGAACCGATCCACGAGCTCGAAGGGGTGGACACCCGTGGCGTTGGTCTTCGACATCTTCTTGCCTCCGACCGTCAGGAACCCGTGGGCCCAGACCTGTTCGGGGGGCTCGATGTCCGCGGCCATCAGCATGGCCGGCCAGTAGATCGCGTGCTGGCGGAGGATGTCCTTTCCGATCATGTGGATGTTTGCCGGCCAGACGCGGGCGAACCCCTCGGGGTCCGAGCCGTACCCCGCGGCAGTGATGTAGTTGGTCAGGGCGTCGAACCAGACGTAGGTCACGTGCGCCGGGTCCCACGGGAGCGGGATCCCCCACCGGAACGACGTCCGGCTGATGGAGAAGTCCTGGAGTCCGCCGCGGATCACCGACAGGACCTCGTTCCGCCTGACCTCCGGCTGCACCGCTTTGGGATGCGCCTCATAGTGCCGCAGGAGCCGTTCCGCATACGCCGAGAGACGGAAGAAGTAGTTCTCCTCCCGCATGGCCTCGACCGGGATGCCGTGGATCGGGCACCTGCCGTCGACGAGCTCGTCCTCGGTGTAGTACAGCTCGCACGACACGCAATACAGGCCCTCATAGGCGCCGAGGTAGATGTCGTCTCTGCCGTTGTCGTACACGGTTTGGAGGAGCTCCTTCACCGCCTTCTCGTGCCGGGGCTCGGTAGTCCGGATGTAGTCGTCGTAGGCGATGTCCAGTCGGGCCCACACCTCACGCCATCGTGGCTCCATCGAGTCCACCCATTCCTCTGGGCTCACCCCGGCGGCCTCCGCCGCCCGCTGGAGCTTCAGCCCGTGCTCGTCGGTGCCGGTGAGGTGAAAGACCTCGTCCCCGCGAAGCCGGTGGTACCGGGCGATGAAGTCGGTGGCGACCGCGTTGTAGGCGTGGCCGATGTGCGGAACGTCGTTCGGATAGTAGATCGGGGTGGTGATGTAGAAGACGGTCCGACCCATGGTCGGGCCATTCTAGGGGTCAGGTGGTTGGGAAGCTCCCCCGGAGCGGTCTGCCTCCACCAGCGACTCGTAGATGGCGTTCGCGGAGGCTCCTCGCTTCCGGGCCACCTCCGAGGCGGCGTCGCGTTTTCGCATCCCGGCGCGAACGAGAGCCCGGGCCTCCACCACCAATTCCTGCTGGTCCACGACTTCCGGGCGGCGACTCCCCTCGAGCACCACGACGAGCTCGCCCTTCAGCTCGAGGTCCGTCAGGCGAGCCAGGACATCCGAGGTCCGACCCCGGATGACCTCCTCGTGCAGCTTGGTCAACTCCCGCGCGATGGCCACCTGTCGGTTCCCCAGCTCGGCCATGACGTCACGCAACAAGGTGGACAGTCGATGGGGTGACTCGAACAGCACGACGGTCCGCCGGTCGTGGACCAGGCTCTGCAGGCGCATGCGCCGATCGCCGGCCCGACGAGGAAGGAATCCCTCGAACACGAACCGGTCGGTGGGCAGCCCCGAGACCACCAGGGCCGACAGGACCGCCGACGGGCCAGGGACGACGCGCACCTCGATCCCCGCGTCCACGGACGCCCGCACTAGCTGGTAGCCGGGGTCGGACAACCCCGGCATGCCGGCATCGGAGACCACCGCCACGTCGTGGTCGGATCGCAGCTCCTTCAGCAACTCCTCGGTCCGCCGGTCCTCGTTCCCCTGGAACAGCGAGACCATCCTGGCCTCGATGCCGAAATGGGCCAGGAGCCGGCCCGTGCGCCGCGTGTCCTCGGCGGCGACCACGTCGACCGTGCCGAGCGTCTCGCGCGCCCGATCGGTCATGTCCCCGAAGTTCCCGATCGGCGTGCCGACCAGATACAGGATCCCGCTCACGGATCGATGTTGCCACGGTTCGCCGCCGACCGAGGATGGCCGGAGGTCCTGGGAGCTTTTGACGCGGGGTACAGTTGGCGGCCCATGCCCTCGGCGGCGCACAAGGATTACTCGGGAACCCCCCTGCCCCAGAAGCTCGGCATCCGGGACGGCTCACGCGTTCTGTTGGTCTCCCCTCCTCCCGGCTTCACCCTCAATCCCTTGCCGCCCGGCGCTCAGCTACTCCGACGCCCCGCCGGAGCCCTCGACGTCGTGGTGCTGTTCGCGACGAAGCGACGTGAGCTCGAGCGGAGGTTGGCCGCGCTGGCCCGCTCGCTGGACCCGGCCGGGAGGCTCTGGGTGGCCTGGCCGAAGAAGGCGGCCGAGGTCGAGACCGACCTCACGTTCGACGTCGTGCAGGAGGCCGGGCTCTCGGCGGGGCTCGTAGACAACAAGTCGGCCTCGCTTGACCACGTGTTCCAGGGGGTCCAGTTCGTGTATCGACTGAGGGACCGGCCGGGTGGCCGGCGTTGACCATTCGCGACAACAGGGCCTCTCGTACCATCACCCCGTGCAGACCCCCACCACCATGCTCGAGCCTCCGGCTCCCCCACCAGCCCGGCTCGGTGTGGAGGCCGTTCGCCGCCTGATCAACAGACCGGTCGTGGCCGTGGTGGCGGTGGGCCTGATCGCTGCGATCCTCCGGTTCGCCAACTTGGGCACGCCGCCGACCCGGGTGTTCGACGAGATCTACTACTCGAAGTCGGCCTGCATCTACCTCGGCTACTCCAACGCGCGTTGCGACACCACCAGCAGCGACGAGCGGTTCTGGAGGACGGACAAGAACGACACCGGGGCATGGGTGCATCCCCCGTTGGGGAAGTGGGCCATCGCCCTCGGTGAGCTCGCCTTCGGCACCGATGCCTTCGGCTGGCGAGTGTCGTCTGCCGCATTCGGGACGCTCACGGTCGTCGTGCTGGCGCTGATGGTGCAGCTGCTGTTCGGGAGTCCCCTGTGGACCTTCACCGGGGGACTCCTCCTGGCCACGGAGAACCTCAGCTTCGTCCAGTCACGGGTGGCGATGCTCGACGTCTTCGTGGCGTTCTGGATCGCGCTCGGATTCCTCTTCCTCCTGCTGGACCGGCGATGGATCGAGCGGCGCGGTTCCCGCAACTCCCAGCCGGCACGCGATGGGTCGCAGACCCCACATGGCTCAGACCTCCTAGAGCCACCGAAGCCCGGCGTCCGCGTGCCCTCCCCGTTGTTCCGGCCATGGCGGGTCGCTTCGGGCATCGCGTTCGGTGCCGCAGTTGCCACGAAGTGGTCGGGGGTCACCGGCATCCTCGGCGCCATCGCCCTGTCGGTGGTGTGGGAAGTCATGCGGCGCAAACGAGCCGGCGTGAGCCGTCCGGTCTGGCGAGCAATCCAATGGGAATCGTTCCCCATCGCCCTGTTCTTCCTGGCGTTGCCGGCGGTGGTGTACGTGGCGTCGTATCTAGGCTGGTTCCTTCATTTCGGGTTCCACGTCGGAGATTGGCTTCGCCTCCAGGGAGCGATGACGAACTACCACGAGCATCTGCAATCGATCGATCCCGAGACGCACAAACCCATTCACCCCTACCTCGCGCAGGCGTGGAAGTGGATCCTCCTGTGGCGTCCGGTCCTGTACTACGCGCGGTACGCCGACGACGTACGCCGCGTCATCTATGCGAACGGCAACCCCGCCATCTTCTGGGGGAGCCTCGTGGCGATCCCCTACGTCACTTACGCTTGGTGGCTGAGGCGTGACTGGGTCGCCGGATTCATCGTCATCACGGTCGCTTCCCTCTACCTGCCCTGGTTCCTAGTGACGCGGCCGCAGTTCTTCTTCTACGCCACACCGATCGTCCCGTTCTTCGTCCTCGGGTGCGTCTATGCCCTGCGGGACCTGTCCGAGGCCCACATCGCCGGCTCTCGCTCACGTCCGTGGCTCCCGCTCGCCGCCGGGTTCGTCGTGGTCTCGGTGGGCCTGTTCCTATGGTTCTGGCCCGTCCTCACCGCTCACCCGCTCTCCGGGTACGCCTTCTCGCTCCGGGCATGGTTCCCCAGCTGGACGTGAGATGACTACCGGTCAGACCATCCCTCGCGAGCCCGCAGGGACGCCGGGCTAGGATTCGCGCCGATGCCCGCGACGTCGACGCATACGTTCATCACGATGGCCGACGGCGTGCGGCTGGCCGCGACGCTCTACCTGCCCGACGGCGAGGGCCCGTGGCCGGCAATCCTCGAAGCCCTGCCCTATCGCAAGGACGACCTCACCGCGTCGTATCGGACGGAGTACGTGCGCCTCTCCGAGGCCGGGTACGTCGTGTGCCGCGTAGACGTGCGAGGGACCGGGACGTCCGAAGGCGTTGCCGAAGACGAGTACCCCGAGATCGAGCAGCGGGACATGAACGAGGTCATCGCCTGGCTGGCCTCGCAGGACTGGTGCACCGGCAACGTCGGGATGTACGGGACCTCCTATTCGGGGTTCAACTCGATCCAGGTAGCCATGACCCGGCCGCCGGCGCTGAAGGCCATCATCCCCATCTATGCAACCGATGACCGGTACGCCGACGACGTTCATTACTTCGGTGGCGCGCTGAAGGCCCTCGACCTGGTGGATTACCCCACCTACATGACCGGTCTGAACGCTCTCCCGCCGGTGCCTTCGCTGTACGGCGATGGGTGGCGCGCGGCATGGGAGCAGCGGGTGCACGACAACGAGCCGTGGGTCATCCGCTGGCTGGAGGAGCAGACGTTCGGGCCGTACTGGCAGCACGGTTCGCTCCGCCCTGACTATGGAGCCATCCAGGCCGCGACGATGATCGTCGCCGGCTGGGCCGACGGATACACGAACAACTCGCTCCGCACGATGGCGGCGCTAACGTGCCCGAGACGGCTGATCCTGGGGCCGTGGGCCCATGCGTCGACCGAGACCTCGCTCCCGGGGCCGAACGTGGACCTGACGCCGGAGATGCTCCGGTGGTGGGACCGGTGGCTGAAGGGCATCGACAACGGCATCGATCGCGAGCCGGCGATCCTCCTCTTCGCCCGTCGCTCCACGAAGCCTCAGCCCGATCTGACGGTGGTCCGGGGCGAGTGGCGGTTCGAGGCGGGGTGGCCGCTCGATCGAGGCACGGAGGTCCCCATGCCGTTCGGGAACGCGATCGCCGTGGGCCGGTCCTCCTCCGACCCCGACGAACTCGAGGTGCGGGGCGACGTGGGATGGACGGCCTGGATCTCGTGCGCCGGGCACTTACCGTTCGGGCAGCCCCAGGACCAGCGACCGGACGAGGCGTGGTCCGCCGTGTACGAATGGCCTCCACTGTCCGAGGAGCTCGAGATCCTCGGCCATCCCCGCGTGGAGGTGACGGTGACGTCCTCCGCGCCCGTGGCCTTCCTCTCGGCGAAGCTGTGCGACGTGTTCCCCGATGGGACCTCGGCGCTGGTGACGCGAGGACTCTTGAACCTGTCGCACCGGGAGTCGCGGGAGCGGCCGTCTCCGCTCGAACCCGGGACGCGGTACCGGGCCGAGGTGGAGCTGGAGGTCACCTCCTGGATCTTCGAGCCGGGGCACAGGATCCGGCTCGACCTGGCCGGGTCGGACTGGCCGAATGCGTGGCCGCCGCCCGCGGCGGCCAGGCTCACCTTCGAACGGGGTGGCTCGGCGCTTATCCTGCCCGGGGTGGACGGGCCCTCACCGATCGGCGAGCGCCCCGTCCTCACGACGGCCAGTAATGGGCAGGAACGATACGAATCGTCCAAGGGCAACGCGGTGGAGACCGTCGTGTGGCGCATCGAGCACGGCGTGCTGGACCGGGAGACCCGGGCCGTCGCCGAGAGCTCCGGGACGACTGAGGCGGACGGCGAGCGACCACGGTTCCACGAGCTCTACGGGGGAACCGTTGCTGTCTCGACGCGGGACCCCGCGGTCGCGAGCGCCGACTCACGCGCCTCGTTGACCATCGAGTGGCCGGAGGCCACGGTCACCTCACAGGTCCACCAGGTGGTTCGAAGCGACGCCGAGACGTATCACCTGACGATCGATCTCGACGTCTCGGAGAACGGGACGCTCCGATGGTCCAGGCGGTGGGAGCGACGCATCCCCCGCCGGCTCCAGTAGGACCAAACGCGAGGCCCACGCTCCGCTACGGTTCCGACGGGGCCATGGCGATCACGTTCCACCCGAGCGACTATGGCTTCGCCGTCTCGGCGGGTCGCGTGTTCATCCGGAACCCGATGGAACATCGGGTTCCGCGACGCGGTCCTTCCACGGTATGGAACGGTCGGCCGTCCTTGTGTCCGGCGAGCCCGGGAGCGCGCATCAGCGTGAGGTTGCCGGGGCCGGCGTGCCATCGCTCGATGACCTCGCCCGCCCGGTCACGACACACGCTGAACGGTGCCGTACCGTTCACGGTGACCACGACCACCAGTCGCCGGTACCACTTGCCGTCAAGGTGGGGAGTGATGCCGATGGACCCAGGCCGGTATCGGGCCACGCCGGCCTCGTTCGGCCACCACGTCGCCATGCCGGCGATCGCGCGTCCGTTCCTCCGCAGCAGCCCGGCCAGCTCGTCGCGGAGCTCCGCCAGACGCGGGAACCCGTCCATCGGATCGAGGACGTCGTACCCCTCGATCTCCTGGCGGACCTGCCCGAACGATCCCTCGAACCGCCGGAACGGACCGCGTTCGAGCTCTCGGCGCAGCAAGCGAAGGAAGGAACCCTCCACGGCATGCGACACGTGCGCGAATCCCTGCGCTGCAGTCAGCTTCAGAGGGCGGCGGAGATCGAGTCCCCTCGCGAGCCTCACGGCTACGACCCCGGGAGATGGGTCCGGAACAGGATGTAACCGACCCCGGCACCGACGTCCAGCAGGAAGTGGGCGACGACGAGCGGCCAGGTCCGACGGGTGCGGGTGAAGAACAACCCGAAGAACAGTCCGAGCGCCAGGTTGCCGGCGAACCCGCCCCATCCCTGATACAGGTGGTAGGCGCCCCGAAGGAGTGCCGATGCGCCGACCGCGGCCGGCTCGGACACGCGCAGCTGCTGGAGCCGGGTGATGAGGTAGCCGACGACGATGACCTCCTCGAGCAGTGCCGCCTGAGCGGCGTTGAGGAGGAGGACGGGGATCGTCCACCAGTGGCCGAGAGGCGGCACCGGCACGACGAACCGATTCACCCCGAGCGCCACGGACACCAGGTAGATCCCGATCCCGGCCGCGCCCACGATGACCGAGAGCACCACGCCCGAGGCGAGGTCTCGGCCCGGCCGGCTCAGTGCCAGGCCGATCTGTCCCACGCCTTCCCCGCTTCTGCGAAGCAGGAACACGACGAGCCACACGGGGGCCAGTCCGAACGCGAAGTTCGCGAACTGGGTCGCCAGGCCGACCTGGGGCACGACGAAGACCGTGGCGCCCTTCAGCGGCGCGGACGTCAGGCTGATGATCGCGTACACCGCGCTAGCGAGGAGCGAGAGGGACAGGACGAGGATGCACTCCTCGACCAGGCTTGCCGGCGAGGCTGTCTCCGAGCGCGGCGGCGGCGGCCGGAAGCGCTTCGCGCGGCGGGTCGGAGCGGCCACGGGCCAAGCCTACGACGCTCCGCGCGATGACGAACGATACTGAGGGATGCCGAGCAGCGCCGGTGGTCCGCGCCGGGTCGGCGATCGGAGGGGCGGGGTGCACGAGGGCTGGGCGGGCGACGACTTCGATGACCTGGCGCGCCCGAGCGGAGCGGGCCCGGGACCCGAGGCGGCGGCCGCTCTGGCATCCGACATCTCCGCGGCCCTGGGGGAACCGGCCGATCGGCTGAAGGTGCGCCCCGACCAGGGCGAGATGGCCTGGCTCGTCCGGGACGGTCGCCGCATCTCCTGGTTCAACCTGGCTGCCGCCGAGCGGACCGGTGGTTCTCGTCGTCCCCGGCTCGTCCGGACGTTCGCCGGGATGATCCGACAGTACGATGAGCTGCGTCCCACGATCGAGGGGCTGGTGGTGGGTCGTCGATATCGATTGCACTACAAGAACGACGAGCTCCGCCGGATCTTCCGGGTCAAGGCGGTGCTCCGGGGGGTTTCGGCGTTTCATCACGCCGAAGGGGTCGCCGGGGCGGGATGGACCCTGACGCTCGAGACGAAGCCCGCCTTCTACCGGCCGGTCACCTTCGACGTCGACACCTCGACGCTGGTGGACATCACCCCGATGTGAGGCCGTCGAGTGTCACGTCGACCAGGATCAGCTCCGTCGTTCCGTCCGCGTCGAGCGTGATGTTGGGCTCGCCGGCGATCTTGGCTGCGTCGCCGGTGCCGAGCTTCTCGTCGTTCAGCCGAACCGATCCATCGATCACGTAGAGGTATCCCCCGTGCCCCGGGGCGAACGTGTGGTCCACCTCGGTGCCCGGCTCCAGATGTGACACGAAGACCGACGCGTCCTGGTGCACGATTACGGCGTCGCCGTCATCGCCGGAGATCACCTTGAGGAGCCGACCCTTCCGATCCTCCTCGGTGAAGACCTTCTGCTCCACGCCGGGCGGGAGGCCGCGTTCGGCGGGCATGATCCACATCTGGATGAATCGCAGCGGCTCGCCGTCCGATCCGTTCTGCTCCGAGTGCCACGCGCCCGATCCCAGAGTCATCCGCTGCACGGATCCGGCGGGCAGCATCCCCGGAGGTCCGCCCACGTCGTCCTGATGCCGGAACGTCCCCTCGACGACGTAGGTGAGTCCCTCGATATCGCGATGGGGGTGCAGGGGCCAGACGGCGCCGGGGATCAGCCGGTCGTCGTTGAACACGCGAAGCGTGCCGAAGCCCATGTTGGCCGGGTCGTGGTACTCATCGAACGAGAAGTGCCACCGGGCGTGGAACCAGCCGCCCGACGTCTCGTAGATCTCCGGGTCGCGACGAACCTCGATCATGGCGAACCCCCCTCGCGGACGATGCACGACAACGAACGACCGTGAGCAAGTGAACGCTACCAGCCGCCCGTGCAGGCGCCAGCGGTCGCCGCGTTCACCCTTCCGAAGCTGACCACGCCGCCCGTCACGGCAGCGCACAGATACGCGGAGCCGGTGGAGGTCACCAGGACGACGCTCGTCGGGGTGACGCCGCGGATGCTCACCGTATTCGCGGTTGGGGCGCCGCTCGTGTATCGGATGGACGGGTCGAACAGCGAGGCCTGCTCAGGGTCGAACCCCGTGAGCGTGGCGTTCTCGGCAAGATAGGCGCTCGCTCCGCGTACGGCCGTCTGGAGCCTGGCCTGCGCGCGGACATCCCTGGCCTTCTCCCACTGTGCGATCGCCTCCCGATCGTGATTCGCTTCCTCACGGCCGGAAAGTGCGAACGGCACGACGACGAGAGCGCCCGCAACCAATGCCACGATCACCAGGAACCAGGAGCTGGTCGCGCCGAGGTCCTCCCGAGCCCGCATGATCCCGCGGCCGGGGGTCGATCCGGCCTCCCCGGGTCCATCGGCACCGGGGCCTGAGCCCTGAAGCGGCTGGTCGGACGGTTAGAGCTGGAGGACGGGGCAGGTAAGGGTGCGCGTGACGCCCTCGACCGCCTGGATGGGCATCACGATGGACTTGGCCAGTTCGTCCAGGTCGGCCGCCTCTCCGCGGGCGATCACGTCGTACGGGCCGGTCAC
>DATDKZ010000194.1:0-6326 GCA_036519575.1 Actinomycetota bacterium | reverse complement strand
GGGTCAAGCCCAGCAGCCGTCGTGGACGGCTCGAGCCTGAAGGATTGTGCACCGCCTCGCGGAAGCCCGTGAGACCAGGGCCGCGATGACCCAGATATCCTGAGGGGTCCCGGTTGGAGCACCGGGTGGACACGGATCGAGCGAGGGAGGCACGTGGCGGGACGACGGACCGGGCGCACCGCTGGCCCCACGAACGAGCGGCAGACCAAGGCCCAGCGGAAGCAGGAGGCCAGGCGGGAGCGCCTGGAGATCCAGCGGCGGATGGCCCGCACCCGGCGCACTCGGTGGATCGCTCTGGCCGTCGCGGTCCTCGTGGTGGCCGCGGGCGCGACGTATTACGCCCTCCGCCCCCGGCCGAAGGTCCAGGATCCCCAGGAGCTGCTGGCGACCGCCCCTCAGGCGGCCAAGGCCGCGGGGTGCACGGACGTGAGCGACGTCGGTCCGTACCAGCCGGAGTCCGCCGACCGAGTACACATCGGGGTCCAGGGCGGCCCGGCGACGATGCCGCCCCTTTCCACGTATCCATCGGTGCCGCCGGCCTCCGGACCGCACAACCCCGTTCCGTGGAGCCGTGGAGTGTACTCCACCCCTCCTCCGATCGATCAGGTGATCCATTCGCTGGAACACGGTGCGGCCGTCGTCTGGTATTCGCCGGATATCTCGGGCGACGAGTTGGCCAAGATCGAGGACTTCTACCGGGACCCGTCTCATGGGCAGAAGGTCATCGTGGCCCCCTACGACTATCCGGACCAGGGAGCCGAGGGGACCCTCCCGGGAGGGTCCGCGATGGCCCTCGTGGCTTGGCATCACGTCGAGACGTGCTCGCGTGTCTCGCTCGCCGCAGCGTTCGGGTTCACCGCGCGCTACGGCGTCCCTCCGCTCGGGGGCCAGCGCTATCTCGGCGACGCACCCGAGCCCCAGACCCCGATCTGATGGCCAAGAGGAAGCGCAGGCAACGGCATCACCCTGCGGCGGGGCCCGGGCGAGACCGGCCCACAACGACCAGCACCGCCGAACCCGGCCGCTCGGCCAGGTCCGAGCGCAAGGACCAGGTCCGCCGAGCCAGGGAGACGGCGCTGCGCCGGATCCGCCGGCGTCGGGCCGCCAAACGCGCCGCGTGGATGGGGGGCCTGGGCGCGGTCACCTTCGTCGCCTTCCTCCTGCTGACCCGGGTGGGCGGCCCCCAGCCCATCCCCAAAGCGGCCCTGGCGGCCGCGAGCGACGCGAGGTGCGGTGACGTCCAGACCCCCGCGGCCTCCGCGCCAGGGGGGATCCATCTGTCCCCGGGCGAGAGCCACACCTATCCGGAGCACCCCGCGACCTCGGGGCCGCACGACCCCAGCCCGCTCCCCGGGGATCCGCATGTCTACGACTCCCCGGTTCCGGAGACCAGGGCAGTCCACAACCTCGAGCACGCGTACGTGCTCATCTATTACCGGGCCAACGGGCCGGACGCCCTCCCGCAGGCGGTGGTGGACCGCCTCGCCTCGCTCGCCCGGTCGCAGGACAAGGTGATCATGGCCCCATATCCGGATCTCCCGAGCGGCACGTCGCTCGCACTGACGGCGTGGAACAAGCTGTGGGAATGCCCGGCAGCGGTGACGGCGGACCAGGCGCGAACCATCGCGTCGGGCTTCATCGAGGCCTACCGAGGCACCAGCAACGCGCCCGAGCCACGCGCCGCCTGAGATCCGGGGTCTAGCTCGCCCGGCAGGCTCCCCAGACCGAGCAGGTGATCCTGCCTCGCTCGAACGTGGCCCGGGTGGCGTCGTTCTTCAGCCTCACCACGTCGCTGGTGGGGAATCCGAACCTCCCTTTCGGTCCGCCCTTCTTCAGGTAGAACTCGAGGACCGAGCCCGACAGCATGTGCGGGCCGATCCCCGATTTGACGTAGATGGCCCCCCGCTGGAACTGCTGACGAACCCCTCCGGCAACGGGCGTCGCCCGCGTGGTCGCAAGCCCCGCCCGGCAGTTGGTGGCGTCGTACTTCTGGCGGATGCTCCCGGTGATCTGCCGGTTCGCGTTCACCCACACCCGGTCGTCGGGAAGCTCCAGGGCCGAGCGGAGCGTGGACCCGCTCACTTCGGCCGTCCCCGAGGCTCCTTGTACGACCGTGGTGACGATCCGTCCGGACACGCCTCGCACCGTGTCCGTGAAGCCGGTAACAGGCCCGATTCCCAGGCGGAGCCTTCGCGTGACCCGATCCGCTGGAAACGAGAGGTCCCACACGGCGTTCGGGTTCTCGGACGTGTAGTCACCGGGATCGCACACCCCGCGCAGGTACGGGATCGGCGTTCCGCCCCACACGTTCTCGTTGTCCTCGGTGAACCCGCCACTCGAGGACATGTAGAACGCCTGGATGCTCTGTCCCTGGTACGTCACGACCTGTCCGGCGGTCGCATCGACCGCGGCGACCCACCGGTCGCCGTCGAGCCCGGCTTCCTTGTCCCAACCCGCGTACACCTGGTCGAAGGAACTGGCGAACAGGGCGCAGTTGCATACGGCACGGTGCTGCCCGGAGGTGGCGGCTTTGGTGAACGCATAGGTTCGAGCCGCGATGGCCTGGGCCTGGAGGGCCGGGACCGGCCAGCTGCTGGGGACCTCTGCCAGACCGTACAGGTACTCCTCGGCACCCACCACCAGGATCGACCGCTCTCGGCATCCCGATTCACAGTTGTACAGGTTGAGCTCGATGAACCCCCGGCTGTAGGCGTGTCCCGCCTCGGGGACCACGACGCGGGCGCCGTTGCGGTACGCCACGTACAGGTTGTTCGTGGGGCCGCCGACGTCCTCTCCCACCTTGCTCCCCGTCCCATCGAGGATCCGGTACGCCTGGCCGGCCACCTGCACCGTCCAGGTCTCGCCGTCCGGGACGGTGGCCACCACCTGGCCGGAGTTCGGATCGCCGAGCAGCAGATCCGCCGGTCCACCGGTCGGCGCCAGCCGCATCTTCTCCCTCCCCTGGACCAACCCGACGCGGAGCTTGCCGGGCGCCGATGCCGCTGGCGACACCTTGGTGCCCGAGTAGAAGTGGGTCAGGATCCGAGCCTGTCCCCACCCCTGCTTGGCCAGCCCGTACGCGCCATACTGCGACATGCCCAGGCCGTGGCCCCAGCCGGAGCCGAAGAACCGGAACGAGTCGCCGGCATGACCGGCTTCCGCGGGCAGGATGATGGCAAGGGACAGGACCAGGGCGAACGCAAGCGCTCTCTTCATGACACTCCGGGGGTCCGAACGGGGCCGCACCCTAGCACATCGATCGGCCCAGTTCCGCACCTACCCATCGGACGCCTCCTGGCCGGCGGAGATCCGGGCCCCGCGCACGCTCGTTCCGGGGCGAACCCGGGCCGATGCGGCGAGTGCGGACTCGATGACCTCGGCCCCCGCCCCTACCACTGATCGAGGGCCGAGGATCGAACCGACCACCTTCGCTTCCCGCTCAACGACGGCGCCCGCGTGGAGCACGGAGTCATCGATCTCCGCGCCCTGGGCGACCGATGCTCCCGCCCCCACGACCACCCATCGGCCCAGATGTGCTCGGCGATCGACGATCGCCCCGTCGGCCACGTACGGGGCCGGATAGCGCTCACCCCCCACCTTCCCCTCGAGGATGTCGAAGTGGGCCTGGAGGTAGGTCTGCGGTGTGCCGAGGTCGAGCCAGTACGCCTCGGCGACCACCCCGAACACGCGTCGCCCCTCATCGATGAGCGCCGGGAAGATCCGTCGCTCGATCGAGACGTTCCCGCTCCCCATCCATCCGGCAAGGGCACTCGGTTCAAGGACGTAGGTCCCCGCGTTCACGTCGCCGGGCATCGGCTCCTCGGGCTTCTCCCGGAACGCGACCACGCGGCCGTCGGGTCCCGTCGCCACCAGTCCGAAGGCCCGCGCGTCCTCGACGTGGTGGAGCGCGATGGTGGCGTCTGCCGCGCGATCCCGGTGGAAGGCGGCCATCTCCGTGAGGTCGAGGTCGGTCAGGATGTCCCCGTTCAGCGCGAAGAACGGCTCATCGCCCAGATGCTCCATCGCGTGCACGATGGCCCCGCCGGTGCCGAGCGGCTCCCGTTCCGTGATCCACGTGATCGTTGGGTCGCGGCGGGCCTCGATGAAGTCGTGGAACGTCGACTCGAGGTACGGGGAGGACAGCACCACCTCGTGGACCCCGTGCCGGGCCAGGTGATCCAGGACGTGGTCCAGGCTGGGGCGGTCCATCAGCGGAAGGAGCGGCTTGGGGATGGTCTCGGTCAGGGGACGTAGCCGGGTCCCCTCCCCCCCCACCAGGACGACCGCTCTCATCGGGGGCGAGTCATCTCAGGCGTGCGGCGTCCGGGAGACCAGGAAGATGCCGGCGACGATGAACGCCACCCCTGCCCACCGGAGCGGCGGAACGGTTTCGTCCAGGATAAACAGGTCGAACAGCAGGATCAGCACGTAGGTGAGCGCCGCGAAGGGATAGGCGAAGGAGAGGGAGGCGCGGGACAGGACCACCAGCCACACCAGGGCGGACAGCCCGAACAGGAACAGCCCGGTGTAGATGGCCGGGGTTCGCAGCAGCGCCCCGAGCGACCGCGCATCCACGCCGAACCTGGCGGGAGCCAGATCCTCGTTCACCGCGTTCATCCCGTGCTTCAGGGTGAGCTGAGCCACGGCGGCGAGGGTCACCGAAAGCAGGATCAGGGCGATCAGCATGGTGAGGTTCCCTTTCTTCGAGGTGGGACCGACGTGGTCGAGGGCGCTCACAGGTCCTCCACCTCCACGTCGACGGGCACGTCGATCCGATCCTGGATCCGGACGGCGTCGACGACGTCGAACCCGTATCGCTGTGTCTGGACGTGGTACAGGCGGCCGGTGTCCCGGGACGAGAGGCCGACGGTGACCCAGTACTTGCCGGCGGCGTAGGGGAACGAGCCGATCCGGAACCGGACCCGCTTCTTCCCGTCGAATCGGGCGATGGCGATGCCGTGGGAGGACGTCCTGGCGTCGAGCACGGCGTGGTTCGTCGCTCCGTCGAGGATCTGGAAGTCAACGTCGAGGTCGGCGACCGGTTCGTTCGTCCGGACGTCGACCTGGACGGTGAGGCCGTCGCCTCGGCGAAGCGCGATCTCGCTCGCTCCCGATCCCCAGATCAGCTCGACGCTGGCGATCTCCGCCTGGCGCGTCCCTTCCTCCGGCACGAACCCCGGGTCGGTGGTGCCCAGCAGGACGTGGCGCATCTCGCGGACCACGTCCGCGGGCGCCCCAGCGGCGTGCACCTCCCCATGGTGCAGCATCACGGCCCGGTCGCAGATCTGCGTGACCGTGTCGAGTGCGTGGGTGACGAGGACGATCGTCCGGCCGTCCCGCTGAAACTGGCCGATGCGATCGAGGCACTTCGCCTGGAAGGCCTCGTCGCCCACGGCGAGCACCTCGTCGATCAGCAGGACCTCGGGGTCGACGTGGACGGCCACGGCGAATCCCAGACGGACGAGCATCCCCGATGAGTAGAACTTCACCTGGTTGTCCATGAAGTCTTCGAGCTCGGCGAAGGCCACGATGCCCTCATAGGCAGCGTCGGTCTCCCGCCGGGACAGCCCGAGGAATGACGCGTTCAGATAGACGTTCTCCCTACCCGTGAGCTCGGGGTGGAATCCCGCGCCCAGCTCCAGCAGGGCGGCCAGCCGCCCCCGCTGTCGCACGACGCCCGAGGTCGGACGGAGGATCCCGGCCACGATCTTGAGCAGGGTGGTCTTTCCCGAGCCGTTGTGCCCGATCAGGCCGAGCGAGCTTCCCTCTGGGACGAGGAAGGACACGTCGTGAAGCGCCCAGAAGTCCTCGGCTCGCATCCGGGAGCGGAGGATCCTGGCCTTGAGCGAGGTCGGCCGCTCCCGGTACAGCCGGAACTTCTTGCTGACATCGGCCACCTCCAGTGCGGGAGCGTTCACTCCTACAGCTCCTCCGCGAAGTCGCCCGACAGCTCGAAGAACCGTCGCCACGTGTACAGCAGGAACACCACGGAGGCCGCCAGGACGATGGCCAGCACCCCCGCCAACCATGCCAGGCTGACGTCGGGCAGGGCGGGCCGTTCACCAACCACCGGCCTGACCACTCCGTACAGGGCCCGCTGGAACCCCAGAACGATCGGTGCCATCGGGTTCGCCAGGTAGAGGCCCCACAGGCTGACGCCGAGGATCTTCCTCCCCGACAGCTCCTCCTTGACCAGGAATCCCGAGTACACGATGGGGGTCATCCAGAACCACACGAGAAGTGCGATGTTCAGCAGGTGCTGGATGTCCCGGTACCGGACGTTCAGCGCGGCCAGCCAGAACGTGAGCGCCAGCGTGAACACCAGC
>DATDKZ010000193.1:0-17906 GCA_036519575.1 Actinomycetota bacterium | reverse complement strand
GGGTCCCCTCGGCTCCCTGGTCCGGATAGTCGTAGGGGGCCACGATGACCTTCTGCCCATGAGACGGGTCCCGGTAGAAGTCCTCGATCTTGGCCAACTCGTCGCCCGAGACATCCGACGAATACCAGACGACGGCCGCACCGTGTTCCAGCGAATGGATCACCTGATCGATCGGAGGAGGGGTCGAGTACACGCCACGGCTCCATGGGGTGGCGTTGTGCGGTCCGGATGCCGGGGGTACCGACGGATACGTGGAAAGGGGCGGCATCGTCGGGGGGCCGCCCGGGACGGCGACGTGGGTTCGGTCCGCAGTCTCGGGCTGGTACGGACCGACGTTCCTCACATCCGTGCACCCTGCGGCCTTGGCCGCCTGGGGCGCGGCCGCCAGCAGCTGCTGTGGGTCCTGGACCTTCGGCCGGGGGCGGAGCGCGTAATACGTCGCGCCCGCGGCCACCGCGAGGACCGCGACGGCCAGAGCGATCCACCGAGTGCGACGGGTGCGGGCCATCCGCCGCTGGATCTCCAGGCGCTCCCGCCGGGCCTCCTCCTTCCGCTGGGCCTTGGTCTGCCGCTCGTTCGTGGGGCCAGCGGTGCGCCCGGTCCGTCGTCCCGCCACGTGCCTCCCTCGCTCGATCCGTGCCCACCCGGTGCTCCAACCGGGACCCCTCAGGATATCTGGGTCATCGCGGCCCTGGTCTCACGGGCTTCCGCGAGGCGGTGCACAATCCTTCAGGCTCGAGCCGTCCACGACGGCTGCTGGGCTTGACCCCCCGGAGAGACCTGACAGGTCAAGAAACCGTGTCGGCCACGTAGGTCTCGAGAGCGTCCAGGTACCGTCCTCTGGCCGGCTCGTCCAACCAAGCGATGGTGAACGCGTTCCGCGCCAGCTGCGCGATCTCGTCTCGCGTCAATCCCACCGCCTCCTGCACCGTGGTCAGGTTCTCGTTCATGTAGCCCGGGAAGTACGCGGGGTCGTCCGAGTTGATGGTGGCTCGCATGCCGAGGTCGAGCATGGTCTTGAACTCACGCGCCTTCAGACCGTCGGTCACGTAGCTGTTCGAGATCGGACAGACGGTCAGCCCGAGGCCTCTTGCGATGATCTCCTTGACTAGACCGTCGTCCTCCAAGGAGTTGACGCCGTGGTCGATTCTCTCTACGCCGATGTTGTTGAGGCATTGCCAGATGTGCTCGACCGAGTTCTCTTGGTCCACATCACAGTGCATCGTGAGATGGAAGCCGTGGCTTCTGGCCTGCTCGAAGACTTCCTTGAACTTGATCGGCGGGTTGCCCTTCTCGTCCGAATCCAGGCCTACGCCGATGATCCAGTCCCGGTACGGCAGGGATTGCTCGAGGGTTTCGCTTGCGGAGTCTGCCGTCATGTCCCGCAGGAAGCACATGATGAGTTGGGTCCGAAGGCCGAGCGACGACTCCGCATCCTGCTGGGCGCGGCGAAACCCCCCGATGACCGTCTCGAGCGGGATGCCCCGGGACGTGTGAGCCTGCGGATCGAAGAAGACTTCGGCGTACACGACGTTCTGTGAGTGCGCCTTTCGACAGTAGGCCATGGCAAGGTCGTAGAAGTCGTGCTCGGTGAGCAGGACGCTCATCCCCTCGTAGTACACATCGAGGAACGACGGCAGGTCGTCGAAATCGTAGGCCGCCCGCATCTCCTCGACGGAGCCGAGCGAAAGGTCAAGGCCGTTCCGAGCGGCCAGCTCGAACTTCAGCTCGGGCTCCAGCGTACCTTCGAGATGGAGATGCAGCTCCGCCTTTGGCATCCCCTCGATGAATGAGGATAGCTCCCTCATCGCCGCTTCCTCCTCCTTCAAGCCGACGGCCTCACAAATCATCAACTCGCTCGTCGGCCGGGGACTCTATCGGCCGGGAGTCGATGAGGTCGCGTCCGATGCTTCCTGCCGGTTGGGTTGACAGATTGTCCAACCGGTGCTGGAGTTCCGCCTCGACGACGCCCGGGGCATCGTCGACCGTGGCTCGTCGAGGGGACACGTGTGACCAAGGCCGACCCCGAGCACCTGCGTCGCCTTCCCAAGGTGGAACTCCACTGCCATTTGGAAGGATCGGCACGGGCGCCCACCATCCGCGACCTCGCAGCGAAGAACCGCGTTGCGTTCCCGGTCGACGACCCCGCCGACCTTTTCAAGTTCTCCAGCCTCAACCAGTTCCTGGACATCTACGATGTGGTTTGTCGCAGCCTCGTGACCGCCGACGACTTCCATCGCATCACGTACGAGGCGCTGGAGGACGCGGTGAACGCGGGGGTTCGGTATCGGGAGATGTTTTTCTCACCCGGCTTCGTGATCCGGCTGGGTGTACTCGCCCCGACCGTGTGGACGGGTATCAAGGCGGGCCTGCTCGACGCGCGTCGTGACCTCGACGTCCAGTGCCGCATGATCCTCGACTTCGACAAACCCAGCGGGCCATCGCACGCGATGGAGATGGCCGAGTTCGCCGGCTCGGAGCCCGAACGGGACCTCCTCGTCGGCGTAGGTGCGGACTCCGTCGAGCGAGGGGTCGACCACCGCGCGTTCGCAACAGCCTTCCGGGAGAGCGCCAAGTTCGGGCTGCGTCGCACGATGCATGCGGGCGAGGACGGCCCAGCCGACAACATCGGGATCGCAATCCACGAGTGCGGGTGCGAGCGAGTCGACCACGGGTTCAGGCTCCTCGACGACAAGGAACTGACCGACGAGATCATCGAACGTCGGATCCCGGTCACCGCCTGCCCCACCTCCAATGTGATGATCGCCAACGTGGTACCGAATATGGCTGCCCACCCGTTCGAGCGCCAGCGTGACCTCGGCGTCCTCGTCACGCTGAACTCGGATGACCCTGGCATGATGCGGTTCGATGTCGCCGACGAGTACGTGGCGGTCGCGGAAGCGTTCGGGTACGAGCTGGAGGACATGGAGGCCATCAGCCTCGCCGGGATCGATTCCTGCTGGGCGCCAGAGGACGAGAAGAAGCTGCTCCGAGAGCGGTTCCAGGGGGAGTTCGACGAGCTCCGACTGGAGCGTCGCCTCCCCGCCCGGACGGGTTGAAGGTGACTTGACCGCCTAGAGGAGAACGCAAAGAATCCGCGGAGGTCGGAAGGGGGCAGCCGTATGGATCAACGGGATCGACGGGAGAGAGTGTTGGCCGAGAGGTCGATGTGGGGGACGCACATCACTCGGCGCCAACTCCTCCGGACTACGGGTCTGGGGGCGGTCGGGTTGTTCGCCAGCGGCGCCCTCCTGGCCGCCTGCGGCGGCGAGGAAGAACCCGCAGCGACCGGCGCGACCGGAGCCGCACTCGACCACGTCAACGTCGGCTTCGCCTACATCGGACCGGTCACCGACAACGGCTGGACGACCACCCACGATCGGGGCCGGAAGGCAATGGAGGCCGCGCTCGGGGACAAGGTCACCACAACCTTCGTTGAGAACGTTCCCATCTCGGCGGAGGCCGGCCAGACGTTCGAGCAGTTGGCCTCCCAGAATCAACTCGTCATCGCCAATACCGAGTACGCTAACTTCCTCTCCGACGTCGCGGGTCGCCACCCGGACGTCGCCTTCCTCGAAGCCGACGGCCACACGTACACGGACAACCTCTACCCGTACTATGTCGAGCACTCCAGGCCCAACTACCTGCTGGGAGTGGCCGGCGGCGTCCTGTCAAAGACCGGCAAGCTCGGTTACGTCGGAGCCTTCCCCACCGCCACCGCCTGGAACGACGTGAACCCGATGCTGCTCGGCGCTCGGACAATCAATCCCGACGCCACCGTGCAGGCCGTCATGATCAGCTCGTTCTTCGACCCCCAGAAGGCCACCCAGGCGACCAACGCGCTCATCGACGGCGGAGCGGACTTCATCTTCTCGGTGATGGACGAGCCGTCGTTCCTGCAGGTCTGCGAGGAGCGAGGGGTCTGGGGGGCCAGCTGGAACCTCGACATCCGCGAATTCGGCCCGACCGCCTACGTCAACACCTACCAGCTCGAATGGGGGGACTTCTACATCGAGCAGACGCAGAAGGTCCTGGACGGCGTCTGGACCTCGCAGGCCGAGGTCCGGCTCCTGCCGCTCAGCCTGGGCGAGTGGGGGGACAACGTCCCTCAGGAGGTCAAGGACGCGGTCGCCGCGGCGGACGAAGATCTCGGGAAGGCTCCCACCCCCTACGTCGGTCCCCTCGACGACGACCATGGGACCGAGCGTGTCGCGGCCGGGGAGACCCTCACGCCCGCGGAGGCGTACGCCATCGACTGGGGGCTCAAGGGCCAGTCGGGTGTCGTCTAGGGCGGCACACGAAGAAAGAGAGGCGGAGTAGGTCTTGCCGGCGCCGGCTGGAGCGCCCGGCCAGCTCGTCGTCGAGGCTCGAGACATCACCAAGAGCTTCGACGAGGTCCTCGCGCTCGATCACGTCGACCTGGAGCTCAGGATCGGAGAGGTCCACGCGCTGCTCGGCGAGAACGGCGCCGGCAAGACGACGCTGAGCAATGTGCTGGCCGGGATCTACCGGGCCGATAGTGGGACGGTGCTGGTCGACGGCGTCGAGCACCACTTCCGGTCCCCCGCCCAGGCGATCGAAGCTGGGATCGGGATGGTGCATCAGCACTTCAGGCTGATCCACCCCATGACCGTCGCCGAGAACATCCATCTGGGTTGGCGCGACACGCCGCAGTTCGTCACGAAGCGGGAGCTCATCGAGCGCACGGAGCGCGTGATAGGCGAGTTCGGACTGCACGTCGATCCCTCAGCCGAGATCTGGCAGCTCTCCGTCGGCGAGCAGCAGCGGGTCGAGATCCTTCGGACGCTGGCGCGCGGAGCCAGGATCCTCATCCTGGACGAGCCCACGGCCGTCCTCACGGAACAGGAGGCCCGGGACCTGTTCTCGGTGATCCGCGGGCTCGTTGAGGGAGGGCGCACGGTCGTGTTCATCAGCCACAAGCTGAACGAGGTGCTCGAGGTGTCGGATCGGATCACCGTGCTCCGGGACGGTGTCCGGGTAATCACCCGCCTGACCGGGGGGGCGACGGCCCGAGAGCTCGCCAGGCTCATGACCGGCGAGGAGCGCGAGCTCCAGGAGAAGTCTCGCACGGAGGTGGGCGACCGTCCGGTGCTGGAGCTCGTGAATGTGACCGCGCGGGGATCGCGTGGGTTCATCGCGATCCACGAGGCGAGCCTTACGGTCCATGCCGGTGAGATCGTGGGGATCGCGGGCGTCTCGGGGAACGGACAGACCGAGCTCGCGGAGGTGGCAACCGGCCTCCGCAGGGTCGATTCGGGCCGAGTGTCGATCGAGGGCTTCGATAACACCAATTCCGCGCCCCGTCGGTTCGCCGAGGCCGGCGTGGGACACATCCCAGAAGACCGCTTGGGCGTGGGGCTGGTGCGGTCGGCCCCGGTGCGGGACAACGCGGTGCTCCGCAACTATTGGAAGCCCGAACACTCAGGGCGCCTGGCCCTGAGACGCGGTCGGATCTCCGAATTCGCCCGCCGCCTCGTCGAGGCGGCTCGGGTGCAAACCCGATCCATTTACTCGCCGGCCGGTCACCTGTCCGGGGGCAACCAGCAACGGCTCATCGCCGGCAGGGAGGCGCTCGTGGCCGAACGGGTCTTCATCGCCAACCAGCCGACACGTGGGCTCGACGTCCACGCCACCCAGGACGTCCGGCAGTCCCTGATCGATCGCCGGTCGGCGGGCTGCGGGGTGCTGCTCATCTCCGAGGATCTCGACGAGGTCTTGGAGATGAGCGATCGCATCGTGGTGCTGTACGAGGGACGCATCGTCGGCGAGTTCCCGCGAACCGACGTCGACCGGGAGCGCATCGGCCTGCTCATGGGCGGCCATATTGGGCCTGCCGACGCGGAAGAGGCGAGCGTGTGATCGGCAGCCGCGTGGAGGCTGGGGCCCCGGCCAGGGTCCGGCTCGAACGGAGGCTGCACGTCGAGACGCGTCGCTCCGCCCTGGTGCGAATCGCAGGCCTGCTGGTCGCTCTGGTGGTGACCGGTATCCTGCTCCAGGCCAGCGGACGGTCGGCGCCAACGCTCGCGGGTGAGGTCTTCAGGGCGACCTTCGGCGGGCGGTTCGGGCTCGAGGAGACCGCCGTGCTGGCGACCCCGATCCTCATCGACGCGATCGCCGTGGCCATCGGGCTGCGGATGCACCTGTGGAACATCGGCGTGGAGGGCCAGTTCTACATGGGTGCATGGGCGGCCGCCGGGGTCGGGATCTTTGTTGACGCTCCCCGTCCGGTCCTCCTGATCCTGATGGCCCTCGCAGGGGCCGCCGGGGGCGCTTCGTGGATCCTGATCCCGGCGATCGCGCGGGCCTATTGGAACGTCAACGAGATCATCACGACCCTCCTGCTCAACTTCGTGGCGGTGTCCTGGGTCGAGTGGTTCTCGATCGGGCTATGGCGGGACAAGGAGGCGGCGGTCGTGCAGGCCACGCCCCCGGTTGGCGCCCGGCTCCCGCTCCTGCCCGGCTCGATCATCCTGCACGTGGGCTTCCTCGTTCCGCTCGTCCTCGCGGTCGTGTTCTTCTTCGTGTTCCGCAACTCGCGGTGGGGGTTCGAGGTCGACATGGTCGGTGGGAATCCCCGTGCGGCCGAGTTCGCGGGCATCGCCGTCCGGCGCCGGATCCTCAGCGTCATGCTCCTCTCCGGCGCGATCGCCGGCGTCTCCGGAATGGTCCACCTCAGCGGTGCAACCGGACGCCTTCAGGGCACCATCTCGAACGGGTACGGGCTGTCCGGCTTCATCGTGGCCGCGCTCGCCGGGGCCTCGTTCGTTGGGCTCCTCGCGGGCGGCCTGTTCATCGCCCTGCTGCTCCACTCCGGGATCGTGCTCCAGAGCGCGGGCCTGTCCGTGTACATCGTTCTCGCCATCTACGGCGTCGTCCTCATTGGGATCTCCGTCGGCGAGGTGGCCTCTCGATACCGCCTGGTCCTGGGCGGGAAGCGCGATTTGGCGTCCGGCCCGAAGGAGGCGCCGCCATGAGGATCCTCCTGGCGTCCCTTCGGACGGCCATCGACGCCGGCACGGTGGTGGTGCTGGCGGGCATGGGTGAGCTCCTTACCGAGAGGGTGGGCGTGCTCAACCTGGGGCAGGAGGGGCTCATCGGCATCGGGGCCGTGACCGCGGTGATCGTGGCGAAGGGGGTGACAAGCCCTTGGGTGGCGTTGCTCGCCGGGATGGCCGCGGCCGGCTTGCTGGGCTTCCTGTTCGCCTCGTCGGTCGTGGTGGTGCGCACCAACCAGGTCCTGACGGGCCTCGCCGTCGTCCTGATCGGAGTCGGGCTGTCGAGCCAGTTGGGGAACAACTACCAGGGCAGCCCGGTGGTTCATCGGTTCCTGCCCTTCGACATCCCGCTCCTCGCCGACATCCCCCAGATCGGCCCCGCCCTGTTCAGACACGACGTCATCGTCTTCCTCAGCTACGTCGCCTTGCCCGTCGTCGTCGCGATCCTGCTGTTTCGGACGCGGCACGGGATGAACCTCCGGGCCGTCGGAGAGAACCCGGCGGCGGCCGACGCCGCCGGCATCAACGTCACAGCCATGAGGCTGCTCTACACGTCGCTCGGTGCCGCGCTCACGGGAGCCGGCGGTGCCTTCCTGATGCTGTCCTTTACGCATGCCTGGTCGCCGAACGTTGCGCGGGGTCGCGGTTGGGTGGCGCTGGCCGTCGTCATCTTCGCGGCGTGGCGGCCCTCGCTGCTCGTGTTCGGCGCCCTGCTGTTCGGGGCGATGATCTCGCTTGGCTTCATCGCCCAGCAACAGAACTGGGGAATCCCCAGTTCGGTTCTGTCCATGCTTCCCTATGTGGTCACCCTCGCATTGATCGTCCTTCCCCCGGCACTCGCGCGATTCGGCGTGAAGGTCCGATCGTCGGTGGCTCCGGCCGCGCTCGGCCAGCCTTACTTTCGCGAGGAACGCTGAAGGACCACTCGCACGCAACGGGCTTTGTGCACTAGCGGGTGTAGGAAGGCCCGAGACCCAGCTTGGTCAGCTCCTTCCGGTACGCGATCGTCATCCGGTCGGACTGGACGTGCAGCTCTTCGGCGAGGTCGAGCGGAAGCTCCTCGGGCCGCTGGCTCTCCACGACGGGCCGGTCCTCGCCCACGATCTTCTCCTCCCAACCGAGCAGGTCTTCGGGCGAGCGGTCTCGGTCGAAGTTCCGGGCGATGAAGAAGAAGATACGCATCCGCTTGGCCGACGTCGGAGACGCGGTATTGAAGATGATGTGCTTCGCGTCCTTCCCCTTCTCCGGATAGTGGATGGTGAGCTTCACGGCGAACGGAAGGGTGACGTCGTAGGTCATCAGGCGAAGGATGGTGGGGGTGGAGCCGAGCGCGGAGAAGTCCGGGTTGCTGGCGACGTACGGGTACTCGTAGTGCAGCCCGTCCGGTGTGATCTCCACGTCGAAATCCGTCATCTCGGCCAGGTCCGGGTTGCCGAACGTCCCTCTGTGCACGAACGAGAAGTGGCTGATATCCAGGAAGTTCTCCACTTGCCGCGCGGCGGACGTCCGCCATTCCTGAGTGGGGAGGTTCAGCCACAGGTAGTTTGGGTCCTCCGCCTCGGGCCACTCGGGAAGGTCCTGCTTCGGCGACGCGGAGAGGCACGTCCAGATCATCCCATACCGCTCAACCGACGGATAGGTGAACAGCGTCGCGCGGGGTGAGATCTTGCGGCCGGCGGGTTGCGATGGGACTCTCGTGCACCGCCCGTCCACGCTGTAGCGCCACCCGTGATACCGACAGACGAGCTCGTCCGAGTCGAGCCATCCAAGCGTGAGGCGCGAGCCTCGGTGGAGACACAGGTCTCTGGCCACCACCACACCGCCCGAGGTCCGATAGATGACCAGATCCTCGTCGAGGAGAGTCACGCCGACGGGTTCATCGGCCACGTCGGTGCACCAGGCAACCGGATGCCAGAGGCCGGAGAGCGTCTCCCACTCTCGAGGGGAGAACGTGCACGGGTCGGGCATCTTCGCGGAGTGGTGGTCGTGCTCGATGTTCGAGTCAATGGTTGCCGTAGGAGCTCCAGGCTGGTTCATCGTGCCTCCCTGCGTGCGATCCGCTCCTCATGTTCGTCTGCCCGTCGGGGCCCGTTCTTTCTCGATGCCCCTTTGACAGCTTGTTGAACCGGGCTGAGGGTACCGCGCTGAGGAAGGGCCCGCCACGGGGCAACGCGCCGAGGCTCCGAGGCAACCGAGGGGCGCTCAAGGGTCCGTCTTGACGGCGGCGGAAGCGTCGGGAAGCCCTGCCCGGCGAGCGAACAGCTCCTCCGCGGCAGCCTGCGCTTTCCCCCGTACCTGGTCAGCGTCGATGGTGACGACGCGACCTCGCTCGACGATCCGGCGACCATCGATCCAGACGTCCGCGACATCGTGGCCCGACGCCGAGAAGACCAGGTGAGCGGCGACGTTGAAGTCGACTCCGTGCATCACAGGTGTCATGTGGAAGCCCCGGAGGTCGACCGTGACGATGTCGGCCCGCTTGCCTTTCTCCAGAGACCCCGTGATGTCCGCAAGCCCAAGGGTTCTCGCTCCCTCGAGTGCCGCCATCGCGAGTACGTCCCACGGGTCGCCGGCCGATGGATCGTGCGTGGACACCTTCTGCAGGAGCGAGGCGAACTTCATCTCTTCGAACAGGTCGAGGTTGTTGTTCTCCTTCTCCCCGTCGGAGCCGATCCCGACCGAGACCCCATGGCGGCGCATGTCCCCGACACGGGCCGATCCCGAGGAGAGCTTCATGTTCGAGCATGGGCAGTGGGCGACGCCCGTACCCGTCTGGGCGAGGAGCTCGATCTCGCCGTCATCCAACCAGACGCAGTGAGCCACGACTGTCCGCTCGCCGAGGATCCCACGATTGAAGAATTCTTCGATCGGACGGCGGCCGTATCGCTTGAGCGACTCCTGCACCTCCCAGATCGTCTCTGAGGAGTGCGTGTGGATCCCGGTGTCGAACTCCTCCGCGATCCTCGCCGCCGCATGGAAGGCTTCGGGCGTGCAGTAGAAGAGGTGCTCCAGCCCGACCCATGTTCGGACTCGCCCGGCTGCGCTCGTCCGATGTGTCTCGAGGAGGCGCCTGTTGGACTCCATGGTCTCGAAGAAGTCGAAGCCCGGTGCGTCGGCCACATACGGGACAAGCGTGGCGCGAAGTCCGACCTGCTCGGCGGCTCTGGCTGAGCCCTCCATGTAGCGCCACATATCCATGACCGACGTCGTACCGGCACGCACGCTTTCCGCGTAGCAAAGGAGGGAGGCTGCCTCCGCGATCTCGGGTGTGAGCGCCTTGTGTGCGGGATCAACGTATGTCTTCAGCCAGTCCCAGAGTGACATCGATTCGGCGGTCCCCCGAAGCAGCCCGGAATGGAGGTGGCAGTTGTGGAGGCCCGGAATCACGGCGTGGTCAGCGGCGTCCACCACGACGGCCCCTTCCGCGTGGTGCTCGATCTCCTCCACGGAGCCGACCTCGGCGATCTCGGCGCCATCGATCAGGACGGAGCCGGGGTCGTGGACGACCCTGCGTCCCTCGAGCGGAATGACGATCCCGCCCCTGATCAGGGTTCGGTTGCCCAACGGTGCCTCCAGTCTTCACGAGACTCGAGCCGATCGCACATTGGTAGTGAGCTGCACGAGCGGCGTCAAGGTCCACTGGCTCCTGTACCTGGTCTCCGCGATCTTCGTCTGGTACTTCGTGCGCGGTCTGTTGGCCTGAGGCCCGCCGTCGAGCGCGGGTGGGCGGGCGCCTGGGAGCGCGGCTCCCGGGCGCCCGTCCACATCCCGGATGTGCAGCTCGACTCAGGCGAAGCGAAGGTGCTCGCCGAGGTCCAGGACTGGCCGGGGCGGCGGGGAGCCGGCCGGCATGGGGCCGGCGGCAACGGCGCCGAGGGCGAACCACTCGTCGCCCATCGACAGGACCGCCCGGGTCTCCTGTTGGCAGAACAGCGTGGATGAGATCCAGCAGGACGCGATCCCCTGGGCGTGGAGGGCGAGCAGGAGGCTCTGGATGGCCGCACCTCCGGAGAGCAGGAACATCTCCTGCTCGGCGTGGGACCGCTCCTCGTCGGGATAACGGTGGGCACCCTGGAACCGGATCCACGGCACGATGAGCATCGGAGCCGTGCCGAGGACCGCATAGCTCCGATCGATCCGGCGCGTGATCACCCCTTCCCAGACGCCGTCGCGCTCCAGGTCATCCCTCCACGCTTGCGCCATCGCCGCGAGCAACGCGCGCTTCGCCGGCTCGCCGTCGAGGGCGGTGAACGCCCAGGGGCGCGTGTGGTGTGGGGCGGGCGCCGTGCACGCGGCCCGCACCGCCTCCTCCACCGCTTCGCGGGGTACCGCTCCGGGGCCGAAGGCCCGGATGGTGCGCCGCGCCGAGATCGACAGGAGCGGCGACTCCCGGAACAGATCCTCCTCCGCGGGGCGGACGAGCTGGGCGGCCGGTGAAGCTGGGGCGTTCGTGTGGACGCCTCGCACGATCGCCGCGGGGATGCGCGAGGCCTTGCCCATGACCAGCCCGCTCGCCGCCGCAACCTCGTCGGCCAGGGCCACGATCGTCGCCTCGAGGGTCGTGCCGTGCTGGTCCGGCGTTCCGCGTAAGTCGAGCACCGCGGGGAGCCCCGCGCATCCGATGGCCACGTTCACCACTCCACGCCGCCATGTGCGGCCGAAGGTATCGGTGACCACCACTCCGACGGAGATCCCCGGGGACTGCTCGAGCCCCTTGCGGATCGATTCCGCCGACCCGTCCGGATCCTCCGGGAGAAGGCTCAGGAATCCCGGTTCGACGTTCGACGCATCGACGCCCGCATTGGCGCACACGAACCCGTGCCGGGTCTCGGCGATCACCAGGTCTCCCCGGCGAGCCACGATGCGGCGGGCCTCCCGTTCGGCCCACGCGGTCCGGCTCTCGCCCCCGTCCGGAACGATCCGGCCCTCGGCCTTCGACACGATCTTCTGAGTGACCACGACGACGTCCCCGTGCCGGAGGCCCAGCTCCGCGAGCTTCGGCCCGAGGAGCGCGGCGACTTCGTCGCCGGGACGGACCTCTCCGAGGCCCTCGATGGGGATGATCTCGATGCCCACGCTCACCGCATCAGGTCGAGGGCCGCGCGGGCCACGCTCTCGGCCTTCGCGTCATCGGCCATGACCGTGTCCGTGACCGCGACCCGAACGCCGAGCTCGTGCTCGATGCGGGACGCCAGCTCCCGGTCGGCATGATCGACCACCCACCCTGCGAGCAGCCCCCGGTAACACTCAGCGGCTCCAAGCGCAGTCACCGCGTACCCGGCCACCGGCATCAGCCTGTCGGCCATGCCGGCGAGCGGCGCGCCTCCGACGATCGGCGAGACGCCGACCGCCGCATCGCGACGGTGGGCCACGGCCTTCCCGATGCTCGGCAGGGACAGGATGGGCCGGAGCGACGCGATCGGGTTCGATGGGCAGAGCACCACCAGGTCGGCGGCCTCGATCGACTCGAGAACGCCCGGCCCGGGGACGGCAGCCTCGACGCCGTCGTACCGGATCGCTTTGACCTCGTCCCGGGCCCGGCGTTTGACCCAGTACTCCTGGAAGTGCAGGTCCGTTTCCTCTCCGTCCGTCATCACCGAGACGCGCGTGGTCACCGGGTCGTCGCTCATCGGCAGGATCCGGGGCCCCACGCCGAACCGGCGGGCAACGAGCCCCGTGGCTTCCGACAACGTGGCGCCTGCTCGAAGCAGGTTCGTCCGGTACAGGTGGGTGGCAAGGTCGAGGTCACCGAGGTTGAACCAGGCATGGTCGGGGTCGAAGCGGCCGAGCTCCTCGGTGGTCCGGAAGGTCTCGTCGCGGCGGCCCCATCCGCGCTCGCGGTCCATGACCCCCGCCAACCAGTAGGTCACCGAGTCGAGATCCGGCGAGACGTGGAGCCCATGCATCTGGACGTCGTCCCCGGTGTTGACGATCACGGTGAGGTCCTCGGGCTGGACGATGCGGACCAGTCCCCGCAGGAACTTCCCCGCGCCGATCCCTCCCGCCAGTGCCGTCAATCGCATCGCGGATAGCGTAGTAGGCTCGCTCGCGATGGCGGAGGCGACCCCCCGGCGGACCCGGCCCGAGCGTTCGTCCACCCCGCCCGGAGCGCTCATCCGCCGAGCACTGACACGGGCGGAAGCAGGGAAGACGCTGTCGCTCGATGAGGCCGAGGGCCTGGTCGCGGCCAGGGGACGGGACCTGGACCGGTTGATGCGGGTGGCATCGGGGCTCCGCGAGCTCGGTCACGGCTCCACGATCACGTACTCGCGCAAGGTGTTCATCCCGCTCACGATGCTCTGCCGGGATCACTGCCATTACTGCACCTTCGCCAAGCCGCCCGCGAAGCTGGAGCGACCGTTCCTCTCCATCGAGGAGGTCGTGGCCGTCGCCGAGGCCGGCCGGACGCGCGGCTGCAAGGAAGCGCTGTTCACCCTGGGCGACCGGCCGGAGGAACGGTACCCGGTGGCGCGCGAGTGGCTCGCCGCGCGGGGGTACCACTCCACGCTCGACTACGTGCGGGCGGCGGCGATCCGGGTCATCGAGGAGACGGGCCTCCTGCCCCACCTGAACCCCGGCGTGATGAGCTGGGAGGAAATGGCCCGCCTGAAGCACGTGAGCGCATCGATGGGCCTGATGCTGGAGACGTCGTCGGATCGTCTTTCGGAGAAGGGCGGGCCGCATGTTGGCTCGCCGGACAAGGTTCCCGCCGTGCGGATGCGGACCATCGAGGACGCCGGGCGCCTGGCCATCCCTTTCACAACCGGCATCCTGGTGGGGATCGGGGAGACGCTCCGAGAGCGCGCCCAGTCGCTGCTCGCCATCCGTGACCTCCATCGCCGGTACCGGCACGTGCAGGAGGTCATCGTTCAGAACTTCCGGGCCAAACCGGGGACGGCCATGCATCGGGCCCCGGAGCCGGAGGCGGAGGAGTTCCTAGCCGTGGTGGCGACGGCCCGTGTGCTGCTTGGGCCCCAGATGAACGTGCAGGCGCCGCCGAACCTCTCGGACGAAGGGATGCAGCTCCGTCTGCTGGATGCCGGGGTCAACGACTGGGGCGGGGTGTCTCCGTTGACGCCCGACCACGTGAACCCCGAGAAGCCGTGGCCGGCCATCGGGGTCCTGGCAGCCCGGACGGCCGACCGGGGCCTGGAGCTCAGAGAGCGCCTAACCATCTACCCCGAGTTCGCTCTTCGTCCCGACCCCTACCTTGCAGCGAAGATGCGTCAGCCGGTCGAGGAGCTCATGAGGGCTGACGGTCTGGCCGCCCCGGACACCGTGCCGCATCCCATCGCCTGGCAGGACCCGGACGTCCAGTGGAAGCCCCGGTCGATGGAGCTGACCTTCGCCAAAGGTCCGGGCGCGGGCCTCCGACAGGATGCCGCCGCCGTGTATGGGGACTTCGACGTGCTCGATAACGAGGTGACGAGGTCGTGGGCGGGCCGGGAGGTGGTCCCCGCCCGCATCGATGCCGACGTCAAGGCGGCGTTGCGAAGGGCGGAGGGGCACCGGCCGATCACCGACGCCCAGGCGCTCGCGCTGTTCCAGGCGGACGGGCCGGCGCTGGAATCGATGTGCCGGGTGGCCGACGGGTTGCGCGAAGAGGCCGTCGGCGACGAGATCACCTATGTCGTGAACCGCAACATCAACTTCACCAATGTCTGCTACGTGGGATGCCGGTTCTGCGCCTTCGCGCAACGGGAGATGGATCCGGAGTCCTACACGCTGACCCTGGAGGAGGTGGCGGACCGGACCCGCGAGGCGCGAGATCAGGGGGCCACCGAGGTGTGCATGCAGGGCGGGATCCACCCCGACCTCCCCGGGACGTTCTACTTTGATCTCCTCGACGCGGTGAAGGCGGCAGCGCCGGATATCCACATCCACGCGTTCAGCCCAATGGAGGTGCTGAACGGCAGCACGAAGTTGGGGATAACCTTCCGTGAGTTCCTCCAGGAGTGCCGAAACCGCGGACTGGGGACCATCCCCGGGACGGCCGCCGAGATCCTTGACGACGATGTTCGCTGGGTGTTGACCAAGGGCAAACTCCCTGCCGACACGTGGGAGGAGATCGTCAGGACCGCGCACGAACTCGGCCTTCGATCCTCATCGACGATCATGTTCGGGCACGTGGACGCGCCGCCCCACTGGGTTTTCCACATTCGACGTATCCGCAGGATCCAGGAAGACACCGGGGGGTTCACGGAGTTCGTGCCGCTCTCGTTCGTGCATCAGAACGCGCCGATCTATCTCGCAGGTCGTGCGAGACCCGGGCCCACGATTGTGGAAAACCGGCGGATGCATGCGGTGGCCCGGATCCTGCTCGATGGGGCGATCCCGAATATTCAGGTCTCGTGGGTCAAGATGGGTGTGGAGGCGTGCCAGATGATCCTTCAGGGAGGGGCGAACGATTTCGGCGGGACGTTGATGGAGGAGACGATAAGTCGGATGGCCGGAGCGGAATGGGGAATCCGCATGGAGCCATCGCAGTTCCAGGAAGCGATCCGGGCCATCGGCCGCGTCCCCGCAGAACGCACGACCACGTACGGACGTGTGCAGCGCAATGATCTCACCACGTCGCGCATCGTGGATGCGACCGAGCGCGCAGCGTTCGTCCGGGCCTGAAAGCGCCTCGAAACGGGCCATTCCGTCAATCACCTTGACCTACGTGGTCAATGGGGTTGACTGGCAAATTTCTCTCCGAAATGTCTTGAAACCTGTGGATTCACTGTCGAACATTCATTCGGGAGATGTGATGTGGAGGTGCACCAACAAATGAGGAATTCCCTCTTGTCAACGAGGGGAGGAATCCCTCAGAATCACAGGCGTGTGATTTGCGGGGGGAGAGAGCGGTGCATCACTACATCCCATGGCAAGAGCGGGCCCGCTGCCGAGAGCACGATCCCGAGATCTTCTTCCCCGAGAAGGGAGGGTCATCGAGGGAGGCGAAGCGGATCTGCGCTGACTGTCCCGTTCGAATCGAGTGCCTCAACTACGCCCTGCGCCGCGACGAGCGGTACGGGGTGTGGGGAGGGATGAGCGAGCGGGAACGGCGACGCCTGAAGCGTATGGCGTCATGAGCATCGAAAGGGGGTGACAATGTCTCCCGCAAAGAAGAGATCCACCGCGAAGAGAAAGGCGGCCGCCAAGAAGGGAGCCGCTACCAGGAAGCGGAAGACCGCGACGCGGAAGACCGCGGCGAAGAAGGCAGCAAAGACACGGAAGCGGAAGACCGCGACGCGGAAGACCGCGGCCAAGAAGCGGACCACGAAGAGACGGACCGCTAAGAAGCGGACCGCGGCGCGGAAGCCCGCGGCGAAGAGGCGGACCGCGAAGCCGTCGACAGCGAAGAAGCGGACCGCCGCGAAGAAGTAGCCTGCGGCTTCATCCGTTTTCTCCGGGAAGGGGGGCGCATCGTCGCCCCCCTTCCTCGGTTTTCGGAGCCCGCCGCGTGCTAGGCTGCGCGCCGCGCACGCGCATCCGATGGTTACCACGACAGCCGATCGCTCTCCGGTAGCCGACGCCGTCCGCACCCCGAGCGTCCTGGTGGTGCTGGTGGTGAGCAACGGAGCTCGCTGGCTGAGGGAGAGCCTCCGCTCCCTGGCTCGTCAGACGCATCCCCGGCTCGGCGTGGTGGCCGTCGATGGTGGTTCGACGGACGGTTCTCGCGAGATCCTCCAGCAGGCCCTGGGGCCGAGACGACTCATCGCCCTCCCGGAGGACCGAGGGTTGTCCGGCGCGATGCGTGCAGCCCTGGACCTCCCCGTGGCCAGGGCCGCCGACTATGTCCTCGTCCTCCACGACGACGCGGCCCTGGCGTCCGACGCGGTGACCTGCATGGTCGAGGCCGCCGAGGGCCTGCGGGGGGTCGAGCGGGTCGGCATCGTCGGGCCCAAGGTCGTGGACTGGGACGAGCCGGCGGTGCTCCGCGAGGTGGGCCGGTCCACCGACCGGTTCGGCCATCCGCATACGCCGTTGCAGGACGGCGAGTTAGACCAGGGCCAGTACGACCGGATCCTCGAGGTCCTGTACGTCTCGTCCTGCGCCATGCTCATCTCCCGGGAGGCCTGGCAGCGCACGGGCCCCTTCGACGAGCGCTTGGGCGGGCACCACGACGACCTCGATTTCTGCTGGAGGGCCCGCCTGGCCGGCTTCAGGGTCCTGATGACGCCGCTCGCCCAGGCCCGGCACCGCGGAGAGGGCCGAGGCCGGGCCGCGGCTCACGAACGCGGCCCCCAGTACCACGGGGAGCGGGTGGCGGTGGCCTCCATGTTGAAGAACTACGGGACCCTGTCGCTCCTGTGGCTCCTTCCACTCCATCTGGTGATCGAGGCGGCGCGCCTGACCTACCTCGCGGTGGTCCGCCGGCTGGAGGAGGCCTACGAGCTGCTCGCAGCGTGGGCGTGGAACCTGACCCACCTCCCCTCGACGGTCCGCCGGCGAGTGAGGGCCCAATCGGTACGGAAGGTCCCGGATCGGCGCATCCGCCGGTTCATGGAGTCGGAGTTCTTCCGTCCTCCGAGGTGGTTCGCGGAGGCCGAACGCATCCTCGGGGAGCAGATCGAGCTGGAGGAGGAGGCGGAGAGGGCGCCGGTCCGGACTCGCTTCGCGTCGCTCGCGGGCCGGCACCCGGTCCTGGTGGCCTGGACACTTGGCCTCTGCATCATGGCACTGGCCTTCCGATTCCTCGTGGGACCGGAAGTCCTTCAGGGCGGCGCCCTGGCCACGTTTCCTGCCGAGCCCATGGGATTCTTCCACGAGCTCGTGTCGGGGTTCCGGACGACCGTGCTTGGGGGATCCCAGGCGGCGAGCCCCGCATTGGGCGCGCTGGGAGGGCTGTCGGGGGTCTCCTTCGCCAGCACCGGCATCGCCCAGAAGCTCCTGTTGGCCAGC
>DATDKZ010000192.1:0-4850 GCA_036519575.1 Actinomycetota bacterium | reverse complement strand
CGGTGTGAGCAGCGGTAGACTCGCCGGTCATGTCCCCACCCTCGCGCCTCGGTACGTTCGCGGCGGCCACCGTCCTGGCCATCTCGACGGTCGCATGCTCGCCTCGAACACGGGGGGAGGTACCCTCCGCCACTCCGACGGTGCCCGATCATCTCGCCGTCGCCTCTCCAACCCTCCATCCCGCGTGGCCGCCGGCGTCCTCGTTCCCAACGCGATGGCCCATCAAGCACGTCGTGTTCCTGATCAAGGAGAACCGCACGTTCGACAACCTCTTCGGCACGTTTCCGGGTGTCAACGGCGCCGCAACCGCCAACGACGACGGCACGATCCGACCGCTCGTCCGGGGGACCGACGGACGGCTACCGGGTGACCTTCCGCACTGCTACGTCTGCGCGCTGCAAGCGTGGAACTATGGCCGGATGGACGGGTTCGATCAGGGCGGCCTGACCACGAAATGGGCGTTCACGCGACTGCACCGGACCCAGCTCCCGAACTACTGGCACTGGGCGAAACAGTTCGTCCTGGCCGACAACTTCTTCTCAGCGGCCCCCGGGCCCTCGTTCCCGAACCACCTGTACTCGATCGCGGCGCAGTCCGGCGGCGCCGTCGACAACCCCAGGCGAACGGGGTTCTCCTCCAATACCTTCGGATGCGACGCGCCCCAGCAGCAGAAGGTCGAGGTCGTCGACTCCGAGGGCGACGTTCGATTCATCCGCCCGTGCTTCGACTTCAAGACCGAGGGAGACCTCCTGGACGCGGCCGGGATCCCGTGGGCGTACTACGCGGCCACCGAGGTCCAGAAGGGATACATCTGGTCGGCCTACTCGGCGATCCGACGGTACCGGGAGCACCCCCTGCGATGGGAGCGGCACATGTTCGCGGTGGACCAGGTGATCCGGGACATCCGACAGGACGCGCTGCCACCGGTCACGTGGATCACGCCTCGCTTCGAGCTCTCTGAGCACCCCGAGTACAACTTCTGTTATGGGGAGAACTGGAGCACGAAGGTGATCAACGCGATCATGCAATCGGACCTCTGGAAGGACACGGCGATCTTCCTGACCTGGGATGACTACGGCGGGTTCTACGATCACGTCCCCCCGCCGCAGGTGGACCGGTTCGGGTTCGGGTTCCGGGTGCCGCTCCTGGTCATCTCGCCGTACGCGAAGGGGGGCCACATCGATCACCGGCTCGGCGAGTTCTCGAGCGTGGTTCGATTCATCGAGGACAACTGGGGCATGTCGCGGCTGACCCATCGGGATCGCCGGGCTCGCAACCTCAGCTACGACTTCGATTTCCATCGTGAACCACGGGCACCCGACCCGCTTCCCCTTCGCACTGACTGCCAGGGACCGATCTGGGCAGAGGCGTCCTGACTGGGGTCGAGGCACTGGTACGCTCCCGCATCATGGCCGAAGGACCGGATCCGTCGCACGCCGAGTCCTCGCGTGTGGCCTTGGAGCGCGAGCTCTACTGGGCCGAGGAGAGCACTTCCCGGGCCACGATGGACGCGCAGGAGCTCCGGGTCGTCCTCCAGGACCTCGTGGCCGAGATGCGGGCCGACGAGCGGTCTCCCATCCCTCGAAACGAACCGCAGATCGGCTCACCGTACCGATGGCGGCGGCGGTTGAAGGCGGGCATCTTCTACTTCCTGCGACCGATGCGGCGTCGGTACGACCGCCTGCTTGGCGACCTCGGCGAGTTGGTGGCCATCCTCGCCGGGCGGGTTGCGGCCCTCGAGACCGAGGTGGAGCGACTGCGAGCCGAGCGGGATGTCCGCGGACCGGCTTCCGGAGAGTCAACGGGGAGCGACCGGGAGCGCGCTCGGTGAGGATCGCCGTCTGCCACGCGCAGACTCCCTTCGTTCGAGGCGGTGCCGAGACCCACACGGAGTCGCTGGTCCGGGCCCTCCGCGTGGCCGGACACGATGCGGAGATGGTGACGGTCGCGGGCAAGTGGTACCCGGCCACCGAACTCGTCCATCAGATGGCAGTGTGGCGAAGCCTCGACATCGCCGAGTCCAATGGGCTCCCGATCGACGCCGTCGTCGCTCTGAAGTTCCCGGCGTACCTCGTGGCCCACGAGCGGAAGATCGTGTGGCTGATCCACCAGCACCGCTCGGCCTACGAGCTGTGGGACCATCCCGAGTTCGCCGACCTGTCCCGCCAGGAGGAGGGGCCGATCGTCCGGGACATGATCCACCAGTCCGATCGCATCTCGCTGTCGGAGGCCAAGCGGGTGTTCACCAACTCCGCCAACGTTCGGAACCGGCTGTGGAGCTCGATCCGGGTGCCCTCGGAGGTGCTATACCACCACTCTCCGATCAGCCAGGCGCTCCTGGCCATGGAACCCGGACCCTACGGTGACGCGATCCTGTTCCCCAGCCGGCTCGAAGCCCTCAAACGCCAGTCCCTCGTGGTCGAGGCCATGCGGCACGTGAGGACGGGAGTGCGGCTCGTGCTCGTGGGCTCGGGTCCCGACGAGCCGGCCATCCGGGAGCAGATCCGAACACTCCGGCTGGATGATCGGGTCTCGCTCCAGGTCGGTCTGCCGGACGAGGCGCTACACCGCCTGTATCTCGGCGCCCTCGGCGTCTACTACGGGCCGTTCGACGAGGACTACGGATACGTGACCCTCGAGGGATTCGCCGCCAGCCGTCCGGTCGTGACGCTCACCGACAGCGGCGGACCGCTCGAGTTCGTCACCGACGGGCAGACCGGTCTGGTCGCACCGCCCCAGCCCCGAGCGATCGCCGAAGCCTTCGACCGCCTTCACGAGGACCGAGCCCTGGCCACACGGATGGGCGCGGCCGGACGGGAGCAGCTGCGAGACACCGTCCCGGCTTGGCCCGAGGTCGTGGCCCGGCTGCTCGACTGACGTGGCCGGCGTCAGGGAGATCATCGCCCGCCGCCTGTGGGGGGAGCGGCTTCGCCACCGGATCGCCTGGCTGTCGCCGATGCCGCCCGCCCGAACCGGCATCGCCACCTACTCCCGCTCGGTCCTCGACGGCCTCAACCGTATCGGGTTCCCCCTGGGCCTCGAGATCGAGGTCCTGTGGCCTGCGGCGCGCAGGTACGAGGGAGCGCTTCCGTGGTACGCGCTGTGCGTCTACCACCTCGGCAACAACGTCGAGTTCCACCGCGACATCTACCGTGACGCCATCCGGGTCCCCGGCCTCGTCGTGATCCACGACCTCGCCCTCGACGACTTCGTGAAGGGGATGGTCACGGAGGGCGATTGGGTTGGCCGTCAATCGGCCCGCGAAGCCATGAGGAACAGCGAGCGGGTGCGTTCGGCCGACGCGGTGAGGAGCGAGCCGCTCCGCATCCCATGGGCGGCGCACGTTGCCAGGCGAGCTCGTGGGATCGTGGTGCACTCGGAGTTCGGACGGCGGTACCTGCAGGAGATGGGCTCGAAGACTCCGGTTTTCGTGGTGCCGCATCCCGTCGTGGAGAGCGAGGGGGACGTTCGGCGCGCGCTCTCGCGTCGGTCGTCCCTCCGCCGGCCCCTCGAGGCCGGGGGGATGCGGACCCTGGTCGGAGTATTCGGCGACCTGAACGCGGCGAAGCTGATCGATGTGGTGTGTGAGGCGGTCGGCCGGCTCCCCGAGCCGGTGCACCTGGTCCTGGTGGGCCGGAGGATCGATGGCTATGACGTCGATGCCGTGGCCCGGGGGAGCGGGCTCGGTGGGCGGCTCATGCTCCTCCCGGACCTCCCGGACTCCGACTTCCTGGCGTGGATGGGCGCGGCGGACGTCGCCATCGACCTCCGGCATCCTCATCGGGGCGAGGTCAGCGGATCCCTGGCTCGGGCCATGCAGTTCGGCACGCCGGCTATCGTCTCGGCGACCGGCACGTACCTGGACGTCCCGGACGATCTGGTGGTGCGGGTCTCCCCGGGACGACCCGACCCCCGTGAGCTGGCGACGGCAATCGAGGGCCTGACCGCCGACCCGGCGTTCGCGTCCAGGATGGGGGCTCGGGCCCGAGCCCACGTGGAGGCTCAGGGCCGTGAGGAAACGACCGCTCGAGGGTATGCGGACGCGATCGAGGCAACGCTGGGGCTGATGCGCGATCCGGCCCACCTGGCCCTGGCCAGGTGGGCCGGATCCCTCGTCGACCTCAGCGTCACGAATGAGCACCTCGCGCGGGGATACGGCCTCTCGTACGCGCGCGCCCTCGAGGAGCTCACACCGGAGGATCGCGGACGGTGAGCGAAAGCGCCCAGACCATCGTCCGCACCTCTGAGCCTGCCAAGCTCCGGGTGGTCCAGCGCGTCCGGGAGGTTTACGACCGGCGAGAGGTCCTCCTGAACCTTGTGCGCAAGGAGCTGAAGGTCAAGTACGCGGCCTCGGTGTTCGGGGCGGTGTGGTCGTTACTCAACCCGATCGTGTTCCTCGCCGTCTTCACGTTCGTGGTCAAGGTCACGGGCAACTCGTTCCCGCACTTCCCCGTCTACCTCCTGGCCGGGCTCCTGGCCTGGAACATGTTCTCGGTCTCCCTCACCGGGGGCGCGCGCTCGGTGATCGACAACGCCAACCTGGTGAAGAAGGTCTCGTTCCCTCGTGAGGTGCTGCCGCTCTCGGCCGTCGGGGTGGCCCTCGTGGACTTCGTCCTCCAGTCGGCGGTGTTCCTGCTGTTCATCGTGGTGTCGGGGTACGGGTTCCACCTGCCCGAGCTGGCGATCTATCCGTTGGCGTTCGCCACGCTGCTGGTGTTCACGCTGGCGCTCACGTTCTGGCTGGCCGCGCTGAACGTCCGGTACCGGGACATCCAGCACCTGCTGAACATCGCACTTCTCGTGTGGTTCTGGATGACCCCCATCGTGTACTCGGGATTCCTGGTCAAGGA
>DATDKZ010000191.1:0-12115 GCA_036519575.1 Actinomycetota bacterium | reverse complement strand
ACCCATACCGCGGCTCCGATTCGGACGTGTCTGGGGAACCCACCGACCGCAACGTCGAGCTTCTCTTGCCTTTGCCCTTTCCGCCCTGACACTGTTTCGTAACTTGCGGGACACCGTTGCAGGGGAAGAGACTTGCTGGTCCGAAGAAGGGAGGCGCCATGCGGAAGAAGCTCGCGCTCATCGTGGCGGGAGTGCTCGTCGCTGGGGGCACGACCGTGGCGTCGCTCGTCGGGACGTCGGCGTCGGCCGCCACGACTCTGAAGGTGGTCGAGCATGCGGTCACCGACACCGCGATCGATATCGGGAAGCCGGGCGATAGCCGGGGAGACCAGCTGACGTTCAGCAACAAGGTCTACGACGCGACCGATACCTCGGTGGTGGGCAGTGACCAGGGCTGGTGCGTTCGGATCGCTCCGAAGAAGGGATCCTGGGAGTGTGTCTGGACCACGTTCCTGGCGGGTGGCCAGATCACCGTCGAGACGCCGTTCTACGACACTAAGGACAGCGTGGGTGTGGTGACCGGCGGAACGGGGACCTACTCCGGCGCCTCGGGCAGCTTAGATCTCCACTGCTTCGTGGGAACCGACGACGTCGGGAGGTGCGACTTCACGTTCAACCTGAACTGAGCCGGTCCGGTTCCGGATGGCGGCGGCGGGGGAGGTCCTCCCGCGCCGCCGCTTGCGTCCCAAACACAAACGGAACACACTCGCGCCGGTCCGGTTGCAGCCATCGGAGGAGGCCCGCACACGGACGGGATGGACAAGGAGGCCTTTGAGGCCGAGGCCGAGCGCCTGCTCCGTGCTGCTCGAGCAGATGGCGTCACCCTTCGGCTGCTCGGAGCCCTGGCGTTCAAACGACGGTGTCCCCGGCACGCCAGGCTCCAGGAAGCCCTGAAGCGGCTGTACACGGACATCGACTTCGCCGCCTACGGCAAGCAGGCCAGGCAGCTTCGCGCGCTGCTCGCGCGCGAGGGCTACGTGGAGGACGAGATGACGTACGTCGAGTCTGAGGGTTCGCGGATGGTCCTCAACCATCCGGCCACGACGCTGCATCTGGATGTCTTCCTGGACAAGCTGGAGTTCTGCCACACCGTGCGCTGGAACGGCCGGCTGGAACAGGAAGAGGACACGATCCCACTGGCCGAGATGCTGATGCAGAAGATGCAGATCGTCCAGATCAACGAGAAGGACGTCATCGACACGATCATGCTGCTTCTCGAGCATCCGCTCGGCGATCGGGACGGCGACACGATCAACGTCGGACTTGTGGCCGGCGTGTGCGCGGGAGACTGGGGCTGGTGGCGGACGCTCACGATGAACCTGACCAAGGTGAAGCAGATCGCAGCCGCATATCCACAGCTGTCCGACGAGGAGAAGCGCGGAGTGGCCGAACAGGTCGATCTGGCCCTGGCCCGCATCGAGGCGAGGCCCAAGAGCCTGGGCTGGAAGCTCCGAGCCAAGGTGGGCGACCGAAAGAAATGGTTCCGGGACGTCGGTGAGCTCGCCCCGGAGATGCAGGGGCTGTAGGGATGGGACTGTTCACCAAGAAACGGAAAGCCGAGGGCGAACCCACGCGCCTGTTCTACGCGTGCGACATCCACGGGTCCGAGCCCACCTACCGAAAGTTCCTGAATGCCGCGAAGTTCTACGAGGTCGACGCCCTCGTCTTCGGTGGCGATCTCATGGGCAAGCTGCTCGTCCCCATCGTTCGCGACGCTGGGGGCGTCTGGCGAGCCGGGCTCCACGGGCAGAAGCACGTTCTCGCCAGCCCGGAGGAGCTCGCGGAGTTCAAGAAGAGCCTGGACACACTTGGCTTCTACTGGTTCGAGTGCGACCGAGACGAGTACGGTTGGTACGAAGGTCATCAGGACCGGATCGACCGGAAGTTCGACGAGCTGGCCAAGGCCCGGCTGGCGGAGTGGGTCGAGCTCGCGGAGGACCGCCTCGGCGGGACCCACGTTCGCGTCTACCTGTGCGGGGGCAACGACGACACGGAGGAGGTCCTGTCGGCCATGGACGAGGTCGCGCTCGACCGGGTGGTGAACTGCGAGAACCGGATCGTGCCCCTGGACGACGCCCACTCGATGGCCACGATCGGCTACTCGACGCCCACGCCCTGGGACACGCCGCGCGAGCGGACGGACGAGCAGATCGGCGAGCTCGTCGAGAAGCTCATGGCCGACGTGGCCGACCCATCGAGGTGCGTTTTCAACTTCCACTGCCCTCCGCTCGACTCGGGGCTGGACACGTGCATGAAGCTCGACGCTTCCGTCTGGCCGCCGGCTCCGCTCACGAAGAATGGGCAGGCGATCTACTACGGAGCGGGGAGCCAGAGCGTGGCCGACGCGCTCTCGTCCTACCAACCGACGGTCGGCCTGCACGGCCACATCCACGAATCGAAAGGGTTAACGAAATACGGTCGAACGCTCGCGCTCAATCCGGGGAGCGAGTACGGGGAGGGGGTGTTGCGAGGGCTGATCGTTGCGATCAAGGATGGAGACGTCATCGGGCATCAGTTCACCTCCGGGTAGCCCGCCCCGAAGGCGAGGGGATTTGCAAGGAGGGGGGATGGCCGAGGTCGCAGTTCCTCAGGTCTTCACCAGACGAGCCTCCGGACTCGTCCGGGTCATGTCGCCGTACTCGGCGTTCATCTACAACATCTTGACGATGGGGGTGATCTTCCCCTGGACGTACCTATGGGCCCCGACGGCTTTCCAGGGGTCCAACCTCGTCCTGGGGATCCTGTTCGCGTTCCTGTTCGAGCTTCCGATCGCGCTCGCCTACACGTGGTTGGCCACGGCCTTACCTCGGTCCGGTGGCGACTACGTGTTCCAGAGCCGCGTGTTCGGGGGCGGTTTCGGGTTCACCGTCGTCTTCGCGTTCTTCGTCGTATGGATCCTCCAGTGGGTGGCCCTATCGGGGTGGTTGCTCGCGGCGCTCGGTATCGCGCCGACCTTCCTCGGGCTCGGCGTGACGACGGACATCCACGCGTTCACGACGATCGGCACGTGGGCGGCCACCTCGAACGGCATCATCATCATCAGCCTCGCGAACGCGGCGATCGCGCTCGTGCTGCTCGTGAGCGGGTTCCGCAACTACGTCCGATTCCAGTACCTGATGTGGTACGCGATCCTGTTGTCATTCGGGATCGTGCTGCTCCTGTTCCTCACGACGAACCCTTCGGCGTTCCACGCGAAGATCAACTCCTTCGCGGGCGCCGTCGACGGCGTGAAGAACTTCTTCGGTCAGGCGAAGGCGGCGGCTGCCGCCGGAGGCGTCGACTTCAACCCGCCGTTCTACCTGTTCGGCACGCTCATGGTCGCCCCGATCGCGTGGACGAGCCTGCAGTGGGCCACGTACTCGGTCGAGCAGGGGGGCGAGATCAAGAACGCTCACGTGTTCCGCAACCAGCTGTTCATCATCGTGGGCTCCCTCGCCGCGACCGCTGGGCTACTGCTCCTGCTCGCGGTGGCGATGAACCACGGGATCGGTGGTGACGGCATCCGCGTGGCATCGTCGGGATACTGGTACTTGAACGGCAAGGCGCTGATCGGGGGGGGATACATGTTCCCGAACCTGATCGCGATGGGGCTGACAGCGAGCCCGATCATCGTCGCGATCATCGGGGTGGGGTTCATCTTGAACTCCTTCCAGATCGTCTGTAACTGCTACATCGGATGCACCCGGATCATGGTGGCCCAGGGGCTGGACGGCTTGCTGCCCGACTGGTTCAGCCGTGTCCACCCGAGGTGGAAGACACCGGTCAATGCTCATCTGGCGTACTTCGTCGCGGCCATCCCGGTGATCTTCGGATTCAACAAGATCGCGGACTGGAGCACGAAGTGGGCTCTAGGGATCACGTTCGCGAACGGGGCGGTGATGACGCTCTCGGCGCTCGCGGCGGCTCTACTGCCGTACCGAGCGAAGAAACTGTACGAGGCCTCGCCGGGTGCGAAGTACCGGTTCGGCACCACGCCGATGGTCGCGATCTTCGGGACGCTCGGGTTCCTGTTCGGGGCGTTCATGGTCGGGGCGTTCCTGTTCGTGCCGGGCCTCGGGCTTGCTTACACCACCAGCGCGTTCCCGTACCTGATCGTGATCGGGACGGCGGCGTTCGGGCTGATCGTGTACTTCATCATGAAGCAAGTGAAGGCCTCGAAGGGGATCAAGGTGGAATACGCGTTCGCGGAGATCCCACCCGAGTAAGGAACGGGTCGAAGATCGGTGGGGCGGGGTTGGTTCCCGCCCCACCACCGCGTCGGGGGGAATGGTGGATCGGGCCAGAGTCGTGGTGATCGGGGGAGGGATCACCGGATGCAGCGTCGCCCTGCACCTAGTGAAGGCGGGCCTCACCGACGTCCTCGTGCTCGAGAAGGGCGAGCTCACGAGCGGGTCGACCAGTCACGCCGTGGGATTGGTGACGATCTTCAATCCCTCACCGACGATGATGCGGTTCCGCCGCTACTCGATCGAGCTCTACAAGGAGCTCGGGGCGTTCGAGGCGGTTGGGAGCTTGCGACTGGCCTCCAGCCCAGAGCAATTCGCCGAACTCCAGCGCGGCGTCTCTCGCGCCAAGGGGATCGGCCTCGAGGTCGAGCTGCTCTCCGCGAAGGAGGCCGGTGCCCTGATGCCGGCGGCCAGCCCCGAGTCGCTCTACGGAGCGGTCTACGTGCCGGGAGACGGTTTCCTGGACCCCCACACCGCCACCCACGCCGTGGCCAGGGCGGCGAGGGCGCAGGGGGCAACGATCCGCACGGGAGTCCGGGTCACCGGGATCGAGCTCTCCCCGAACCACGCCGTCTCCCGCGTCCTCACCGACGTCGGGCCGATCGAGGCGGAGGTCGTGGTGAACGCGGCCGGGATCTGGGCCCCGCGCGTGGCGGAGCTGGTCGGCGCCTTCGTGCCGTCGACTCCAATTGACCACCAGCACGTCGCGTTGAAGGCCGTGCCCGGCTCCGAGCTCCCTCGCGACATGCCGTGCTTCCGCGACCCGGACAACCTCGTGTACGGCAAGTCCGAGCACGGAGGAGTGGTGTTCGGAGGGTACGAGCCCGACCCGGCAGCCCGATGGGTCGACGGCGTTCCCTGGGATCACTCGGCCCGGTCCCTGCCTCCGGACTACGAACGGTTCGAGCAGCTCATGCGGGGTGCCATCCGCCGGTTCCCGTTCTTGGATGGAGCCGAGGTGGTGAAGCTCATATGCCACCCCGATGCCATGACCCCGGACGCGAACCCACTGCTTGGTCCCATGCCGGGGATCCATGGCTTCTGGATGGCCGCAGGGTTGTCCCTGAACGGTTTCGGCGGTGCCGGAGGGATCGGGAGGGCGATCGCTGAGTGGATGATCGAGGGCGATACCGATGTGGACCTGACCCCTTATCGAGCCTGGCGGTTCGGCCGGAACCACCGGGACCCTGCGTACGCGGCCGAGTGTGCCCGCGAGGCCTACAAGTACTACTACTTCCTCCGCTACCCCTTCGATCAGGACGAGTGGGGGCGGCCTCGCCGCCTCTCGGCTCTGCACACACGGCTTCAGGACCTCGGGTGCGTCTTTGGGGTGAAGAATGGATGGGAGCGGAGCGATTACTTCGAACCGGGCAAGACGTGGAGGATGTCCGGGGCCGATCAGCATGAGTTCGGATGGTCGAAGCCGCCGTGGTTCGAGCGAGTGCGCGCAGAGCATGCAGCGTTTCGGGAACGCGTGGGGATCATCGACATGTCATCCTTCGGCAAGATCGAGGTATCGGGGACCGGTGCGGTCTCACTCATGGAGCGAGTGGCCGACAACCGCATCGATAAGCCGGCGGGAAGCGTCGTGTACACGCAGTTCCTGAACCGGCGGGGTGGCATCGTGGCCGACGTGACGGTGACGCGCCTGGAACCGAGCCGGTTCCGGGTCGTCACCGGGGCAGGCTACGTCGACGGCGATCTGGGATGGCTCAGATCCAACGTCGAGGAGGAGGATGGACCGGTCGAGCTCCGAGATGCGACCGAGGAGCTCTCCGTGATCGGCGTGTGGGGTCCTCGAGCCCGCGACGTGCTCGAGGCGGTCTCCACCGACGATGTCTCGAACGAGTCCTTCCCCTTCCTGACGGCCCGGACCATCCGGATCGCCGGGGTCCCGGTCTTCGCCCAACGGATCACGTACGTGGGCGAGTTGGGATGGGAGCTCTACATCGATCCGACGTGGGCCGTTCAGGTGTGGGATCGGCTCATGACCGCGGGGCGGCCCCACGGCCTCGCTCCGGGCGGATACCGGGTCCTGGACTCGCTGCGCATCGAGAAGGGCTACCGCTACTTCGGGATCGATATCACGCCGAGCGATACTCCTTACGACGCAGGGCTGGGCTTCTGCGTCGACCTGGAGAAGGGTGACTTCGTGGGACGGGACGCGTTGGCGCTTGCTCGCGACGATGGCTCTCGGCCACGGATCCGCACCGTGGTCGTGGGCGACGCGGAGTACGTGACGATCTACGGAGGCGAGGCGGTGCACGCCGAGGGACGGGTGGTGGCCCGGCTCCGGAGTTGTTCGTATGGGTACACGGTCCGCCGCAACGTGGCGTTCGCCTACCTTCCGCCGGAGATGGGTCCCGGCACCCGCCTCCAGGTCGAGGTCTTCGGGCGGCTCGTCCCCGCCGAAGTCTCGAACGACGTCCTGTACGACCCTGAGCGCACCCGAGTGACGGCGTGAACGACGAGCGATTCGTCGGGGAGGTCGTCGAACGGATCGGACTGTGGCAGGGCAACGACGTCACCGTTTCCCCTCTCTCCGGAGGCTTGACCAACTCGAACTATCTGGTCGAGGCCGATGGTGCGCGCTACGTGGTGCGCATCCCGGGACGCTCCACCGAGTTGCTCGCGGTCGATCGGGAGAACGAACGGCACAATGCCGAGGCCGCAGCCACGACCGGAGTGGCGCCCAGGGTCCTCGAGTATCTCCCTGAGCTCAACGTGATGGTGGTGGAGTTCATCGAGGGCGAGACGATGTCGGGGGAACGTCTCCGCTCGCCAGCGATGGCCCGACGGATGGGCGATTCTCTCAAGCGCCTTCATTCTGGCCCACGGTTCCTCCACGACTTCGACATGTTCCGGCTGGTCGAGTTCTACCTGGGAGTGTGCGACGAGCACTCCGTGACGATCCCCGACGGCTTCGGTGACCGGATGGGACAGGTCGCGGACGTCGAGCGAGCGTTTGGCGAACGCCCGGGGCAAACGAGACCCTGTCACAACGACCTTTTGGCCGAGAACTACATCGACGATGGAACGCAGCTGTGGATCCTCGATTTCGAGTACAGCGGGAACAACGACCCGTGTTTCGAGCTCGGTGACACCGCACAGGAGTGCGGCTTCGATCAGGAGCTCCGTGCCGAGCTGTGCAACGCCTATTTCGGCGAGGTGCGGGCCGACCTGCTCGGAAGGATGAACCTACAAGCCGTGATGGCGGACGTGGGGTGGACCCTGTGGGCTGCCATCCAGGCGAGGATCTCTCCCATCGACTACGACTTCTGGGGATGGGCGGTCGAGAGGTGGGACAGGGCAGCCGCCGCGTTCGATTCCGAGGACTTTCCTCGATGGATTCGGGATACGGCGAGGGGTTGACGGTAACTGTTGCCGGCAGCACCCTACAGGGGTGAAGGTTCTCGCCAATCCCGAGGTCGTCGAGTTCGTCAGGGACCGTGGCGGATACCTGTTCATCTGGATCGACCGGTTGGCGTCATCTCGGAACGTCACATACGTCGAGGCCTCCACGCAGTCCCCAGGGGCGGACCACGAGTTCCGTCACCTGTCGGGCGGAGGGTTCGAGCTTCTGATCGATGCCGGAGGAGCCGATCTACCGGATGAGCTCCACCTCGACGTCAAGGGGTGGCCCACGAAGCGGGTCCGGGCCTACTGGAACGGCCAGAACTATCTGCACGACCACCCGGCGCCACCGGGCTCGGCACACGCCTGATTAGCTGTCCGGCAGGGGGTCCACTTCATCAGAACCGGATTCGCTCGCCGGTGGGGTCGTAGAGGGGTTCAGGCGCGACCTCGGCGTCGACGTGCGCTCCGAACACCTCGACCGTGAGTGACGTGTCGGTGGATGCCAGGTCCGCAGGAAGGTAGGCGAAGGCGATGCTCTTGCCGACGGTGTAGCCGACGCCGCCGGACGTTACGCGGCCGACCACCTTCCCGTCGGCGAATACGGGCTCGTTGCCCAGGGCAACGGACCGGGGATCGGCCAGGACCAGGCATGACAGTCGTTTGCTGGGGCCCTGCACCTCGATCAGCCGCAACGCATCCCGGCCGGTGAACTCGCCCTTGTCCAGCTTCACGGCGAACTTCAAGCCCGCCTCCAGGGGGGTCTCCTCCGGTGTGATGTCGGCGCCCCACGCGCGGTAGCCCTTCTCAAGCCGGAGGGAGTCGATGGCCCGGTACCCTGCCGCGACCAGTCCGAACGGTCGCCCCGCCTCGAGCACCACGTCCCACAGCCTGAGGGCGAACTCGGTCGGCGGGTACAGCTCCCACCCCAGCTCCCCGACATAGGTCACGCGAAGCGCAAGGCACGGGACATCGCCCACGACGATCTCCCGCTGAGTCATGTACGGGAACCCCAGGTTGGACAGATCGGCCGGCGTTACGGAGGAGAGGATGTCTCGTGCCCTCGGTCCCCACAGGGCCAGGCACGCGAGGCTCGACGTGACGTCCCGGACCTCCACGTCATCCTCCGGCCCGGCCCCTCCCCGGATCCACGCGAGATCGTGTGGGCCGAAGGCCGTACCGGTGATCAGCAGGTAGCGAAGGGTGTCCAGGCGGGTCGCCGTGAGGTCGCTCTCGATCCCGCCGCGATCGTTCAACAGCTGCGTGTACACGACCCGGCCCGGCGAGACGTCCACGTCGTTCGCGCAGATCCGCTGAAGGAACCGGCACGCGTCCGGGCCGGTGACCTCGATCTTGGCGAAGCTCGTCTCGTCGAACAGGCCGGCCCGCTCCCTGGTGGCCAGGTGCTCGGCGGGGATGGCGGTCGACCAGTGCCGGCCGGCCCATCCCCGAGGCCGAAGCTCCTCGAACCGCTCGTTCTCGTTGGTCCGGAACCAGTTCGGGCGCTCCCACCCCGACTTCTCGCCGAACTCGGCGCCGAGGCCGGCCAGGCGGACGTAAGTCGGCGCCATCTTCAGCGGTCGCCCCGCCCGTCGCTCCTCACCCGGGTAGTGGATGTCGTAGTACGTGGCGTACACCTCGGACGCCCGGTCCTTGGCATGGGTCCGGCTGCGGTAGTGCCGCCCGAACCGGCGAAGGTCCATCTTCCACACGTCGAGCTCGGGACGGCCCTCGGCGATCCACTCGGCCATCACCTTTCCCACGCCGCCGGCTCCCGCGATGCCGTGCGCGCAGAACCCGGCGGCGACGAAGAAGCCGCGGACGTCCGACTCCCCGAGGATGAACTCGCCGTCCGGGGTGAAGGCCTCCGGGCCGTTGATCATCCTCACGACGCCGGCGGACTCCATGACGGGGATCACCCCGAAGCATCCCTCGGCGAGCGGCTCGAACCGCGGCCAGTCTGCAGGCAGGAGCTCGTTGTTGAAGCCGGCCGGTGGACCCGTCCCGTCCCAGGCCCACGGAGCCGGGCTGCGCTCGTAGCCACCGGCCACCAGGCCTCCGCCGGCCTCCGCCCGGAAGTACACGAGGCGATCGGGGTCGCGCAGCGTGGGGAGGCCAGCGTCGATTCCGTCGATCGGCTCCGTCAGCAGGTACTGGTGCGCGAACGGAACCACCGGCACCTCCACGCCGGCCATCCGCCCGAGCTGGTTGGCGAAGATCCCTCCGGCGTTCAGGACGACGTTCGTGCGGATGGGGTCCCGCCCCTCGAACGTCACGCCGCGCACCCGGCCTTCGCGGACGTCCAGACCGTTCACCCGGGCACCGGTGAGGATCCGGCACCCTCGCCGCCTGGCTCCCTCGGCCAGGGCCATGGTCAGGCCGCTCGGGTCCACGTAACCGTCCGTGGGGAGGTAGGCGGCGCACTGCACGCCACGCGGATCGAAGAGGGGGAAGCGGTCCAGTGCCTCCTCCGTCGAGACGATCTCCAATGGGAGGCCGAACGTCCGCCCCCACCCCGCCAGGCGCTGAAGCTCCTCGAGCCGCTCACCCGAGGAGGCCAGGCGGAGCGATCCCACTTCGTGCCACCCGGGGTCGACGCCTGTCTCCGTCTGCAGTCGGCGGTAGAGCTCGACCGAGTACATCATCATCCGGGTCAGCGAGACGCTCGATCGGAGCTGGCCGACCAGACCCGCGGAGTGGAACGTCGAACCGGAGGTCAGATCGGAACGTTCCGCCAGCACGACGTCGGTCCAGCCAAGATCGGTCAGGTGATAGGCGATGCTGGCGCCCGCGACGCCGCCCCCGATGATGACCGCTTGCGCCTCGTCCACGTCGCTCTGATCCCTCTGCTGAGTTCCCCGTCGCTCACATGCCCGTCGCCGCGTCCTCGAGCCAGCCGGTGAACCGGGCATCGCCGGCGCTCTCCAGGCACCTGGCGAAATGACGTCCTGCGTAGTCGACGTAATCGAAGTCCAGAGTGGATAGGCCCTGCTGGACGACGCCCCACATGGCCTCGCGGAAGTCCGACATGATCCGCATGAGTCTCAGCCGGGCCACGAGGGCAGGGGTGACCCGATCGAAGTACAGCTCGAGGAGCAACATCTGGGCATCCTCGCTGATCCCGTTGTTGATCGAAAGGTTCCCCAGATCGAAGAACAGGTCGCCCATCCCCGCATACTCGTAGTCCACGATCAGGATCCGTCCCTGCTTCACCAGGAGGTTGGCGTTCAACAGGTCGTTGTGGCACGGGCGGGAAGGGATCGGAGCCCGGCCAAGGGCCCGCTCGATCCGGTCGGCGATCGCGAGCGCGGGTCCGTACTCGTCGGGCACACGTGCGCCGCGCACCTCGGCCACGGCGCGGTAGTCGCGGACGACACCGAACGCGTCGAACGTTGATGCGATGCGCCCCATGCGGTGGATGGACTTCACCGATCGCACCACCTGTTCCAGCACTTCCCGCCGCTCGAGGTCTTCGGGCGGCAGCGGATCGGCCTCCACGAACCTGGTGACCATGGCACGAAGCTCGGGCATGTACTCCACCACCTCAGGGGCCACACCGGCTGTGGCCGCGGCCGTCGCCGCCTCGTACTCGGCCGCCCGATCGATCCCGAGGAGCTCGGTGTCCTTCCCAAACAGCCGCACCACAAAGGACTGGCCCGCGATGTCGATCCGGAAGTTCCTGTTGGTGATGCCCCCGCCGAGCTGGACGACCTCCGGCTCGAAGCCGGACCAAGCGGGCACCGCGGCCACGACCGAGGCAAGGTCGGGGTCCAGGGCCTGTGCCACGGCGCGAAGGCTACTCCCATAGGCTAGGCCGAGCGACCCGGAGGAAGGCACCCGACATGCGCATGGCAGGCAGGGCGCTCGCTCTGTTAGCGACGGGCATGCTGCTGCTGGCGTCCGGGTCGTCACTCGGCCCCACGATCGCCGAAGCCCAGGGCGCTCCCACCCTTGAGGTCGATCCCTCCTCGGGCGGCGTCGGGACAACGGTGCAGATCGCCGGCCGAGGATTCTGCGGGAGCCCGGCGTGCTCCTCGGTCCGGGTCTCCTTCGCCGGCATCGTCGTTGCCGACGGCATCGGCGTCGGGACCGACGGCCGCTTCGCCCAGAGCGTCACCGTGCCCGGCGGGATCCCCGCGGGCGAGAAGGCGGTGGCCGCCACCCAGACCAATGCTTCCGGTGAGGGGCGCGAAGCCATCGCGACGTTCCAGGTGACGCTGGGCGGAGCCACGGCCTCCCCCGCGAGTACGGCAACGCCGACGGGCTCGCCAACCCCCTCGGCGACCGGTTCGCCAACGACGTCCGTGCCTCCGGCGACCACCGTGATCGTTCCGCCGGCTGCCAGTGGTGGTGGGAGCTCGAGCGGGTTGACCTGGGCCATGGTGGTGGCCGGGGCCGTGTTCCTGGCGGCCCTTCTGGGCATGGCCTACGTGTTGTGGCGGTCCCGAAGCGTCCCGGCCCCCCTTCCGCCCCAGGTGGGGCCCATCGCCCCGTACGAGGAGGTGGTGGCCGCGCTCACCCCCCACGGCAAGCCT
>DATDKZ010000190.1:0-3489 GCA_036519575.1 Actinomycetota bacterium | reverse complement strand
GCGATCCAGCGGCTACAACAGGCGATCGCGAGCGACCCGACGTTCGCTCCGAAGACCAACGTCACCCCAAGCGAGGACGGATCCGCGATCGAGGTCGATGCCTACCTGCAGGGTGACCCATCGAGCGACGCCGCCTTCCAGGCCATCCGCGATCTCCGCGACCAGATGGTCCCCGCTGCCTTCCAGGGTGTGACCGGCGTCCAGGTGCTGGTCGGCGGCAATCCGGCGTTCTTCACGGACTTCCTGGACACGGTAGGCCGGTACCAATGGATCGTGCTGGCGTTCGTGCTGGGGCTGTCGTTCGTCCTCCTGACGGTGGTGTTCCGGTCCATCGTGCTGCCGGTCAAGGCCATCATCATGAACCTGCTCTCGGTGGGTGCGGCCTACGGGGCGCTGACACTCGTGTTCCAGAAGGGCGTGGGCATCGGGTTCTTCAACGCGCTGGGCTTCCAGTTCCACCAGACGCCGGCGATCGAGGCCTGGCTTCCGCTGTTCCTGTTCTCCGTGTTGTTCGGTCTGTCGATGGACTACCACGTGTTCCTGCTCAGCCGGATCCGTGAGGAGTACGACAAGACGCACGACAACACCGAATCGGTGGCCTACGGCCTTCGCACCACGGCCGGTATCATCACTGGGGCCGCCCTGATCATGGTTGCGGTGTTCTCCGGGTTCGCGGCGGGCCGCCTGGGTCCACTCCAGCAGATGGGGTTCGGCCTGGCGGTGGCCGTGTTCATCGACGCCACGATCGTCCGGACCCTCCTCGTCCCCTCGGCCATGCGCTTGCTGGGCGACCTGAACTGGTACCTGCCGAGCTGGCTCCAGTGGCTGCCTCAGATCCACGTGGAAGGACGTGAGCCGACGATGGAGCCCATCCGCGTCCCCGAGGGCGATCGCGAGGTGGTCAAGGTCCCGGCCGACGACTGACCCCCGCCCGGCGACCGACGGACCGGACGGAGGGGGCGCCCGCGCCCCCTCCGTCCTCTTTCACCTAGGTGATGCTCGGCCGCGCTTCCCTGCCGGGTCGACTGCGCAGCGCTGCTGCCCGAGGAGCGAGCCCAGCGGTTCTCGGTGGAGGCTGATCCAGTGGTACAACCGATCGGTGGTCCTGGGAAACCATTCGGCCACGACGGCGAGGGGCCTACCGGCGGGTAGAAGCCGGAGGAGGGGGGCCACCGCTCGCCCGGCCGATCGAACGCATCCATCCGGAACCACGAGGTGCCAGGAGGCCATCTGCTGATGGCGGTCTAGGCCGGGAAGCAGCTCGTCCGCTTCGGGGGCCTGAAGGGCGACCGCCCGAAGGCGTCCCCGGCGGTCCCAGGCGAGCAGCTTGCCCGTTGCCCACCGGCAGAAGCCACAGTCCTGGTCGTACAGCACGACCCACCGGTCCATCGCAATTCCAGGCTATCGCTGCGCGGGACATTGGTCCGGGTACTCGCTTGTCCTCGAACGCCGCCCGAGGCGCATAATTCGGCGATCTCTGGAAACGGGAGGGTAGTGATGGACTCGTCGACGTCACGTCCGACTTTGGCGGGGTCTCCTCCGCCCGGGAACGAGCTCGCGCGTGGAGCCATCGGGCTTCGCGAGGTGCTCTTCCAATCGATCACCCACATGGCCCCGGCCGCGGCCGTGGCCATCACCATCGTGATCGGGGCCAACTTCGCCGGAGGGGCGGAGCCCCTCTCCGTGATCTTCGCCCTGGTGGGGTGCCTCCTGGTGGCCATCTCCATCGGGCAGCTGGCCAAGCACGTGCCCTCGGCGGGCGGCTTCTATCCCTACACCGCGCGGGGCCTCCATCCCAAGGTGGGGTTCCTGGTGGCCTGGGGCTACGCGTTCGTGGAACCGCTGATCGCCCCGGCGCTGTACATGGTATTCGCCGGGGTGGTGGCCGGGACCCTGCGGGACGAATTCGGCTGGAACTTCGGCGTCTGGTGGGTCGTCGCGGCGCTCACTGCCGCGGTCCTGGTCTTCCTTCTCGGGTACTTCGGGATCCAGATCAGCGCTCGGATCGGCACGCTGCTCGGGCTGTTCGAGATCGGCGTGTTTGCCGTCCTTGCGGTGTGGTTGATCGTGAAAGCCGGCGACAAGAACACGCTGGATGTCTTCGGTACGAAGTTCGCGACCGTGAAGGGGTTCACGGGAATCTCGGGGGTGATCGCCGGCTCCGTCTACACCATCCTGGCCTTCATCGGGTTCGAGGCGGCGGCGCCGCTCGCCGAGGAGGCGAAGGATCCGCGGAAGACCATCGGACGAGCCGTCGTCTACTCATGCATCGGGATCGGGGCCTTCTACATCCTGACCACGTATGCCTCGACCGTGTTCTTCGGCCCAGCCAGATACGCGGAGTTCCCCACGGCGGGCGGCGGCAACCCCTGGGATGCGGTGGCCCGGATGGTGTGGGGCGCGGGGTGGGTGCTGGTGTTCCTGGCCATCGCCAACTCGGCCATCGCCAACGCGAACGCCGGCTCCAACGCCGCAACGCGGACGCTGTACGCGATGGGCCGGATCCGCCTGCTCCCGGCCATCCTGCAGCGGACCCATCCGCGATATCGCTCACCGCACGTCTCGGTGTTCGTTCAGCTGGTGATCGGAGTGGGCGTCGCCCTGTGGCTGGGAGCCCAGTACAACAACCCGTTCACGGTCTTCGGGATCCTGGGAACGATCATCGGCGTGGTGGTGATCGCCATCTACATGCTTGTGAACCTTTCCTGCCTCGTCTACTTCCTGCGGGAGCGGCCGACCGAGTTCAACTGGTTCCTGCACGGGGTCATCCCCATCGCGGGCATCGTGGCGTTCTTGCCGGCGTTCCTGGTGGCCATCGGGGTCGGGGGCTCGGTGCTGAGCTTCATCGCCCCGCTGACGTACCCGTTCAACGTGGCGGGCCCGGTCGTGGGGATCTGGTACGCCATCGGGATCGTGTACCTGATCTATCTGTCTGTGAGGGCTCCCCAGCGGCTGAAGGACACGGCGAAGGTGTTCATCGAGGAAGAGGTGGCGGAGGTGTCGGCACCGGTCTGACCGGCGCGGACCACCGCCCAAGCAGCGGAGGATGGCATGGACGTCGTCACGTACCGGCCCGACCCGTCGGAGTTCGCCTGGACCTTCGGCGGCGTCCCGCCGGTGCGGAAAGTGAAACCTGGCGACCTTCTCGAGCTGTGGACCGAGGACGCCTTCGGGGGCAAGGTCCGAGGCTTCGACGATCTGGTCTCCAAGGTCATCGAGTTCCCGTTCGTGAACCCCCAAACCGGGCCGTTCTTCGTCGAGGGAGCAGAGCCCGGCGACACGCTCGCCATCCACTTCGTCTCGATTGAGCCCTCCCGCGACTGGGCCGCCTCGTGCACGGTGCCGCTCTTCGGCGCGCTGACGTCGACCCACCAGACCGCGACGCTCCAGGAACCGCTCCCCGAGGTGGTGTGGATCTACGACGTGGACGCGGGGAAGCGGACGGTCACCTATCGGGCCCGGGCCGGGGAGTACGCCGTTGAGCTCCCG
>DATDKZ010000189.1:0-2390 GCA_036519575.1 Actinomycetota bacterium | reverse complement strand
GGCCAACAGCGAGGCGCTCCGGGAGCTGGCGCCGATCACGGCGTACGCCGCGAGCCTCATCGGCGACCCGCAGGTCCGTCATCTCGGCACGATCGGCGGTTCGTGCGCGCACGCGGATCCCGCCTCCGACATGCCCACGGTCCTCCTGGCCCTTGGAGCCGACCTCGTCGTCCGTGGGCCGAAGGGGAAGTCGCGAACCGTCACGGCCGCCGACTTCTTCAAGGGCCTCTTCGAACCCGACCTTGCATCGAACGAGGTGCTGGCGGAGATCCGGGTCCCGAAGACCACGGGGCGCGGCTGGAGCTACCTGAAGTTCCACCGCCGGGCCCAGGACTGGGCCATGGTCGGGGTAGCCGCCCTGGCCGGCGACGGGGTCGGTCCCGCCATCGCGCTGACGAACATGGGGGAGAGGCCCCTCCGCGCCGCCGGCGTGGAGCAGGCTCTGGCCGGGGGAGCCGATCCGGCGACCGCGGCCCAGCGGGCCGACGAGGGCACCAGCCCGCCATCGGACACGTTCGGAAGCGCGGAGTACCGGAAGGAGCTGTCGAAGGTCCTCGTGCGCCGGGCCCTCGAGGAGGCCATGTCCCGGTAGCCGAGCGAAGGCTTTGACGCCCGAACGCTCGTCTGCGTAGATGGAGGCCATGCCGCCCCTGGCCGCACCGAAGCTGGACTTCGGAAGCTGGTTCGACAACAACGGGGTCAAGGTCATCGCGATCGTGGTGGTCGCGATCGTGGTGTCCATCGTGACCCGATTCCTGGTCCGGCGGTTCCGCCGCAAGCTGGAGGGCAAGCCCAGCCTGACCCAGGAGCTGAACCTTCAGCGGGCCACCACCCTGGCCCACGCCCTGTCCACCGCGGTGGTGGTGATCATCTGGGCGATCGCCGTCCTCCTCGTCCTGGGAACCCTGGACGTCCCCCTCGCGCCGTTCCTGGCCAGTGCGGGGGTCGCCGGCGTGGCGCTCGGATTCGGGGCCCAGAGCCTCGTCAAGGACACGCTGTCGGGGTTCTTCATCCTGCTGGAGAACCAGTTCGGCGTGGGGGACGTGATCGAGGTCCAGACCACGGCCGGCCCCGTCTCGGGCAAGGTCGAGGACCTCACGCTCCGGATCACCACTCTTCGGGCCTTCGACGGCACGCTGCACGTCGTTCCGAACGGCAACATCCAGGTCGTGTCGAACAAGTCGAAGGGGTGGGCCCGCGCAATCGTCGACGTCCGGGTTGCCTACGGAGAGGACGTGGATCGAGTCCGCGAGGTCCTCGAGGAGCTGTTCGAGGAGATCCGCAAGGACACGGTCCTGAAGGAATGGATCATGGAAGGACCGAGCATCCTCGGTGTTGAGAGCCTGGCCGACTACGCGTTGGTGGTGCGGGTGGTCGCGGACACCAGGCCATCGAAGCGGTGGGACGCCGAGCGCCGCCTTCGGGAGCGCATCACGCGGCGCCTCTCCGAGCGCGGGATCCGAGTGCCGTTCCCGCCGGCCGTCTCACCGAGGCCGGACGACGCCTCCGCCACAGGCTCCCTCCCGTAAGGGCCGACGCCTGCCGGCTTCACCGCGGGCCGCGGCGGGAGCCGTTACCCTGGGCCCGTGATGGGCGGGCTGCCGTTCGACTCGGTCCAGGAGCTCCAAGCGGGACTCCGCGGGGAGAGCTATCTCGCGGATCGCGGGCTGGCCACGGCGATCTATCTCGCTGTGTCGCTCGACAGACCGTTGCTGCTGGAAGGCGAGGCCGGCGTGGGCAAGACCGAGGTGGCCAAAGCGCTGGCGTCGCTCCTGTCCCGCGAGCTCATCAGGCTTCAGTGCTACGAGGGCATTGACGCGTCCCAGGCGCTCTACGAGTGGAACTACTCGCGCCAGCTGATCGCCGTTCGGGCCATGCAGGACGGGACGGCGGAGACTCATGTGGAGGACCTGTTCGGGCCGGAGTACCTCGTCGAACGGCCGCTGCTCGCAGCGATCCGCTCGGGCTCCAAGGCAGTGCTGCTGGTGGACGAGCTCGATCGAGCCGACGACGAGTTCGAGGCCTTCCTGCTCGAGATCCTGTCCGAGTTCGCCGTTACCATCCCGGAGGTCGGTCGGGTGGTGGCGGAGGAGCCCCCGGCCGTTGTCGTCACGTCCAATCGGACCCGCGAGCTGCACGACGCGCTGAAGCGCCGGTGCCTGTACCACTGGATCGACCACCCCTCGCTCGAACGCGAGGTCGAGATCGTTCGAACGCGTGCACCGAGCGTGTCCGAGGCCATGGCCCGTGAGGTGGCCGGGGCCGTGGCTCGCCTTCGGTCCCTGGATGTGTCGAAGCGTCCGGGCGTGGCCGAGACGATCGACTGGGCCAACGCGTTGTCCTTCCTTGGCGTCGAGCGCCTGGACGAGGGCACTGCAAGGGAGACGCTG
>DATDKZ010000188.1:0-2447 GCA_036519575.1 Actinomycetota bacterium | reverse complement strand
GGCCCGGCTCGCATCGTCGTGACCGAGAACGGGGCGGCCTTCGACGACGAGCTTGCACCGGACGGCGTGGTCCACGACGCCAGGCGGATCGCGTACCTTCGCCACCACATCGCGGCCGCACGCGCCGCGCTCGAGGCCGGCGTCCCGCTGGCCGGCTTTCTCGTGTGGTCCTTGCTCGACAACTTCGAGTGGGCGGAGGGCTACTCGAAGCGCTTCGGCCTCGTCCACGTCGACTTCGCGACCCAGGCGCGGACCCCGAAGGACAGCGCTGCCTGGTATGCGGAGGTGATCCGGCACCGAGGCGTCCCGGCCGGATTGGGTTGAACGCCGCGGGCTGGTTTGGGCAAGAATAGGGGCCGGACGACTAGGAGGGGGTCTCGATGCGCCGACTCAGGGTGCTGTCGCTGCTCTCGATCGTTCTTCTGATCGGGGGGGCATGCAAGGCGAACGAGGACGAGGGCGGAGCGACCGGAGCCGCGACCGAAGCCAACACTGGCAAGATCAACGTCCTGAGCCCCGGCGAGCCGGAGGAGATGGCGGCGCTCCAGGCCATCGCCGACGACCAGATCACCGGCGTGGACTACACCGTGGAGTTCGAATCCGACGGGAATTTCGAACAGGACGTCCAGGTCAGGGGCCAGGGCGGAACGCTGGACGTCATCCTCCTGCCCCAGCCGGGAGCGTTGCCGGGGCTGGTGACGTCGGCGAATGCCGTCTCGCTCGAGGACATGGGCTACGACATCGGCGAGCTCGAGGCGACGTTCGGCACCCCGTTCATGGACCTTGGCCTGGTCGACGGGAAGCACTACGGCATCCCGACCAACATCGCCCTCAAGAGCATGATCTGGTACCCGAAGGACGACTTCGACAAGGCCGGATACAAAGTTCCGGAGACGTGGGACGACCTGATGGCCCTGTCGGACCAGATCGTCGCTGACGGCGGTACCCCGTGGTGCGTCGGGTTCCAGAGCGAGGGGTCGACCGGCTGGCCGGCCACCGACTGGATGGAAGACATCTTGCTCCGGACCGCCGGCCCGGACACCTACGACCAGTGGTACACGCACGAGATCCCGTTCAACGACCCGTCGGTGGTGACCGCCGGGAAGGATTTCGGCGACGTCATGTTCCACCCCGATTACGTCTTGGGCGGCGCCGAGAACACGCCCGGACTCGCCTTCGGGGACGCGCCGCTGCCGATGTTCGACGAGCCACCGGGCTGTTGGCTGCACCGGCAGGCCAGCTTCATCAACGCCTTCTTCCCGAAGAACGCCAAGGCGGGCGTGGATTACGACTGGTTCCCATTCCCGTCCATAACGACGGAGGGCGGCCCGTTGTTCGCCGGTGAGCTCGCGATGGTGTTCCGCAACTCTCCGGAGGTGAAGGACTTCCTCGACAGGTTCATGGGCACCGACTTCCAGTGCGCGATGGGAGGGATCACCGCGGCGTCGCGGATCTCGCCGAACGTGAACGTCGGAAGCGATTGCTACGCCAACCAGATCTTGGCCGATTCCGCCGAGGTGCTCAAGGAGGGTCTTAAGGCCGGAACGGCTCGGTTCGACGCTTCCGACCTGATGCCGGCTGCGGTGGGATCGGGGAGCTTCTGGACGGGGATGGTCAAGTACATGAAGGAGGGGCCGAGCTCTCTCGACGGCATCCTGCAGGACATCGACAGCAGCTGGCCAAGCTCGTAGGGATCGGTCGTGTCGAAGATCGACCGAGCACCGTCGGGTGGTGGGGCCGTCGCGGCGGCGGCCCCACCACCCCGCGGGAACGCGCTCTGGGTCTTCGCGCTTCGGGTCGTGGGAGCCGTGGCGATCCCCATCGTCGCCTTCTACATCCTGTGGGTGACGTTCGATTTCCTGCGTGACTCCGAGGCCAACCGGGTCATCGTCGTCGGTGTGGCCGTCGTGGTGGGTGGAGGCGGCGTCTTCTTCCTGTACTGGGCGATGAACCGAGCCGTCGAGCTGCTCCCCCAGCGCTACCGCGAAGGGGTCCGCCCGTGGATATTCGTCGGACCCGCGCTGGTGCTGTTGAGCGTCTTCCTCCTCTATCCGGTGATCAACACGATCCTGGTCAGCTTCAAGGACGCGCAGTCCCAGAGCTTCGTGGGGCTCGACAACTTCAAGTTCGTCTTCACCGACGAAAGCATGCTTCGGTCGATCCGCAACACCCTGGGGTGGATGATTATCGTCCCCACGGTCGCCGTCGCTATCGGCTTGGCGTACGCGACCCTCGCCGACCGGCTGCGCCGCGGGGAGGCCGTGGCGAAGTCGATCATCTTCCTCCCTATGGCCATCTCCTTCGCTGGGGCGTCCATCACATGGCGCTTGATCTACAGCTTCCGTCCCGCGGGGTTCGGCTCCAACATCGGGCTGTTGAACGGGGTCATGCTCGGGCTCGGCCAGAACCCGGTGGACTGGCTCTCGCAGCACCCCTGGAACAACCTC
>DATDKZ010000187.1:0-3272 GCA_036519575.1 Actinomycetota bacterium | reverse complement strand
AGAACGACATCGGCGCCCAGCTCGGCGGCTTGCAGCGCGGCCGTCATGCCCGCGATGCCGCCTCCAATCACCAGAACGTCGGCGTGGCGGCGGCGGTACTCGGTGTGCCACTCCCGCTCGGCCTGCTTCTTCGGCAGCTTGCCGAGCCCTGCGGCGTGCCGCAGGACCCTCTCGTAGAGCGGCCACAGACGCCGGGGCCGGATGAAGGTCTTGTAGTAGAAGCCGGGCGGCGTGAGCCGGCTCCCGACCAGGTCGGTGACCCTCATCGCGTCGAACTCCAGCGAGGGGCTCGCGTTCATGTGCCTGACGTCCATCCCCTGACGCACGGGCTCGGTGCATGCCCGGACTCCCGGCCAGCCGTCCACCTCGACCAGGCAGTTCGGGCACTGGCCCGCGCAGCAGAGCAGTCCGCGGGGCCGGTGGTACTTGAAGCTGCGCGAGATCGTCCGGCGCCCGGAAGCATGGAGCGCCGAGCCGATCGTGTCGCCCTCGTACCCCTCGACGCGCTTGCCGTCGAACTCGAAGGCGATCGGCTGGCCGCGGTCGATTCGCTGGTTGGGGCCGGGAGGAAGCCGGTCGCTCATTCGGGCAGCCCGACCCAGCTCACCTCGTTGGTGGTGGTGTCCCGGTCCGCGACGAACCAGGTCCGGCACCCGGACCGGTGGTACCACCACTCACGCTGGACGCCCGCGAGGTTGCGGCGGAAGTAGTTGTACGTGTTCAGCTCCCTCTGAGACGGCTTGCTCTGTGGCCGCGGGACCACCTCGCCGCCGAAGACGAAGTCGGTGACCTCCCGCGGGCCACAGTTCGGACAGGTGAGCAGGAATGACATGGCGCTATTGCTGCTGTTGGCCCGTCAAAGTAACCTTCTTGCGGCATACTAGACAAATTGGTCCAAAGACGCAAAAGAGGGTCGGGCATCTGATGAACGCTTCCATGACCGCCGAGTCCGCGGGGCAGCGGGTCGGCGTGGGCTATGTCGTCGGCTCACATAGAGTCCCAGGCAATCCTGGCGGTGCCATCCATTGCCGGGGCGCCGCTTGTGTGGCATACATACAGCTATGAGCGCGAGTGCCCGCCCAACGGCTGACGACGTTCGCAAGGCAGTCAAGGACGACGGGATCGAGTTCCTGTTCGCGAACTTCGTCGACATGCACGCGAGACCCAGCGCCAAGCTCATACCGGCCGAGGAGCTGGAGTCGCTGTTCACAGACGGCGCCGGCTTCGCCGGCTTTGCCGCCGGTGACATCGGCCAGCAACCCAACGACCCCGACATGATCGCCATGCCCGACGTCGGCTCGTTTACGAAGCTGCCCTGGAGGCCGAACGTGGGTTGGTTCGCCTCGAACGTCACGGTCGAGGGCGAGGAATGGCCGTATTGCCCACGCACGATCCTGCGCCACCAGATGGAGCGCTGCGAGGAGATGGGCTACCAGTTCAAGATCGGCTACGAGCTCGAGTACTTCCTCCTGCGGCAGACGGAGGACGGCGGCATCGAGATCGCCGACAAGCTCGACACCCTCGAGCTTCCCTGTTACGACATCCGTGCGCTGACCCGGAGCTTCGACTTCGTCTCCGAGGTGATCAAGAACGTCAACTCGCTCGGCTGGGGGCTGTACGCCACCGACCACGAGGACGCCAATGGGCAGTTCGAGCAGAACTTCGGCCCGTCCGACCCGCTGACGAGCAGCGATCGCGCCGTCTTCTACCGCTACATGGTGGAGGCGATGGCGCAGGAGCGCGGACTGATCGCGACGTTCATGCCGAAGCCGTTCGGCAGCCTGACCGGCAATGGCTGCCACATGCACATGAGCCTCTGGGACGGCGACACCAACGTCTTCCTCGCCGACCGCGACAAGGACGACCGCGGGATGGGACTGAGCGAGAAGGGCTACAACTTCGTCGGCGGCCTGAAGAAGCACGCCAAGGCCTACATCGCCCTGACCGCCCCGGCGGTGAACTCGTACAAGCGCCTCGTGATCGGCGCCCCGACCAGTGGGGCCACCTGGGCTCCCGCCTACGTCACCTACGGATGGAACAACCGCACGATGATGCTGCGGATCCCGGAGGAGGGCCGGATCGAGGACCGGACGGTGGACGGCGCCTGCAACCCCTACCTGGCGGCCACCGCGGTGCTCGCCGCAGGCCTCGACGGGATCGAGAACGGGCTCGACCCCGGCGACCCGAGCACTGGCAGCATGTACGAGACCAGCGTCGAGGACCGGAAGAAGATGGGAGTCGAGACGCTGCCGGAGAACCTCCTCGATGCGACGCGTGCGCTGGAGGAGGACGAGGTCCTTCGCAAGGCCCTCGGCCGGGCGCGGGACGAGGACTACATCGACTACTTCATCCGCTGCAAGCGGCGCGAGTGGCAGCAGGCACACGAACAGATCACGAAGTGGGAGATCGACCGGTACCTGCAGCTCGCCTGAGAGCGAGGTTCAGAGATGTGCGGCATAGCCGGGCTGTTCAGCAAGTCGAGCGACGTTGAGGAGAACCTCGGCGCGCACCTGAGCGCGATGCTCGGGCAGCTCGCCGACCGTGGGCCGGACAGCGCCGGCGTTGCCTTCTACCGCGACCCGGCACCCGTCGGGTCGTGCAAGGTGTCGCTCTTCTCTCCCGACGAGGACTACCCATGGCATGAGCTCCACACCGAGCTGTCGGAGAGCTTCGGAGAGGTCAGCGACCCGGAAATACGCGCCACCCACGCTCTGTTCGTGGTCGGCGACGACGGCGAGCAGCTCCAGCGCTGGCTCGCCGCCCAGCGTCCCGAGCTGCGCGTGATGAGCGTCGGCCAGCGCATCGAGATCTACAAGGAGGCCGGGGACCCGCGGGACTTCGTCGTGCGCTTCGGCCTGGATCAGGTATCCGCCACCCACGCCCTCGGACACACGCGGATGGCCACCGAGAGCCGGGTCACCACCGAGCACTCCCATCCGTTCTCGACGGGCCTCGACCTCTGCCTGGTCCACAACGGCTCCCTCTCCAACCACAACCGGCTGCGCGTCTTCCTGCGCGGGCAGGGAATCGAGTTCCAGACCGACAACGACTCGGAGGTCGCGGCCGGATTCCTCACCTGGCGGCTCTCGGAGGGCGACGACCTGGAGACCGCGCTGGAGCGGTGCCTGACGGACCTCGATGGCTTCTACACCTTTGCCGTCGGCACGGCGGACGGCTTCGCCGTGCTGCGCGACCCGATCGCCTGCAAGCCGGCGGTGATGGCCGAAACCGACGACTGGGTCGCGATGGCCTCGGAGTACCGGGCGATCGCC
>DATDKZ010000186.1:0-13364 GCA_036519575.1 Actinomycetota bacterium | reverse complement strand
TACTCGAGCGCCTTCTTCTCGTTCGCCGGGTCGCCGTCCGTGCAATGGACCTCGCCATCCTGACCTACCGCTCGGCAGAACCAGTACGCCGAGTAGCCGTAGCCCGACCCGAGCTCGAAGACCCGCCCGGCACCGACGGCTCGGGCCAGAAGTTCCACGGTGACCCCCACGATCCGGCCGATGATGGGGAAGCCGCTCTCCTTACCCTCGGCCTCCATCTCGAGCAGCACGGGCTCGTCGTAGCGCGCGAGCAGCCCGCGCATGTATTCCTCGATCTTGGGGTTCACGATGTCCACGCGTCAGCCCCGAGTTGCACGATGCTGCCCGACCGGGTCATTGTTGCACGGCCTCACCCCGGACCCTCGACGGAAGGGAGGTTTCGATGACGCGTCGCGTCTTGATCTCGCTGGTAGCCATCTTGCTGGTCATGGCCCTGTCGCCGAACTCGTTGGCGTCACCGGCCACTACTCGGGTAACACGAGATGCCACCGCGGGCAGCTATCTCCGCTACGACGGTACCTCCGATGCCACGATGGCGGCCTGCAGCACCGGCAAACGCTCGCAGAACGAGCCCACCATCGCGGTCGACCCTCACAACACACAGGTCGTGGTGGCGGGGTCGAACGACTACTGTGCGCAGATCGTCAACGGCGATGTCTGGCCGGGCTACTATCGCTCGACCGATGGCGGGGGCAGCTGGAGCGACAGCCTGGTGCCAGGCTATCCGGATGACTCCTCGACGGGCGGCATGGCGTCGCCGGCGCACGGCTCGTGCAGCGCGGCGGGCGATCCGAGCCAGGCCTTCGACGCGGACGGGCGCCTGTTCTACGCGTTCATCTGCTTCAATCGATCGAAGCCCATCAACGGCGCGGTGTACTCGGCCAGGTACCTTTCGGATGGGAGCTCGTACGACCGTACCGTCCTGATCAAGAAGGGATCGCCTTCAGCCCAGTTCTCGGGCAGCGGGCTGTTCCAGGACAAGATCAACATCGTCGCAGACCAGACGTCCGGGTCGTTCTCGGGAAACGTGTACGTGGCTTGGTCGCAGTACACGGGGAAGGCCGCCAGCAACTCCATCCTGTTCAGCCGGTCCACGGACCACGGCCTGACGTTTTCTTCGGCGATCAGGGCCACACCGGTGGAGCACGGGACGGGATCCTTCACGGACCTTGCGGTGGGGCCCGATGGAGCCATCTATCTCACGTACCTGACATACCCATCGTCTTCCCGGCCCACATCCGATATCTGGCTGGTGAAGTCGGCAAACGGAGGAGTCTCGTTCGGGCCGCCCAGCCACGTGGCGTCGATCACCCGCTTCGATTCCGACCAGTTCAGTGGAGGGATCGGAGCGGTCGACTGTGGGGACGGTCCCTTCGCCTGTCCTTCGGGCTTCACGTACTCCCGGTTCTTCAGCTCGTCGGCGGTGGCCGCGGATGCGAACGGCGTCCACGTCGTGTATGTGGGCGAGCTGGCGAGCGGTCAGTCGAAGGTGTTCGTGCGCAACTCCCCGGACGGGGTGAGCTTCCCGGATCCGCCGGTCCAACTGGATGGCGTGGCCACGGGGCACCAATGGTTCCCCGACATCGCTTCGGGCGGGGGCACGATCACCGTGGTCTTCTATGACTCCCGGGGAGATCCGGGCTACGCGCCATCCGTCCCACCGGGCAACACGGCCGCCGGCGTCAACTCTGGCGACGTGGTGAACACGTTCATCGCCCGGTCCACGAACGGAACTTCCTGGACCGAGACCCAGGTGACGTCGCAAGGAAGCAACTTCGGCTGGGAGACCCATGGATCCCGACGCATCGGCTTCTGGGGGGACTACCTCTACGTGTCGGCGGTCGGGGCGGCGGTGAACGTGGCATGGACGGACTCTCGGGACCTCGTCCCGGGAAGCGATCCGCGGGAGATCGGCGCGGACGACGACCACGACGGGTTCGACGTGTTCCAGCCGTGCACGTACACACCGAACGACATCAACGCGCCCTCGTACTCCTCGCCGGCGGTGAACGACGCCTGCCTGTCGCAGGGCGGGCTGGACGAGAACATCTATTCGGACAGGCTGTAGCCCCTCGAGGTGTGTTGGGGCCCCGCCCGCGCCGCGGCGCGGGCGGGGCCTGACCGCCAGTGACCCGGTCCTCTTCGGGCGACGAGGGCCGCGCGGTACCCTTCGACCATGGACGAGGACCGTCGGGTCACAGACTCCGGGATCGAGATCAAGCCCATCTACGGGCCCGCCGATCTCCAGGGCCTTGATCCGCCGCGCGACCTCGGAAGGCCTGGCGAGCCGCCGTTCACCCGAGGCATCTATCCCACGATGTACCGCGGCCGCCTGTGGACCATGCGGCAGTACGCCGGGATGGCCTCGGCCGATGAGACCAACCGACGGTTCCGCTACCTCCTCGACCATGGCCAGACCGGGCTCTCGGTGGCTTTCGACCTCCCCACGCAGATGGGCTACGACTCCGACCACCCGCGCGCCGAGGGGGAGGTCGGCAAGACGGGCGTCGCCATCGACTCCGTGGAGGACATGAAGCGGTTGCTCGACGGGATCCCACTCGATGGAGTGTCCACGTCGATGACGATCAATGCCACGGCCGGCGTCCTCCTGCTGATGTATGAGCTGGTCGCGGAGGAGCGGGGCCTCGACTCCCGGCAGCTCTCCGGCACGGTGCAGAACGACATCCTGAAGGAGTACGCCGCGCGAGGTACATACATCTACCCACCGAAGCCGTCCATGCGACTCATCACCGACCTGTTCGCGTACTGCCACGACCGCATCCCCAAGTGGAACACGATCTCGATCTCCGGCTACCACATGCGAGAAGCGGGAGCCACGGCAGTGCAGGAGCTGGCGTTCACCGTGGCGAACGCGATCGCCTACGTGGAGGCCGCCACCCAGGCCGGTCTGGCCGTGGACGACTTCGCCCCCCGCGTGTCCTTCTTCTTCGCCTGCCACATGAACTTCTTCGAGGAGGTGGCGAAGTTCCGGGCGGCCCGGCGGATGTGGGCCCGAATCATGCCCGACCGGTTCGATTCCGCCGACCCGCGGAGCGCGATGCTCCGGTTCCATACGCAGACCGGCGGAGCCACGCTCACGGCCCAGCAGCCGGAGAACAACATCGTCCGTACGACGTTGGAGGCCCTCGCCGCGGTGCTCGGGGGGACACAATCGCTGCATACGAACTCGTTCGATGAGGCCATGGCCCTTCCCACCGAATCCGCCGTGAAGATCGCCCTGCGGACCCAACAGATCCTCGGGCACGAGTCCGGCGTGCCGAACACGATCGACCCGGTGGCGGGCTCGTACTTCGTGGAGGCGCTGACGAACGAGATCGAGGAGCGGGCCGAGGAGTACGTGGACAAGGTCGAGGGGATGGGCGGCGCGGTGGCGGCCATCGAGGCCGGCTTCTACCAGGACGAGATCCACGAGGCAGCCTTCCGCATCCAGCAGGGGATCGAGTCGGGCGAGCGGGTCCTGGTCGGTGTCAACCGGTTCCAGGAGACCGCGGAGCCCTCGGTCGAGCTCCAGCAGATCGCTCCGGGGGAATTGGAGAGGCAGGTGGACCGGGTTCGGGATTTGCGAGCGGATCGGGACGGCGCCGAGGTGGAACGGTGGCTCGGTGCGGTGGAGGACGCCGCTCGGGGAACCGACAACCTCCTGTACCCGATGAAGGAGGCCCTCAGGGCCCGAGCGACGCTCGGCGAGGTCTCCGATGCGCTCCGGCGGGCGTTCGGCGAGTACCACCCCAAGTAGGGATAAGCTCGGCCGTCCATGGACATCGCCGTGATCGGTGGCACGGGGAACGAGGGCTTCGGGCTGACGTTGCGGCTGGCCCGGGCGGGCCACCACGCGATCGTCGGCTCGCGATCCGAGGAGAGAGGGGCCGCCTCGGCGGGTGAGGCGAGGTCGATCCTCGGAGCCGACGCCTCCGTCGACGGTACGACGAACGAGAAGGCGGCGCAGCAGGGCGAGGTGGTGTTCGTGACCGTGCCCTTCGCTGGACAGGCCGAGATCTACCGAGCCATCAAGGATCACGTGGCCGCGGGCACGGTCGTGGTGGACTGCACCAGCCCGCTCGCCACCGCGGTCGGCGGTCGAGCCTGGCACGTGCTCCGCCCATGGCACGGATCGGCGGCCGAGCAGGCGGCGGCGATCCTCGATCCTGCGGTTCGGATGGTGGCGGCGTTCCACACGATCGCCGGAGATGCCCTTCGGGACCTCGGCCACCCACTGGAGAGCGATGTGTTTGTGTGCGGCAAGGACCCGGAGGCGAAAGCGATCGTCGGCGACCTGATCGAACAGATCCCCGACCTGCGATGGGTGGACGCCGGAGACCTGACGATGGCCAGGATCGTCGAGTCCATGACGGCCCTGCTGGTCTCGGTGAACCGCACCTACAAGGTGAAGGACAGCGGGTTCAGGGTGACCGGCCGCGACGCATGGGGCCTCCCGCCCGGCCGCGGCTAGTCGATCACGGCCAGGGTCTGCCCGGGCTGCACCACCTGGCCGGCCGTGATGGGAAGGTCCGAGACGACCCCGTCGCGGGGCGCCGGGATGGCGTTCTCCATCTTCATGGCCTCCAGGACGCAGATGACGTCGCCGGCCTCGATCTCCTGGTCCGCCTCCACCAGCACCCGCAGGATCGTCCCCTGCATCGGCGCCTCGATGACGCTGTGTACGCCGGGTCCGTGGTGGGCCTCGTGGCGGGAGGGGGTCTTGGGCGCGGAGTCGCGGCGATGATCGAAGATCCGAACGGGGACGCGCCGTCCGTCGAGCTCGACGATCATCTCGGCAGGCACCGCCTGCCTCGGTTCGGAGGCGGGTGCCTCATCGGCGGCCCCCGGCAGCTCCGCCCCCTTCAGGGCACGCTCCAGCCACGTGGTCGTGTGCGTTCCCTTGAGGAACTCGTCGGTTTCCAGCACCCACTGGTGGAGCGGGATCGTGGTGGGCACGCCTTCCACCCGGAACTCGGCCAGCGCGCGGAGCATCCGGCGCCTGGCTTGCTCGCGGTCCTCGCCGGACACGACGAGCTTTGCGAACATCGAGTCGTAGTCCGCGGGCACTAGGCGACCCTCTCGAACCCCCGAATCCACACGGACGAACGGACCGGCCGGCTCGCGGTAGGCCGTGATCCGCCCCGGGCCGGGCAGGAAATTGCGGGAAGGGTCCTCGGCGTTGATCCGGCATTGGATGGCGTGTCCCCGCAAGCGCACCCCAGACAGGTCGATCCGCTCCCCCTGGGCCACCGCGATCTGGTAAGCCACCATGTCCAGGCCGGCTGCCATCTCGGTCACCGTGTGTTCCACCTGAAGCCGCGTGTTCATCTCCAGGAAGTAGAAGCTCCCCTCGTCGTCGACGATGAACTCGACGGTCCCGGCGTTCGTGTACCCGGCCTCCTTCGCCAGCGCCAGGGCGGCCTGCCCCATCCGAGTCCGGAGATCCTCGTCGACGACCGGCGAGGGCGTTTCCTCCATCAGTTTCTGGTGTCGACGCTGCACCGAGCAGTCCCGTTCGCCAAGGAAGAACGCGTTGCCCCGTTGGTCCGCAAGGATTTGTGCCTCGACGTGATGGGCTCGGTCGATGTAGCGCTCCAGGAAGACCTCCGACCGTCCGAAGTACGCCTGCGCCTCCCGGGCGGCCCGCTTGAGTGCGGATGGGAGCTCATCGGCAGACCGGATCACGTGCATCCCTCGCCCGCCCCCGCCGAACGCGGCCTTCACCATGACGGGGTAGCCGATGCGCTCCGCCTCCGCCGGCGCCCGCTTCGTGCTCACGGGTTCCGGGGTGCCGGGGACGATGGGCACCCCGACCCGCTCGGCGGCCTGGCGTGCGGCGGACTTGTCGCCCATCATCTCGATGGCCTCCGGAGATGGGCCGATGAAGGTGAACCCGGACTCCTCGACGGCGCGGGCGAAGTCGCCGTGCTCTGAGAGGAAGCCGTAGCCGGGATGGATGGCGGTGGCCCTCGCCCTCCTGCCCGCGTCGAGGATCGCGCCGATCGACAGATACGACTCCGATGAGGGCGACGGTCCGATCCGGTAGGCCTGGTCGGCCATCTCGACGTGGAGCGCATCGCGGTCGGCGTCGGAGTACACGGCCACCGATTGCAGCCCGAGCTCGCGGAGTGTCCGCATGATCCGGACGGCGATCTCTCCGCGATTGGCGATGAGGATCCTGGTCTTCGGCACCAGCGGCTCCGGCTCGCGATAATCGTCTGCACCCGGACGGGAGTCAAACCTTTGCCGTTGTCCGAACTCGCGCTTACCCGTGCGCTCGAACGGATCGGGGTCCACGCCCCCGTCCGGTTCGACGAGGTTACCCGTTCGACCCAGCTCACCGCCCGGTCGCTCGCGGAGGAGGGGGCCCCGGAGTGGACCCTGGTGGCTGCGGCGCACCAGACCGAGGGACGTGGTCGTCTGGACCGACGATGGGTCGACGAGCCCGGCCGGGCCCTGATGTTCTCCATGATCCTGCGTCCGGACCTTGCGCCCGAACGCGGAGGGCTGATCCCGCTCCTGGCCGGCTGGGCCCTGGCCGTGGCATGCCGAGAGGCGGCGGGGGTGGAGGCCCGGTGCAAGTGGCCGAACGACCTGATGGTGGGGGAGGGAAAGGCGGGCGGCATCATCGCCGAGTCGACGCTGCGTCGCGACGGGATCGAGCACGTTCTCCTTGGTGTCGGGGTGAACGTGGCGGCGGCACCGGCCGTCGCCGGCGCCGCCGCCCTCGGGGACGTCGAGCACTCCGATGTGCTCGACTCCTTCCTCGTCGCCTTCGCCGGGCGTTACGAACCGGGCCACCCCGCGTTCCCCGGTGCGACCGTGTCGGCGTACCGGAAGGTCTGCGCCACGATCGGAACGCGGGTTCGCGTCACGACCACCGCCGGCCTCGTGACGGAGGGCGAGGCGGTCGACCTCGACGAAGACGGAGGGCTGGTGGTGCGGACGGACGACGCCCTGGAGGTGGTGCGCTTCGGCGACGTCGAACAGCTCCGACGGGGAGCAACCGGCGCGTCTGGATGAGTTGCCCCCCGACGGAGGGGAGGATACGGTCCGGCCGTGGCGTTCCCGCGGCGGCTGCTCATCGAGGGCGAGGAGTTGGTCCTCGATCTGCGCCCACACCCGATCGCGCTGGCGCGATCGATCCTCTTCACGGTCCTGATCGCGGTGGCGTGGGGCCTCGCGCTCCCACGCCTCCCGGACGCCGGCCACGAGGTCCTGTTTTGGACGGTCATCGTGGCCGGCTTCGTCGTATTCATCGTCTGGCCGGTGCGCGACACCGTTCGCTTCCTCACCTCCCACTTCGTCGTGACCTCGGACCGGGTGATCCACCGCCAGGGCTGGATCGCGAAGTCATCGATGGAGATCCCGCTCGAGGCCGTGAACGACGTGCGATTCCAGCAGGGCGTCTTCGAGCGGGTGATCGGGGCGGGTGACCTCATCATCGAGTCCGCAGGCGAGCGGGGCCGGCAGGTGTTCGAGGACATCCGCGAGCCCGAGCACGTCCAGAAGACCATCTACGAACAGGGCGAGCGCAATCAGCTGCGCATGTTCCACGGGCGTTCGGCGGGGGCCTCCGCACCATCGGCCACCACCGAGCTCGAACGCCTGGCCGACCTTCGGGCCCGGGGCGTCCTCACGGAGGAGGAGTTCCAGGCCCAGAAGCGTAGGATCCTGGGCGGCTGAGCGCCTCGTGGCATCGGCCGCGAGCGAGGTATAACCGGAGCGTGGAACCCAGGGTCGCGGTCGTCGGCATCGGGCATGCGGGGTTCGCCCCGATCACCGCCGGACTGTCGTACAAGGAGCTGATGTTCGAGGCGGCCCAACGAGCCTACGCGGACGCGCAGGTCGATCCGCGAGCCGACGTCGACTCGTTCGTCTGCTGTTCCGAGGACTACCTCGAAGGCACGAGCATCTTCGACGAGTACGTACCCGACCAGCTCGGGGCAGTGCAGCGGCCCGTGCAGACGGTGGCCGCCGACGGGCTGTTCGGGGTGGCCACCGCGCTCATGCTGATCCGCTCGGGGGCGGCTCGGGTGGTGGCCGTTGAGGCCCACAGCAAGGTCTCCGACGTCCTCACCCTCGGCGCGATCGAGCAGTTCGCCATGGATCCGGTGTTCAACCGACCGCTCGGCGTTCCCACGCTGGCCGTCGCCGGCCTCGACATGAACGCTTTCCTCGAGCGGACCGGACTCACCGAGGAACATTGCGCGATGGTCGCCGCCAAGAACAGGACGAACGCCCTCGACAACCCCAGGGCCGCGTATCCCGCCGACGTCAGGGCCGAGGATGTCGAGGCCTCCGGACCGGTGTCCTGGCCGCTCCGGGAGCTCGAGGTGGCGGGGAGGGCCGACGGCTGCGTCGTGGTCGTGCTCGCCGTCGAGGAGCGGGCCGGCGACCTCACCGAGGCTCCGGTGTGGGCACTGGGCGCGGGGTGGTCGTCGGGGAGTCCCACGCTAGAGAGCCGGACGTGGGGGGAGGCGGATTTCGTCGCGAGGGCGGCGGAGCGCGCCTACGCGATGGCGGGTGTGGAGGATCCGGGGGAGGAGATCGATCTCGCCGAGGTCGACGACGTCTTCGCGTTCAAGGAGCTCCAGCACCTCGAGGCCCTCGGGTTGGGGACGGTGGGCGAGCTGGCCGAGATGCTGGAGGGGGGTGCGCTCGAGGCGGACGGCGAGCTCCCCGTAAACGTCTCGGGCGGCTCCCTGGGCCAGGGGAACCTGTTCGAGGCGAACGGCCTGGCCCGGCTCCTGGAGTGCGTAGAGCAGCTACGGGGGGAGGCGGGCGAGCGGCAGGTGGACGAGGCGTACGTCGCCCTGGCCCAGAGCTGGCGAGGGGTGCCCACGACGTCCGCCGCAGTGATCGTGCTGGGGAGCGGGGAGGGGACGTGAGCGGGCTGAAGGGGGCCGATCTCGTCTACTTCTTCGTCTCCGACATGGAACGAGCGGTGACCTTCTACCAGGACGTGCTTGGTCTTCGGCTCCTGTATCGAACGGGCGACGACTGGGCCCAGTTCGAGGCGGGTCCCGTGCAGATTGGGCTCCACGCTTCCGGGCAGGGCGAGCACCGGACCGGTGGCACGGTGGCGTTTCGGGTCGACGATCTGGACGCCAGCCGGCTCGAACTGGCCGCCCGCGGGATCAGTTTCACCCCCGAAGGCGGAGGCGAGGGCGGTGAGCCGAGGTTCGTCGAGTTCCAGGATCCCGACGGCAATGTCCTCGGCCTGCTGGAGTACCCGCAGGATCCGGCGCGATCATGAGCGGCACCCGAGTCGCGGTGGTCGGCGCGGGCATGACCCGATTCATGCGCCGAGCGCAGGAGACCGGCAAGGAGCTGGCGTGGGAGGCCGCGAGGGCGGCCCTGGATTCGTGTGAGCTCAGCCTGGCCGACGTCGACGCGGTCTGCCTGACGTCGGCACCGGATGCCTTCGATGGCGTGCACATGAAGGGGGAGTACCTCTCCGACGGCGCCGGCGGCTTCGGCAAGCCGTTCATCCGCACCTACGTGGGAGGGGGCAGCGGCGTGTTCACCGCCATCCAGGGCTGGTACACGGTGGCGAGCGGCATGTTCGACGTGGCCTTGTTGGTCGCCGAGGAGAAGATGTCCTCGACCCAGCCGCATCCCCAGGGCGCCTTCCTGACGATCTTCGACAACATCCTGGAACGGCCGCTCGGCCCGAATCTGCTGTGGATCTTCGCCCTGGAGATGAACCGCTACATGTCGGTGCACGGATTGGACAAACGCGACATCGCCTCTGTCGCGGTGAAGAACAAGCGGAACGCGGCGGAGCATCCCGCCGCCCTCCTGGGACAGGCCGACATCACCGTCGACGATGTCCTGGCGAGCGAGGTGTTGGCCTGGCCGGTGCAGCGGCTCGACGTCTCGCCGATCTCCGACGGCGCCGTGGCCGTGGTCGTCGCGTCTGAGGAGGCGGCCAAACGGATCACCGATCGTCCGGTGTGGATCGAAGGGGTCGGCTGGAACCTCGACTCGACGTACTGGACCAACCGTGATCTCGTGTATCCGGAGTACGTCGAGAACGCGGCGCGGATGGCCTACGACATGGCCGGGGTGAAGGAGCCGCGCAAACAGATCCACGTCGCCGAGCCCTACGACCCATTCGACTACAAGGAGCTGCATCACCTCGAGGGATTGCTCCTGTTCGACAAGGGCAAGGCTCCGGAGGCGGCACGCGACGGCGTTCTGGATCGCGATGGCGACCTGCCATCCTGCCCATCGGGCGGACTGCTCGGCGTGGGGAACCCCATCGCGGCTGCCGGCCTGATGAAGGTCGCGGAGCTGTTCTGGCAGCTGCGGGGGGAGGCGGGAGCGAGGCAGGTGCCGGGGACCCCCGAACGCGGCGTAGCCCAGGCGTGGGGCGACCTCATGCAGGTCGGGACGGTCGTCGTGATGGGCACCGACCCTGGATCACCGAAGGCGACCGCGGGGCTGCCGGTCGTGCAGACGCCGCCGTACACGAGCGGGGGCCACCCGCTCTCCGACGCCGCGTTCCGCACCGCCGTGGGAGCGGTCGACCACCGGCTCGGCGCACGGTACTCGTGGGATGCCGGCGTCGCTGTGGGGCGATTCCTGGACGGGCTTCGTGCCGGAAAGATCCTGGGCCGCGAGTGTCGGAGATGTGAGCGGGTCCTGGTTCCGCCTCGCATGTTCTGCGAGCGATGCTTCCGGGAGACCGATCGCTGGATCGAGGTCGAGCACACAGGGGCGGTGCAGACGTATTCCATCTGTCACGTGTCCTGGGACATGCAGCCGCTCGAGCCGCCCGAGATCCCCGCTGTGGTGTCCATCGACGGCTCCGACGGCGGACTCCTGCACCTGCTCGGCGAGGTCGACCCCGACGACGTACGCATCGGCATGGACGTCGAGGCCGTGTGGAAGCCGGTCGGCGAGCGGACCGGCTCAATCCTCGACATCGACCACTTCCGGCCCAGGAGACCTGTCTGATGCGGGAGAAGGTGGCTCGCCCGGACCAGGTCCGGCGGTGGCCGGGCGACTTCCCCGTCGCGCATCGATACACGCCCGGCGTGGCCGGCGAGGCGTTCCTCACGGCACTCCGAGACCGCGGCGCGGTCCTCGGGTCTCGCTGCGAGCAGTGCGCCTACACGTACGTTCCGGCCAGGCTGTTCTGCGAACGGTGCTTCGCTGAGCTCGCCGCCGATGTCGAGCTCGGCCCGGGCGGCACGCTCGTCTCGTTCACGATCGGTTTCGCCGGCGTCGAGGGCGATCCGCTCGACCGGCCGGTCACGTTGGGGCTCGTTCGCCTCGACGGGGCCGACGCGGTCCTGCTCCATCACGTCCTCGACCCGGGCGACGAGCCGCTCGAGATCGGGGAGCGGGTGGAGGTCGTCCTTCGGCCTCCCGCCGAGCGCACCGGCTCGATCCTGGACATCCTGGGGTTCGCCCTGGCCGATGCGGAGAACGGGTAAGGCCGGTCGGAGGGCGGTCATCGGCCCCTCGTATGCTTTGGCCGGATGAACCGGCCAACGTGCATACGCTGCGGTGAACCGCTGCCCGACGAGGCGAAGTTCTGTCCGAACTGCGGGTTCCCGGTGGGGTCCCCGCTCCTGGAGGAGCGCAAGATCGTCACGGTTGTCTTCGCCGACCTGGTGGGCTCGACCCGGCTCTCGGCGCAGATCGACGCAGAGCGCTACCGCGAGGTGATCACGTCCTTCTACCAGGCGGTCACCGAGGGGCTGGAGTCGCTCCGGGGTCGCGCATACAACCTCGCCGGCGACGCAGTGGTCGGTGTGTTCGGCATCCCACACGCCCATGACGACGACGCGATCCGAGCGATCCGAGCGGCCCTGGCCATCGTGAAACGGGTGCCCGAGCTCGGCGAGAACCTCCTGTTGCCCGCCTCCCTTCAATGCCGGGTGGGGGTGAACACCGGACGGGTGGCCATCGGCACCGAGGGAGCCGAGGCCGGCCTGTTGTACGGAGCGGTGGTGAACGCCGCGGCCCGGCTCCAGCAAGCCGCCGAGCCGGGCACCGTGCTGGCCGGGGAGACGACGTGGCTCCTCACGAAGGACCACGTCCAGTACGGCGAGCGGCTGGAGGTGCGAGCGAAAGGGTTCGAGGAAACGCTTCCGAGCTGGCCGGTCCTGGCCCTCGCGCCCCGCTCGTCTCGCCGGACGATCCCCTTCGTGGACCGTCGGCGGGAGCTTCGTCTGCTCGTCGAGACGTTCGAGCGCGCGCAGGAGGCTCGCCGAGGGCACATGGTCACGCTGCTCGGCGAGCCGGGGATCGGCAAGAGCCGTGTGGTCGAGGAGTTCCTCGCGGGACTCCCGGACACGACCAGGGTCCTGACCGGGCGGGCCAGCCCATTCGAGGAGGACGTCACGTTCGGCCCGGTCGCCCAGATCCTCCTGCAGGAGATCGGGGAATCCCCAGACGCGCCGCCCGAGCAGTTGGAACAGAGCCTCGAGGAGCTCGTGCGTGATTGTTGCCCCACGGAGCGGACGAAGGAGATTGTCGACCTGCTCCGGCTCGCGCTCGGGCTGGGCGAGGAGTCCCGGGATCGACGCCGGTACCGGGTGGCCGAGATCCGCTCGGGACTGCTCGCGCTCCTCCAGGGCCTGGCGGCTCGCGGTCCGGTCGTTATGGTCGTCGAGGACGCCCATCTGGCGCAGCCGCCGCTCCTCGACCTCGTGGAACAGCTCGTGCGGGGGGCACGAACCATCCCCCTGTTCGTGTTGTGCGTGGCCCGTTACGACCTGCTCGACAAGCGTCCGGACTGGGGCGGAGGCCTCGGCGATTCGATGAACCTCCATCTCGAGGCCATGTCGCTCTTGGACGCCATCGAGCTGGCGAGAGAAGCGAGCGAAGGGCTCGACGAGGCCTCGGCCTCGCGGATCGCTCGCCATGCAGGGGGGAACCCCTTCTTCATCGTGGAGACCACCGGGATGCTCATGCACGCCAATGCCGAGGTGGCCTCGGACACCGGGCCCCTTCCGCCGGGCCTTCTGCCGCCGACGGTGCAGGCGATCATCGCCGCTCGGATCGACCACCTGCCCGAGGAGGCTCGCGACCTGATCCGCAAGGCCTCCGTGTTCGCGCCCGGGACCTTCGACCGAGCGTCGCTCGCGATCGTGGTAGAGCCCGACGACAAGGTTCTTGAGGTGCTCGAGGATGAGGAGTTCCTGGTTCGGGACGAGGACCGCGAAGGATACTGGCGGTTCCGCCACGGCTTGCTCCGCGACGTTGCCTACGACAGCCTGCCGAAGCGGGAGCGGCTCCGGCTCCACCTGCAGGTAGCGACGAAGCTCTCCGAGGACCCAGACATGTCGACCCGGTACCCGCGGTCGATCGCCTTCCACCTGGAGCAGGCGGCCCGCGCTTCCCTC
>DATDKZ010000185.1:0-4665 GCA_036519575.1 Actinomycetota bacterium | reverse complement strand
GCCACGTAGAAGACCGATCCATCCGGTGACAGACGAACATCGATGGGAGCACCCCCGACGTGGAGCCAACCCGTCACCCTCATCGACGTGGTGCTCACCCGGAACACGTCCCCGCTGAACTCGGCACTCACCAGGAGGAACCGCCCACCCGCCGAGAAGTCGAGGTGATCCGGGCCTGCCGCGGGGATAGGAACGCTCTTGATCAGCCGCCAGCTCCTCGGATCGCGGAAGTCCAGGCGCCGGTTCCGCTCGGCCACCACGATGGCTTTCGAGCCGTCGGGCGTGAAATAGAGGTTGTAGGGATCCGTGACCGGGATGATCCGACCGGTGGGGTGGCCGGTTCGGGGATCGACCACCGTGAGCGCGTTGCCGTATGTGTTGTCGACGTAGAGCCAGCGGAGGTTCCACGATGGCGTGATGTGCTCTGGGTAGCTGCCCACCGAGAAGTGCGAAACGATCCGAAACGTCGCCGGATCGATGACGTCGACCGAACCCGACTCGCTGTTAGGGACGTAGACGCGCTCCGGGTCGCCGGCGACGGCCGGGCTCATCCCATGCTCGGTGGCGGCATACACGTTCACCGAGCGGGGACGCTGTGCCGGAGTCCTCTGCGGCATCGGCGTGCTGGGATCGTGCGATGGCGACGCCCTGGCGTTCGAGACCAGCGCGCTCGAGCCCAGGGCGTCGTCGGTGTCCATGGCCTCGACCAATACCCGTGTTCCGCCGATGAGCCCGCCGACGGCGAGTGCCAACATGAGGAAACGGTGAAACGCCGGGCGGGTGCGCGAGGTGGGCATCCGTCGTCACCCACTCCTAGGGTCCAGAATGCGGAAAGGTCAACGGGCTCCGCGATTAGAACACAACTTCGCAAGTCCCACCCACGCCGACGCGTGGATCAGGTCGTTCGTCGAACGTGGATCAATCGATCAGACGGCGACGGGGTTGGTGATCAGGCGGACCGTCGCGCTGTGCGTTCCGCTCTGATCGACCCACGTCACTCGGATCTGCTCCCCCGGGTCGTGTTGGTGGATTGCCGTCCCGAGCGCTTTGGCGGACGAGACGCGTTGCCCGTCGATGGCGGTGATCACCGACTGCAGAGGGATACCGACCGATTCCGCCGGCCCCCCGGGGCGCACGCTGAGCACCAACGCCCCCGAGGTGACGTTCAGCCCCAGGCGGGCGGCCGTCTCCGGGTCCAGGTCTCGCACCCCAACGCCGAGGAACCCGGTGGGCCCGATGATGACGGTGGAGGTCTCGTTCCCGGATCGGATCTGCCCCACGATCCCCCGCGCGTCGTTCGAGGGGATGGCGAAGCCGACGCTCGAGGCGGACTGGCCGATTTCGCTCCGCGCGGCGGCGGTGATCATCCCGACCACCCTCCCCGAGGAGTTCACCAGCGGACCGCCTGAGTCGCCGGGCTGGATGGGGGCATCCATCTGGATCAGCCCCGTCAGGTTCTCCGCGCCAGTCAAGCCGCCGCCTACGGTGATCGAACGATCGAGGGCTGTGACCGTGCCCTCGGTGACGCTGGGCGAGCCGCCCTGTCCCAACGCGTTGCCCATGGCCACGACCTCCTGGCCGAGGACCAGGTTCGACGAGTCGCCGAGCGTGACGGTGGGGAGGCCGGAGACGCCTTGGACCTGCAGCAGGGCCACGTCGTTGGGGGGGTCAACCCCCACCACCGTGGCGGGGTAGGTGCCGGAGCGACCGGTGATGGACACCTCGATCCTGCTAGCGCCCTGGATGACGTGGTTGTTGGTCAGCACCTCGCCCGAGGACGAGATGAGCATGCCAGTCCCCGCCCCCCGCCCCGTCTGGCCGAGGGAACCCTGGATCTCGGTGTTGATGTCCACCACGGCTGGCTCGAGACGATCCGCGATGGCCTGCACGTCCAGGCTCGTCGCGGCCTGACCGTTCGAGGCCCCGCCGATCGCCCCGGGAGACCTGTGGTCTCTGGTGAGGCCCCACCCCAGTCCGGCTCCGGCCCCCAGCAGCAGCAGTGCGGCGAGGATGCCGGCTACGATGCGGCCCGGCCGCCGCGCGGCTGGGGGAGGTGAGGTAGGGGGCTGCGGCTGAGTCGGCGAATGGGTCGGAGGTGGCGGGAGCGGCCAGCCGCTCATCGCTGAGGGTTCGGGAGGGTCGGGCAAGGGCGGGTGCTCGTCGGTGGGCCGGTCGTCCATCCCACCATTATCCAGTTCTGGCATCGGAAGCCTCCTGGGCCGTCGGAAACGCACCCATCGTGCGGCCCCTGTCTGAAGGAGGAGTTGGAGGAACCTCAAGATCTCCTGTGAGCCCGGTCTTCCCAACCTTCCACGCCTTCCCACGGGTCGTAGTCGACCTCGAGGGCCTCTTGGGGCGGGCGTTCCCCTTCGGGCACGTTCCGCAGGTTGAGCCGGATCCTGGTCCAGGTCGAGCTTCGGCCTCGCATCGAGTCCACCAGGACGTCCGGCGGAGCGAGGTACGTCCAGGCTTCGGGATGCCGCTGCTTCCAGCGTTCCAACCCCTCCCGGGCCTCGGCCTCGGTGGCCGCCCTGGCGACCTCGATGAGCGGCATGGTCGTCCGCCGCCTTCCCGTCGGCCCGGCCCGTTTGCCCGGCGCGGGTGGAGGGACGACGCCCTGCCGCTCGGGCTTCCCGCTCGCCTGGCGCCTCTTCGAGGGCTGGACCCGGGGTGGCTCGCCGGCCTGCTTGGCAAAGTGCGGCGGCCACGGCGCGTCGCCGAACCCGGCCCCCTCGTGCTGAGCGGACAGCTCGAGCAGCCGTTCCAGCGAGTCGGCGGCATCGTCCATCTGCTCGAACGGATCGCCGAGCTCGGCGAACCTCTTGGGGACGGTGTCCACGGTGAACGCTTCCGCCTCACAACCAGGCACCTCGTCCCACGACAGCGGTGTTGACACACGGGCATCCGGGGTCGGGCGCACCGAGTACGCCGAGGCGACCGTCCGGTCTTTGGCGTTCTGGTTGTAGTCGAGGAACACCCCGTGGCGTTCCTCTTTCCACCAGCGGCTGGATGCGAGCTCCGGCGCGCGGCGCTCGACCTCCCGGGCCAGGGCCAGAGCTGCCCTGCGTACCTCGGGAAACGTCCAGCGTGGCTCGATCCGGCAGTACACGTGGAACCCCCGGGACCCGGAAGTCTTCGGCCACCCTCGCATCCCCAGGTCGGCCAGGACCTCCTTCGTGAGCAGAGCGACGTCTCGGATCTGCGGCCAGGACACACCGGGGATGGGATCGAGATCGACGCGGAGCTCGTCGGGGTGGTCCAGGTCCTCGGCGCGGACCGGATGGGGGTTGAGGTCGATGCACCCCAGATTGATCACCCACGCGAGCTGAGCGGCGTCCCGGACCACGATCTCCTCCGCGGTGCGGCCGGAAGGGAAGGCGAGCTCGACGACTTCGATCCAGTCCGGCCTGGATGTGGGAGCCCGCTTCTGGAAGAAGAATTCTCCCTCCGCCCCGTTCACGAAACGCTTGAGGGCCATGGGCCGGCCCGCCACCCCGCGCACGGCGCCGTCGGCGACAGACAGGTAGTACCGGACCAGATCGAGCTTCGTGTGGCCGGTGCGGGGGAAGAACACCTTGTCCGGGTTGCTGACGACGACCTCGCGCCCCGAGATCTCGAGGACCTCTTTTCGAGCCGGCATCGCATCACCATACCGACGCGACCGGCACGTGTGCGCTGCAGGCGCGACCGAGGATCGCCCGTGGGGTTAGGCTACGTTCAGCCAGGGTTCTCGCTGGTGGTGCGCGAAAAGGGGGCTCGCGACATGGCGAAGAAGAAGGCGAAGAAGAAGGCTGCGAAGAAAGCCGCCAAGGCCGAGGCCAAGGTGGCGAGAAAGGCCGAAAAGGAGAGCAAGGCGATGAAGAAGGTCGCCACGGGAGCCCAAGCGGAGGCCACACCGTCGCCGCCCAAACGCAGTCCCAGGCGTGAGGCTGGCCAAGCGGCCGCGAAGCAGCCGGCGGCTGCGACCGAGCCGGCGCCGGCGGCATCGCAGGCTCCTCAGTAGTCGTCAGCGGGGGTTCCCGCTACCCCAACCGCCTCGGGACCACGAAGTCGACCAGTTCCCCGCTCTCAGTTTCGAGGTCCTTCCACAGCAGGCGACCGAAGGCCAGAGTGGCCAGGCTTGCGGTGGGAAACTTGTTCGTCAGCAGGGTTCGAAGCGGTCCCTCTCTCGCCAGCAGTAGCGCGAGGTCCTGCACCCCGGGGTTGTGCCCGATCATCATCACCGAGTCGGCCTCGTCGGGGAGCGCATGCAACCGCTCCAACAGTCGATCCTCCGTTGCGCCGTACAGCGACCGCTCGATGTGGATCTGAGCGTCCCGGCCAAGGCTCGGAGCGATCCGTTCGAGTGTCTGCCGAGCCCGCATCGCCGAGGAGCAGAGGATCAGGTCGGGTCGGATCGCTCTCTTCGTCAGATAGTCGGCGATCCTGGCCGCGGCCCGCCGCCCCCTCGGCGCGAGCGGTCGATCGTGATCGTCGATCGAGGGTTCGTCCCAACTCGATTTGGCGTGGCGGAGGAGGAACAGATGGCGGGTCTCGACCACGATGGGCAGGGTACTCGAGACGTCGAGCCCTCGAGGTTCGAGGCGTAGCATGGTGGCCCGCCGAAGGGGAAGCCATGACCGACAGGTCGGATGCATCCGGAAGGATGAAGGAGGCCCACACGAC
>DATDKZ010000184.1:0-5627 GCA_036519575.1 Actinomycetota bacterium | reverse complement strand
GGACGGCTCGACCAAGCATGGCGTGGCCATCCATTCGCCGAGCTGCACAACGGGTTCGACACGCCGGCGCGGACCCCGTACCAGACCCGGCTGGTGCAGACGGTGATCGAGCGAGAGGGGTTCGGGAAGGACGACGTCCCCGACCTACTGTCCCTGAACTACAAGGCCATCGACACGATCGGGCACCTGTTCAGCGCCGACGGCGTGGAGATGTCCGACGCGGTGACCTATCAAGACGAGGCGCTCCGCGAGCTGGTGTCGTTCCTCAACCGCGTGGTCGGCAAGGGAAGGTGGGTCATGGCCCTCACGGCCGACCACGGAACCCAGCGGGACCCTGCCGTGAGCGGCGCGTTCATGATCGACGTCAACAAGATCGAGTCGCTGATCCGCAGGGCGTTCGACGACGACGACGGCGTGCCGCTGGTCGAGAAGGTTCGAGCCACCGAGATCTGGTTGAACACGGAGGAGCTCGCGAACAACGGCTTCACCCTCGACGACGTCGCACAGTTCATCGTGCGGATGACGCAGCAGCAGACGTTCAAGAACCGGAACACTCCCGAGCCCGGCCACGAGGACGACGCGGTGTTTTCCGCGGCGTTCCCCTCGTCTATGCTGTCGCGGCTCCCGTGCCTCCCCGAGGCCCGCGCGAGCTGAGCAACGAAGGGGGAGGACCGACCGGATGGCGGTGACCAGGGAAGCTCCGGCCGAGGACCTGGTCCCGGTGCCGGAGCCGGGGAGCCGCTTCCTCCGCCGCCCCGCCGTCTTGGTGCTGGCCATCCTGGTACTGCTGGTCGCGTTCGGCTGGACGTTCCTGCGCGATCCCTCCATCAGCGCCCCGACGCGCGACCCGGCCTGGTACACGTGGCGGTCGAACCTGATCATGCACGACGAACCCGGCCTCGTAGCCGGGGAATGGGGCCCGTTCAGCATGTTCTCCGGCGGGTACCGGGTCGTGGTCCCGCTCTACGGGTCGATCCTCCAGCGGGTGGCCGGCATCGACCTGTACACGTTCAGCGCGTTCATGATGATCGGCATCCCCATCCTCATAGGTCTCGCGCTCGGGGCGTTCTCCTACCGGCGGCATCGGGACCCGCTCTTGTTCCTGCTGGTGATGCTGGCCACGGCGGCGCTCTTCATGACCACGCCGTACGTCGGGTACCTCGACAACATCACCGTGCTCTATCTGCTGTCCCTCATCCTCGCGTTCTACGAACCCGGGCAGACGTCGTGGGGAGCGAGGTCGGCCCTGTTCCTGTTCGGCATGGCCGCCGCCTTCACCCACCCCACGACCTGCGTGATCTTCGGCGTCACGCTCCTCGCGGTCTTCGCCCTGCACTTCGTGACCAGCCGGTTCTCGTTGTCCTCGGCGCTCCGCCGGGACGGCCCGGGCCTGCTCTCGGTTGGTTCAGGGATGATCCTGGGGCTGGGGTCGTGGCTGGCCGGACCGTGGGGTGTGAAGGGGTCACTGGCCGATGCGGCGCTGCCTCCTCCCTACACGATGGAGGTCTTCCTCCATCGGCTGAGCGGATGGGTGGGATCGCTCCAGCCCCTCATCACGTTCCCACTCATCGTGCTGGCCATCGGGTGGGTGATCTACCGGGCACGGAAGGACCGGCGACCGGCCGACACGTTCGGGACGGTCTCCGCGCTGTGGCTGTTGCCGTTGATCGGCGTGTTCGGATGGGTGGCCGGGAGCGCGTATCCCTACTACCGGTTCATGAACGCCACCGCTGCGCTCATGCCCCTCCTGGGCCTGGGGCTGTGGGTGGCCGTGCGGTGGTTGCTGAACCGCCGAGGCGGCACCAGCCTGGTCGCCGTCCTGGGCGTCGCCCTCCTCGTGGGGGGCATGGGGTTCGTGTGGGTCCGAGGCCGCGACGCCTCGCAATGGGCCAAGCCGAGCAACCAGTGGATCGACCAGCCCACCCGGACGGCGCTCTCGGCCGCGGACGCGGTCGCCGCGCGCGAGCCCGGCCGTCCCATCGTGTTCATCCTGAACTTCGGCGACACGTACCAGGCGTACGGTTGGGCTAAGACGTTCACGAACGTCTCGCGGACCGGGTTGCCGGGCGACGCCGTGAAGCGGTCGATGTCCTACTTCGGCAGTGTGCAGGACTTCCTGTCGAACCGACCGACAGAGCTGACGGATCCGACGTACAACAAGATGTCGCGCGGCTTCTTCGCCGAGGTGCAGGCCCTGGAGCGAACGTATCCGCAGTCCCCGGTGGTGTTCCTGGTCCGGCAGTTCAATGGGAACACCGAGAACGCCGCGCTCCTGGACCAGGAGCCCGCGCCGGACTACCTGGTCAGGATCGGCGAGGACATCGCGGTGGTGACCGGATCGAACTTGGCCACTCCGTCGTCGGAGACGCTCGATGCTGCCCGCGCGGCGGAGGCAACGACCGCGGCACTGTACGCGGATCATCCTGGGATCCTCGGGAACCCCGGACACACGCTGTGGGTGCTCTTCGCGCTGGCGCTGTTGCTCGTCGTCCCGGGACTGATCGCGGCGAGGTGGTTCGAGCTCGACGACGTCTGGCTGAAGGTCGCGCTGGTCCCAGGCATCTCCATCGGGCTCACGGTGATCGCGGCCATCGCCTGGGTGTCGATCCGCCGGGCTCCATTTACCACCGTGGATGGGTGGGTCTCGCTGGGGCTGGCCACGGCGGTGGCCGTGGGCCTCCGGGCCGGCAAGCCCAGGCTCGATCGCCTGTTCACCGGCTTCTCGCGATTCTTCGCCGAGCTCTTCGCGGTGTTCTCCAACAGGAGCTTCTCGGCGCTCATGGGGACGCAGTTCGTGGCCCAGGCGGCCGATGGCATCGTCCAGGCATCGCTGGCCAAGTCCATCGCGTTCGGCGGCGAGAAGGGGTTCGATGTGGCCAGCGCGCCGTCGGCCCGCTATCTGCTCGTCGTGGTCCTCGCGCTCTACGTGCCGTACACGTTGGTCAGCCCGTTCGCCGGCGCGTTCATCGACCGGTACGACCGCAAGCTCCTGTTGATCAGGTCGAACCTATTCCGAGCGGCCGCCGTCGCCCTGGCCGCCCTGGCGCTCGCGGCGGGAGGCGACGCCCTTCCCGATGCGGTCCTGATCCTGGCGATCCTGGTCGCGCTGGCCTGCACCCGGATACTGCTTGCGATCAAGTCGGCTGGCATCCCGGCGGTCGTGCAAGGCAGGGACCTGCTCCAGGCGAACGGTCTGTCCCAAGCGGGCGGGGCCATCTTCCAGGTGGTCGGTGGTGGGGTGGCCCTGGTGGGAACGGCGCTCGCGCCCTCGTGGATCGTCGCGCTCTTCGGAGCGGTCCTGTACCTGGTGGCCGCGGTCGTCGCGCGCTCCGTCGACCGCCTGGAGTACGAGCGCCACACCTCCCGGTTCGCCGAGGAGGTCCGCCGCGTGTTCCGTGACATCGCGATCGGTCTCCGCGAGGTGTTCGGCCGGCCGGCCGCGGCCCTCGGGCTGGCCGGCTTCCAGGCGCTGCGGATGGAGTTCTTCGGATTCGTCGCCCTGGTCTTCGCCCTCGAGGCGCGCAATCTGCTCTCTGGCTCCGACTCGGACAAGACCGTAGTGGCCATCGCCGGGGCGTGCGGGGCGATCGGCGCCGCGATCGGCATGGTGCTGGCGCAGAAGCTCAAGGACCGGGTCCCGCCGTACCGGCTGCTGGTGTCGGCCATGACCGCGCTCGGGATCGGTGTCATCCTGTTCGGCGGGGTGCAGACGATCGCCGGCTACTCGGCGATCACCTTCGTCGGCGCGCTGGGGTTCTTCCTGGGCAAGATCTCGGCGGACACGATCATGCAGCAGGCACTCCCTGACGACTTCCGCGGTCGTGGGTTCAGCCTGTTCGACATCGCCTACAACCTTGGGTGGATCGTTCCGGCCCTGGTGCTGTCACTGGTGTGGAACGACGATCGGGTCCGGCTGATCCTGATCGGGTCGGGCATCGTCTTCCTGCTCGTGACGGCGGCCGTCTACCGGTGGGCGACGAGCATCAAGGATCAGCTGGCCAGCCAAGACGACATCGTCGATCCCAGAGCCGCAACGGGCGACGGACGGGCACCGTGAGGCCGCTCCCGACGCCGGACCCGATCGGCGACCCCTCGGGGTACCAACGCCATCTGTTGTCGCTCCTTGGCCACGACGACCCGGCCGAGGTGCAGGGCGCGACGCCCGCCGCATGGCGATCGATCGTCGAAGAGGCGGGCGATGTCGTAGCGGTCAGGCCCGAGCCCGGCGAATGGTCGGTGCTCGAGTGCCTGGCACATACCACGGATGCGGAGATCGTCTCTGCGGGACGGTACCGGTGGATCATGGCCCACGACGAGCCACCTCTGATCGGCTACGACCAGGACCTGTGGGTCGACCGGCTGCACCAGGAGCCGGAGGATCCCGACGACTTGCTACGGCTCTTCGAAACCCTCCGACGAGCCAACCTGGAGCTCTGGGCCCGGGCAACCCCCGCGGAGAAGGCCCGGGTCGGCCTGCACGAGGAGCGCGGCCCCGAGAGCCTTGACCTGTCGTTCCGACTGGTCGCCGGGCACGACCGATTCCACCTGGACCAGGCCCGGCGGGGACTTGCCGCGATCGAAAGTCGATCAGAACGGTGAGGCTCGGGAGATCCGGTCCTCGAACTCCGGGAAGTAGGTCGAGATCATGGAGACGTCGAACGAGGGAAGGATCGACTCCTTCGACTCTCGTTCCAGAAGGAACTGGAAACAGGCCTGGACGAACTCGTCGAGCTCCCGGAAGTTCCGGCCGAGGCGTTCGAAGTCGTCGAGCGACACCGTCACCTCGTGGACGCTCGTGGACCCGTCCTCGTCCCGGACGGTGACGCCGAACCGCGGCACGAAGTCATCGCCGCTCGCACGCCGGACCTCGATGTCGGCCACGCCGTCCCCCCCGCGCGTATCGTACGCGAGCTCTCGAACGGAGGTCTTCCCTTGCCCGAGGTGATCAACGAAGACGTCACCCTGTACTGCGAGGTGGACGGTGAGGGCGAGCCGGTCGCCGTCGTGGCACACGGCCTGACCAACAACTGCCGGGAGCTTGCGGCGCTCACGCCCATGGTACCGGGCACGAAGGTGCGCTTCGACTTCCGCGGCCACGGCAGATCGAGCGCACCGCCGACCGGGTACCGGTTCGAGGACCTCGCGGGCGACCTCGACGCCGTGGCCACGGCCTACGAGGCGACGCGGGCCGTCGGGACCTCGCTCGGCGCGGGCGCCATCGCCAACTTGGTGACCCGGGATCCCGACCGGTTCGAGCGGATGGTGTGGCTCCTGCCGGCCGCGCTGGACCTTCCCTTCGGGTTCAAGGACCGGTTCCTGGAGCTCGCCGCGAGCCTCGACGGCAAGACCCCGGAGGAGGCGCTGGAGGCGATCGTGTCCGACCCCGAGCGCGTAGCCCAATACGTGCAGACGCCGTGGAAGCTGGAGATCGACAAGGTCATGTGGGAGCACGAGCATCCCGATGGCCTGGCCCGGGCGATCCGGGAGGTCATCGAGGACTGGCCGGTTCCCGACCGGGAGCTCCTGCGCAAGGTGACGGCGCCAACGCTGTTGATCTGCATCGAGGGCGACGACATCCATCCGGCCGAGCTCGGCCGTATCCTGCACGACCTTCTGCCGAGCTCGGA
>DATDKZ010000183.1:0-3678 GCA_036519575.1 Actinomycetota bacterium | reverse complement strand
ACGTCGGAGAAGCGATCGCCGCCGTCAACGGCGAGTGAGCCAACGACGGCTCCGGCGATGACGCGCTCATCCTCCCGCCCGAGCCCGAGAACGCGCTCGAGGAGAGCATCCCGCTGCTCAACGCTGAACACGAAGGGCGATCCTAGCTCGTCCTAGACTCGGTTCGTGGCGGCGTTCCCCTGCACACTCCGATCCGACTGCGAACGGTGGGGGCAAGAGCTCGAGGCCGGCGGAGCAGGTTGAACCCCCTCGTCATCGACACCGCGGCCGCCCGCGATGTATTCGTCGGCTTCGTCGGGCTCTGGGTGGCGATCGAACTCATCTCCCAGATCCCGATACTTCGCCAACGGGTCGGTCGCACGTTCGATCCGACGCGGCTCGTCGTCGCCATCTCGCTCTTCGGCGGCTTCGTCTTGGCGGTCCGCGCTGTGGGAGATCGCTTCTTGATGTTCGGGGGCGGCTGGCCGAGCATCGGTGTGGGGCTCGGGATCGCCTCTGCGGGCGTGGTCTTGCGGACGTGGGCGATCGTGACCCTTGGCCGCTTCTTCACGTATGACGTCACGATCCAACCCGGACACCGAGTGGTGACCGCGGGACCGTATCGATGGGTGCGTCATCCGAGCTATGCGGGTGGGTTGGTGGGGTTGCTCGGTCTCGGGGTTGCGCTGGGAAGCGCTGCAGCCGTCCTCGCGCTCGTCCTCGTACCTCTCATCGGGGTCCTGATCAGGATCCAGTACGAAGAGCGAACGCTCCGCAAGGCCCTCGGAGCGGACTACGACGCCTATGCCGCTCACAGGCCGCGTCTCATTCCGGGCATCTGGTAGCGGTATCGGTCCGCCGCTATGAGAACATCGGGTCGTGCCGCTCGAAGGTGAGTACGTGCCCAGCTCGTCGTCGTGGTCTCGCAAACAGACCGAGCTCTTCGAGGCGACGAAGGGCGAGGAGGGTGGCGACCTCCGGGGCCGGCCGATCATCGTGCTGACCTCGCTCGGTGCGAAGACCGGGAAGATCCGCAAGACCCCCCTGATGCGCGTGGAACACGACGGCCTCTATGCGGTGGTCGCGTCGCTCGGCGGGGCCCCCAAGCACCCCGTTTGGTACTACAACCTGAAGAAGAATCCACATGTGGAGCTGCAGGACCGCGCAACCAAGCGCGACTACATGGCACGCGAGGTCACCGGCGACGAGAAGACCGTCTGGTGGGATCGGGCGGTCGAGGCATGGCCCGACTACGCGACGTACCAGACGAAGACCGAGCGGCAGATCCCCGTGTTCGTGCTCGAGCTCTTGGAGTAGCCAGAGCGCACGAGTCTCGGGTGTCTGGCGCTAGCGACTCACGCCGAGCGCAGGCAGGTCCAATCGGAATCTTCCGAGCGCATGCTCAGGACTCCCGCCGAAGAGGCGCAGGTCCATCGTGCCGTCGCTCGCGACGGACGTTGGATCTTCGGCGAGATCGATCTCGTAGGTTCCATCACTCGATGGGACGTCGGTCTGCCCGACGAGAGCCACTCGCGGGAAGAACGAACAGCATCCGCCACGCAGCGACGGAGCCGAGATGATGAACCGGAACCCCAGTTGCTCGTCGGGCAGGGACACGATCTTGGTTAGCGCGATGTCCGCCGTGCCGGCTCGATATCGACCGTTGCTCGAGTTGATAGCGGTCCCCGACTCCATCTGTGCGTGCAGTCCCATCTGGGTGGAGACGGTTGGCGAGGAACAGCCTGCCAGCAACGCGACCGCTGTCACCATGCCAAGCACGGTTCGCTTCCTCATCGGCTCTCCTCGGCGATCCCCTCTGTGAAGCGATTCGGCATGGCCAGAGCGACGCTTGAGCGAACCGATGACCACCTGAGCGAGCCGATGTTCCGCGCATGATCAAAACGCCCAGGCCGCGCAGTAACAACACCAGGCCTGGGCGATGTGTTGACTAGTAGGTGTGGTCAGTCCAGCGCGAACGATCCTGCGACGATCTCGCCTGCCGGCTCGTACGTACCGATCACGACGCCGGTGGTGGAGACCTTGCTGTCGACGAGCTTCAGACCTGCAGGGATCGTCCCGTCCGCGAACAGGCGTTTGCCCGACCCGATGACGAGGGGGAAGATCCACAGGCGGAACGCGTCGACGAGGTTGTGACGCAAGAGCGTCTGGAGAAGGTTCGCGCTGCCGTGGACCTGCAGCTCCGGTCCATCTTCCTTCTTGAGCGCGGCGATGCCTTCGGCCGCGTCCCCTTCGATAAGGACCGAGGGGCCCCACTCCAACTCGCGATGACTCCGCGACGCGACGTACTTGGTGGCATCGTTCAACGGCTTGGCGCCCGGGTTGTCCGTGGCGTGCGGCCAATACGCGGAGAAGATGTCATAGGTCCTGCGCCCCAGGAGAAGATCGAACGGAGCGCTCATCGCCTCGCCCATGGCCTCACCCATCAAGTCGTCCCAATAGTTCACCGACCAGCCACCGAGCGCGAAGCCGCCGCTGTCGTCTTCTCCCGGTCCGCCAGGAGCCTGCATGACCCCGTCAAGCGTCAAGAACGTGTTCACCAGCAGCTTCCTCATCCGTCCCGTCCTTTCGATCGCCTCAACCTCGTGCTCGCCACGGTACCGCTCGCGTGCTTCACCCACGTACCCTGACCTAGACGGTGTTCCTCAGCCGGCTGGCGAGTGTCTGGAGCAGGCTCCACGCCATCTGCGGGTCATCCAGCAGGAGCTTCCGCAAACCATCGTGCTCCAGGACCAAACAGCGCAGAAGTGAATCGGCCACAACGGTTGCGACCCGTGGGCGTCCGTCGATCAGCGAGATCTCGCCGAAGAATTCGCCCGGGCCAAGCCGAGCGATGGTGCGGCCTTTGCGGATGACCTTTGCGGCCCCTTCCAATATGACGAAGAGGGTTTCGGTATGTCCGCCTTCGCGGACGATGACGTCACCAGCTTCGTATCTGCTTTCGGTCGTGTTGCGTGCGACTCGCCGCTGTTGTCGAGCGGACAGGTTCACGAAGAGCGGGACGTTGGACAGAGTCTCGAACGCGCTGGGCATGTCCCCCCCTCATGAGCGAGTCCGTGCAGATCGCACCCTAAGCCGTCTTGCCGTCTGCGGTCTACTGTCAGGCATGGTCGTCGTGAGGCGCGGAAGCAGTATCGAGGTGCGCCGGTCCTCAGCCCGGCTCGCCATGGGGGTGGCCCTCGCCATGGTGGCCTGCACGGCTCGAGCCCCGGACTCGCAGCCCGGTCACCTCGCCATCTCAGCGACGCCGACCGTTGTACCTCTCACGCCACGGTTCGTGAACGCGAACGCGTTCACCACGCGCACGCCGATCAAGCACGTCGTGTTCGTCGTCAAGGAGAACAGGACCTTCGACAACCTGTTCGGGACGTTCCCCGGAGCGAACGGGGTCACGGTCGGGATGGACATGGGCTCGAGGCGCCTCCTCATCCGTGGGACGGATGGACGCCTGCCCAGCGACATCCCTCACTGTTATCGGTGCGCGATCCAGGCGTGGGACAACGGGAAGATGGACGGATTCGACCAACCGCTGACCGGCAGGTGGGCGTACTCGCAGCTCCACCGGAGCCAGATACCGAACTACTGGCATTGGGCGGAACAAGACGTCCTCTTCGACGACTTCTTCTCCTCGGCGTGGGGCCCGTCGTTCCCGAACCACCTCTACACGATCGCGGCGCAATC
>DATDKZ010000182.1:0-12346 GCA_036519575.1 Actinomycetota bacterium | reverse complement strand
CGAACGATCTTCGCGGCCTTGGGGATGCTTCCGGTCACCATGTAGGCGTCCAGAACCCTGGCGTCTCGGGGTCCGAGGATGCCCGGGACCTGCGCCTCCTCGATCTTGTCCGGTTCAGTCATGGGTTGGTTCTCCTTGTCCGATCCTGGCCCGGCATCTTCCGGGCTTCGCCTCTTACCTCGAACCAACCGCTGTTGGACAGGAACGAGATCGAGCAGAATCGGGGTGCTCGTTGCTGACAGGACCGGAACGGCGAGGGGGATGCCCCCCGGCTGAGAAGACTCGCGTCTGGTCAAGACGCGCGCGCGGACCTCAGGCGGTTTGGGGCATGGCCCGTGACCAGCGAGGTCCGACCCGCCTTACATCATCGATCGAGAAGAACCGCTTCGAAGGATGGCAAGGTCGTGAGCCTGGGGGTGCAGGGCGTCTCGATCGGTTGCATCTCGTCGCGATCGGTTGCATCTCGTCGCGATCGGTCGCAGACGGTCGGGGCCTGCTGGCGGGTTGACTAAGGAGGGTAGACGCGTTCCCGGAACCGCGAAATCCGTTACCAGACGGCCGCGAAGAGGCCTCTGACCAGCGGAAACGGGTTTCCTACCGGCCTGATCGCGGCCTCCGGCGAGGATCAGAAACACGGACAAGGAGCCACGCCAACTGATACCCGCTCGCCAATTCTAGCCAGAGGGCCGGATCGACGTCTGATGTCCCCCGACAGGTCGATGACCGGGTCGTGTTGGTGAGTCGAGCAGGTCGATGACGAGCAAGATCTCGGCTCTCGTTCGTGCGGAGGCTGGGACCCTGCTCCGCTGACAACGGGAACTCGTCAGGAAGGAACGGACATACAGGAGGGAGATCGCCCGCGCGACCGCCGATGGACCCCCAGGTCGGATCTCATCGCCCGCCTCGTCGGGAGAACCCTCGCACGGGGTTACAAGCGGTGCGCTCAGAGCTGAGGAAGCTCGAGATGATGCTCCGCCACCGAACATCGCAGGTCCGGAGTCCTACCCGAACGCCGGTTGAACGAAGGGAAGCGCTCGGCGGTCTGATTCGCGGATATCGTGGGCGCCAGGATTGGGATCGTTGAACCATTCACGCAACGATGCCAGAACACTCAAGCACGCCAGCCAACAACGTAACTTAGACCCAGGCCTCGAAGACGAGGTTCTGCCTGTTCACGAGCTTGCGGCTGCGCTGGGAGATTCCATCCATCACGGCGAGGACACGTAGAAGGCGGTCCTCTCCGAGGGACGGAATCAGGCGGCGCAGTCCCCTGGTCCAAAACAGGTAACGGGTCCGATGCCGCGAAAGCCCGGCATCCTGGGAGAGCTGCTTCATCGATGCGTGCGTAAACGGTCGGAGATGCGTGTAGTCGTCGTAGAAGCCACGGTTGAGCGACTCTGCCGAAGGAACGATGAGGCAGGCGTAACCTCCTGGACGGAGTATGCGGCGCACCTCGGTCAGGCACCCCATCGGATCGGCCAGATGCTCGAGCAACCAACAGGAATAGAGACCGGACACGCTCGCGTCCTCGAACGGGAGATCATAGGCAGACCCAAGCCGAATATCGAGGCCTTCCAACTTGTAGCGGTCGACAACGGCAGGTGCGTTGTCGACAGAGATGATCTTGTCGGAGGCTTGCCGGGTGAATGCGCAGCGGCCGGGGCCGAGGTCAACGATCGGTGCTTCGAGATGACGAAAGCGAGACTCGTAGAAGTAACGGTTGAAGAGGTTCTCCCAAGCGTCGATCTCCCTACCCGTGCGAAGGATGTAGTCTCCGTAGGCGTTGGCCATGTCGGCAATCCTAACCGTGACTCGACGTCGCCACGCGAAGACTACTCACGCTGGCGCCGACTGGTGCATAGTCCGCAGAAGCGCGGTGGATCGCCTCTTTGCCATCCAACGCGGTTCGCGACGCTACGGGTCGCCAGGCGGAAGGCGGATCGAAGTTTGCCGGCCCCCGCCGCTCTCGCGTGGGGTGATGGCGCATCCCGGCGCGTCGACAACCTGCTCGACCTTGAGTCAGTGAGATTGTTGTGGAAGGGCAGCGCGAGCGTTCAGCGGGCAATGTCCTCCGGGACGGGAAGCGAACCTTCGCGCGTGCGAAGGCTTCGCGCATGCATGGCTGCGGATGAAGGTGAGAGGTACGCACGGGTTGGGATCGCCTGGGACTGCGTGCGAGGACGACCCCTAGGTCGGAAGCCTTATCTCAAGTCACCCGGGTCTGGCTCGGAATGGGCGAGCCCCCCGATGGTGGATGGGTGCCCCGGCGTCGATATCCGTGACCGAGGGGTTGCTCAGCCATAAGGGGGGTGGATCGATATCAGACCACGGGTCGTCGCAGCGTTGGTCCTGATCGTCAGCGCACTGGTCGTCACGACCGAGGGCATGAGTTCCGGGGCTCTCAGCGCGCCGGGGACGAACGAGATCCGAACCCGGACGATCTCGTTCGACGGTCGCGCAGCGGTCGGCGTCGTCCCGCGCCGTGCCATCAAGGTGCCGCACTCAGCGACCGTGCGTCTCTCTCTCTCATGGCGCCACCGTGGAGCCATGCTGACCGAAGAACTGCGACACGCCGGGCTGAGATTGAGAGCCACGAGCCGGACAACCCTCAGGGATCGGCGACTGGTCAGCGTCTATGAGTCCGTGGCTCCGGGTCGGAATATCGTCCGTGTCTACGCTCTCCGCGGCGGATCGCATTTCCACGTTCGAGTTCGAGAAACCTGGAAGGTGTCTTCGGGCGGAACTACACCGACGCAGTCGCCGAGTCCCAGCCCCATGCCGCCCACGCCGTTCACGGTGATGAGCGAGCTGTACGGCGATGCTGGATCAGTGGCGCGATGGCAGCAGGGGAACGGGTTGGCGACAGGATGGGACTTCCACCCCGTCCTCACTACCGGCGAGCAGTCATTCCTCGAAAGCGCGAAACCCCCCTTCGCATACTTCTCGATCCCTAGCGGCACCACCGCGACCGATTGCTACCCGTCGTCCACCGACGCCAACACCGAGGCGCTCCTCACCAACCTCACACAGCAGCTCGGTCCGAACGTGTGGCGGCTGGGGATGCCGGAGTTCGACCAGGGCGGGGGGTGCTGGGCGCGCGGCCGCCCCAGCTTCGGCGGCCAGACCGATCAGCAGGCGTACAACAGCTGGACGAACTTCTACCTGAACACGCAGGGACTGGGCGCCTACCTCGGCCAGACCCCTCAGCAGCGTGGCTACCGCTGGATGTCGTTATGCGACTTTGCCTTCTGCCCCCAGTACGCATATGACATGGGGTCAGACCTTGTCCTTCTGGAGCGCAACGAAGACGAGGTCAGCGGCATCACGCCAGGGATCGCGATGCTTCGCGGAGCCGCAGCGGAACATGGCGGCAAGCAGTGGGGCATCGACCTCTCGACCTGGCGGTACTGGAACGACGGGCCAACTGTCTACGACTCGACGGGCAAACTCGTGACCGGATGGTCGACGAGCACCTTCGAGCGGAACATGTACATCGCCTACATGTCTGGCGCGAACATCATCCACAACGAAGCCGCTGACTACACGACGGGAGGTCAAGGCGGCGGACTTAATCCATTGGGTCGAACCGTGCAGCGCTTCACCGACTTCGCGACCGTTCGCCATCCTGACCGCGGCACTCCCTACGTACCGATCGCGCTCATGCAGGGTCACTACTCGGGCTTCGAACCGAGGTTCGGTGCGTGGATGCAGGGGCCCTACAAGTGGTACTGGTCGGATCCGTACTCGGCGGGCGACACGATGCTCTCGAACCTCCTCAGCCTTGCCTATCCCCGGTACAACACGTGGGGAACACCCATCGGACCCTGGGTCGTACACAGCGCCGATGGCAGCGTCAACGTCTCCGCATCGATCAACGCCTACCGACAGCAACTCGCCGATGGTGCCGATCCCCGGCCGTGGGAACCGTTCGGCAGCAGCCGATGGGGTGAGACGTTCGACGTGATCACCGACGGCTCCACGCTCGCGACGATGCAGCAGTACCGCGCCATCGTGCTGTCCACGGGCACCACCATCGACGCGACGATGCTCGGCAACCTCACCCAGTACGTCCAGTCGGGCGGGACTCTGGTCGTCAACGCGAAGCAGCTCCCCGCCGGCGCGGACACGCTGACGGGCGTTCACTTCACCGGAGCGCGCGGCAGCGCCTCGAGTGAGACGTGGGTGCCGGACGCCAGCACGATCGATGAAGACGCATACGATTACGCGGTGGCGACGCCCACGAGCGCCTCGGTCCTTGCCCACACGTCCTCGGGTGATCCGATCGTGACAAGCAACGCATACGGCTCCGGCGTCGTGTACGTCACCACGCCCGACTTCATGGGCGATGCTTCCGGCACGACGATCCTGCACGTCGGGAACAGGCTCATCGACACCCTGGAAGCTCGTTTCGCGAAGGTGATGGTTACCGGGCCTTCGACCCTTGACTACCTCGTGAACACCGTCGGCGACACAACCGTCGTCACGCTCGTCAACACGGGGCTCAGCAACACACCGTGGACTGGCACACTCTCCTTCCCGATGCCTGGCGGAGCGTACTCCGCACGCGAGTGGACTCAGGACGCTGCCGTGAGCACTTCGGTGTCCGGCAACCAGGTTGTGATCAACGCGAGCGTGCCAGGATACGGCGTCCGGGTTTATGCACTCACAGGGTAGACCGCCGTGTGGCACTGCCCTTGATTGAGGTCACGCAGAGAGCTCAGCGGTTGTTACTGGGCGATCACGGCGTCGGCAAGAGCTTTGACGACGCGCTCAGCGTGTTCCTCGGAGAGGTTGTTGTGGAAGGGCAAGGCAAGGGTGCGGCGGGCGATGGACTCGGTAACCGGCAGGGTACCGCGCAGGTCACCGAAGCGCTTGCGGATGTACGGCTGGAGATGCAGCGGTGAGAAGTACGCGCGGGTAGGGACTCCTTCAGACCCCATTCGGGATATGACGTCGTCGCGCTCGACACCCTCGGCCAGGGTGATGACGTAGACGAACCAGCTCATCTCTACGTGAGGACGGACCATCGGGGTGCGGACCCATGGGTAACGGGCGAGCATCTCCGTGTAGCGCTCGGCCACGGCGGCCCGCTTGCGAAGGAACTCGGGAAGACGCACGATCTGACTCACGCCTAAGGCCGCCGACATCTCATCCATGCGGTAGTTGAAGCCAAGTCGCTCGTGCTCGAGCCAGAGACCCGTTTCGCTGCGACCCTGGTTACGCATGCTTCGGCAGGCGGCCGCCAGTTCGCCGTCGTCGGTAACGATCATGCCGCCCTCGCCGGTGGTCATCTGCTTGTTGGGGTAGAAGGCGAAACAACCGGCGCCCTTGAAGCTCCCGACCGGGCGACCGCGGTAAGCGGCGCCGATCGCCTCACAGCAATCGTCGATGAGCTTGAGGCCATGGCGAGCGGCAACGGCCTCGATGTCGTCCCACTCGGCAGGATGGCCGAAGACATCAACGACCATGACGCCTTTCGTGAACTCGGTCACCTTGCGCTCGATGTCGGCCGGATCGAGGTTGTAGGTGTCGGGTTCGATGTCAACGAACACAGGCGTGGCGCCTTCGAAGAGCAGTGCGTTGGCGCTCGCGGCGAACGTGAAGGACGGGACCAAGACCTCGTCCGCCTCGCCGATGCCAAGGGCGCGAACGATGAGATGGAGGCCGGAGGTCCCGGAGCTTACGGCGACACCGTGCGACACGCCGGCGAGATCGGCGGCGAGCCGCTCGAATCTCGCAGCGAAAGGACCCAGCCCCAAGACACCTGAACGAAGCGCTTCTCGTACGGCGGCTTCGTCGGTCTCGTCGAGATCGGGGGCCGACATCGTTATCGGTGAGCGCATCGTCACCCGTCTCAGCGCGAGGTCTACTGCTGGCGCACTCGGTCCACGCCCTGGCCGTCCGACGGACGCGGCTGACTCGGGCTTGGCACCTCAGGATGACGCCTGGGCCAAAAGCGGACGACCGCACCCTCCTCACGGCCGACTCCTTTCACGGAGTCCCCGTCGCGGCCGCTCTCTGAGCGGTGCAAAAGGTCGTAGAAGGGGTAGTGGTGGACGACCTCTTCATGCAGGTTAAGGATCCCGCCGATGATGTGCCCGCCCACGCCTTCGAACCGGAGACGCAGTTGGGTCAGCGCGTCTGGCGGCGTCTTGGCGGAGTCGGCCACCACGATCACTGCGTCGGCAAATGGCGCGATGGTGATGGCATCCGAAACGAGAAGCGCCGGGGCAGTGTCCAAGAGCACGAAGTCAAATTCCGTTCGCAGCTCGTGCAAGACGCGCTCCATATCGTCTGTCCCAAGTAATTCGGCCGGGTTCGGTGGTAGAGGACCGCTTGCGAGGATGGAAAGGCCCGGCACCTCCGTCTCGTTCAGAGCTTCGTTGAGCTTGACCGTGCCGGTGAGCACGCTGGTCAGACCAACGTCGGTGCCAACGTCGAAGAATCTGTGAAGGCGTGGCTTCCGCAGATCGCACGAGATCGCGGCCACCCGCTTGCCCATCTGCGCCAATGCCACGGCGAGGTTCGCGGTAGCGGTGGTCTTGCCGTCGCCCTCGCCGGGGCCAGTCACTTCGATCGCCTTCAGGCTGCCTTGACGTGCCGTGTAGAGAAGCGTGGTGCGGGCTGTCTTGTAGGCTTCCGACGCGCGGCTCTCGGGCACGTTGAGCGTGGCGACATGGGTCTCCCCGGTTCGCCAAGAAGTGTCGGGCGGCACGACCGCCAGAACCGGAGCATCAAGGGCGATCTCAAGGTGCTCGCGGCCGGTGACGGGCTCTTCCAATCGATCTCGAAGCAGGGCTAGCCCAGTGCCTATGCCCAAGCCCAGGATCGCGGCCACCAGAGCGGTGGCCGAGTAATCCTTGTTCGATGGCCCTGAGGGAAGGTCCGGCGAGCTGGACAGCACCGCAGCATTAGGCGACGGAGTGGGCAACGTGAGCGCCCTCGTCTGGGCAGCCGCGATCAGCTGGTTCAGCTCGTCGATCTGCGATTGGATGTCGGCTCGATCTCCAGGAGCGGCGGTCGCCATCTCCTTACGAAGCTGCTCGATCCTGTCGGTCGCTGACTGGATCTTGGCGTACTCGGCGGTGGCCGTGGCGTCATAGAGTGCAGAGGCGCCGTCCACGCGGTCTTTGATGTACGCGTTTGCGAATGCTCCCGCGCATTTCTGTGCTTCTCGGGGGCTGGCGTCTTCGCACGAGATGTCCAGGTAGGTCGTATTCGTTGGGACACTGACACTGACCTTGGCGACTGCCCTGGTCAGGTCGGCCGGTAGATTCGGATCCAAACCAAGGGCCGGCGCCGCGAGCGCCGCCACTTCCTCCTGCGTCACCCGGGCGGCTTCCGTGTCCATGTTCACGAATGAGTTGAAGGAGACGGGCTGGAGCTCTTGCGCGGTGGTCAGAGGGCGAACTTCGACTTCGGCTTGGGAGGTGTACATGGGCGGGCGGCGTGCGATCAGCCCAACGGCAAGTGCGATCGCGAGCACGGTCACCAGGGCGATCGACCCCTTGCGCCGGCTGATTACCCTGAAGAACTCGCGCAGATCGACCGTTCCGGATTCCGGCTCTGGCTGTTGCATCGCGACCGCTCCTGTTGAGGGTTAGGGGATTCTATAGCGGCTTGACGAGTCCGGAACCGACCGGGTCGCCTGCCACGTAACCCGGAACGAGCGTCTTGGTGCAGCGGTACATGTCCTCCCAATCACGGCGCTCGGCAGCGGTGATCAACAAGTCGATGACGTGGGCATCTTCGTCCACAGATGGCTCATGACGGGCGACCAGGATCTGCTCGACGGTAGTTGCGTCCAACTTCTCCTCGTCGGAGAACAGTTCCTCATGGAGCTTCTCGCCGTGTTGCAGGCCGGTGATCACGATCTGGATCTCATCGTCGTCAGCGCCGGCAAGATTGATCATGTCGCGAGCCAGGTCGACGATCCTCACCGGCGTACCCATGTTCAGTATGTAGGTGGCTCCGTTCTCGCCCAAGCCGCCTGCCCGGATCACCAAGCGACAAGCTTCCGGGATCGTCATGAAATATCGGGCCGCATCGCGGTCCGTGACGGTCAAGGGGCCGCCGCGGCGGATCTGCTCTTGGAAGATCGGTACGACCGAGCCCCGGCTGCCCAGGACGTTTCCAAAACGCACTGATGCGAAGACCTGATCAGGTCCCACCCCAGCCGCCACCATGCGGACCACGCGCTCCGCGATGGATTTCGTGACGCCCAACATGGAAGCAGGATGCACGGCCTTATCCGTTGAGACGTTCACGAACCGCTTCACACCCGCGATCAGCGCGGCCTCAGCCAGGTTCCGCGTGCCGGCCACGTTATTCAGCACGGCCTCGTCCGGGTCACCCTCCATCATTGACACGTGCTTGTGGGCCGCGGCATGGAAGACCACTTCGGGCTGGTACTTGGCCATGACGTAAGCCACCTTCGCACGGTCCCGGATGTCGCCAACTACGACCCTGAAGTTCAGTTCCGGCAACGAGGTAACGAGCTCCTGTTGGACCGCATGAAGCGTGTTCTCGCCATGGCCGAAGAGGACGAGCTTGCCCGGTTGCAGGCGCCCCACCTCTCGAATGAGCTCAGACCCGATCGAACCACCCGCACCGGTCACCAAGACGGTATGTCCCACGATGTAGGAAGACGGCAACTCCAGCTCGACCGGCTCCCGTCGGAGGAGATCGTCGACCTCCACCCGCCGCACACCGGCCAGTTGAGCGTCGCCCGACAGTACTTGCGTGATCCCGGGCAGGATCCGGCAGTCGACACCGGCCGTCCGCGCCAGCTCAACCACACGACGGGTGGTCTTGCCGGCGGTCGCCGGCATGGTGATCAGGACTTCATCGATCATATGGTCGTGCGCCACGCTGGGCAGGTCTTCCACAGCACCCAGTACATGTGACCCAGCGATCGTCAGAGGAGCCTTGGCCGGGTCATCGTCTAAGAAGCCCACCAGCTTCCTGCGGGCGGCAGGGTCGCGCCGGATCTCCCGCCCTATGAGGGTGCCCGCGCTCCCTGCGCCCACCAGCAACACTCGGACGGGCTTTCCCCGCGCGTCCGGCGCGACTTGCTGCCACCGTCCTTCTGCCCAGAGCCGCGTGAGTACTCGGATGCCGGTCATGGCGAGCAGGGCCAACATGCCCTCGATCAGGGGGACGGTGCGTGGGAAATCGGCCCCTTGCGCCTGCCAAACGGAGCCGGCGAGGAGCATCAGGAGCGAGCCAGTCGCGACCGCGGCCACGATCCGCTCTACGTCCTCCACGGTGACGTGGCGCCAGACTTGTCGATGAAGCCCGAATCCGATTATCAGCCCAAGCTTAAGAGGGATCCCCGCAAGCACGTACAACGGTAGCGAGCTGACGTCGGTCCACTTGTTCGGGACGCGCAGGGCGAAGGCCATCACGGCCGCGGCCGTCCAAACCGCCAGATCCACCGCCACCTTGAGACGAAGGCTGGCGTGCCCATTTCGGGCTATATGTTGCCTTTCCGTAGGTTTTCCCTCCCCATGGATGGGCCTTACCCACCACGCAGGGCGCTACCGGGGGGTACACGCTGGGCGATAAGACCTACAGGATACGTCGAGGGTGTTCTTAGGGGAACCCACCCACTGTTCCCCGGATTCCCTGCCCACCAAACGTATGCATCCCAGGGGTGACAAGGTACGCCGCGCTAGAGTGACGCCTCCCGACGTGGGGCCGTTCGATGGAGTCTGCGTGGCGAGGTTGCCAGAGAGGACGTAGGGCGTCGTGGAACGGTTGGGCGCACGGATCCGGCGTTGGTTGGATGACGTGTCATCGGGCAACGCCGTCGACGGCGGAGGGAGGCTGCAGCCCGGCGTCGAAGGCATCCCTCCCGAGATCTCGGAGGGCACCGGACCCCCACAAGCGGCAGTGGGGCTCCGCCGCCGCGTCGTTGGGGCGGCATCCTGGACTTTCGCGGGAGCGGTCTTCGGTCGAGCCATCAGCCTCGCCGGGACGATCGCCGCGACCCGGCTGCTCAGTCCAAAGGCATTCGGACAGTTCAGCGCTATCCAACTGATGGTGACGACGTTCGCAGGGCTCGCCGCCCTCGGCTTGGGCGTCGCGGTAACGAAGCGCATCGCGGAGTTCCGGGCAACGGACCCAGAAAGGGTCGGCGACTTCGCGAGGGTAGCCACCAGGGTCGTGCTACTGAGTGGTACGGCAGCGACGGCGGTCGTGATCGCCGGGCGAGACTGGCTCGCGAGCTCGTGGCTCCACAGTCCGGAGCTCGCCACGGGCTTGGCGCTGGCATCCGCGATGGCCCTTACAAGCTCCCTCTTTGCGGTGCAGGTCGGCATCTTGACCGGCTTCGAGGCGTTCAAGCCTGCGGCCGTCGCGAACACGATCCGGAGCACGCTCACGGCCTTGCTGCTCGTGCTCGGGATCCGGGCCGCGGGGCTCAACGGCGCGTTACTCGGATTCGTCTCCGGTGAAGCGATCGCCACGGTCTGGGCGGTTGTCGCGGTTTCAAGGCATGGGTCGTCCGGTTCGACCTCGTTCCTCAAGCGCGGACACAGCGCACCTGGCACGTGGGGGGCCCTATGGAAGGTGGGGATGCCGGCTCTCGTCGCCGGCGTCGCCATCTTGCTCGCGCTCCTCGTGGGCCAACGGATACTGGCAGGACAACCCGACGGGTTCATCCACGTGGCTCAGTTCAGCATCGCCTATCGCTGGAGCTTGGTCGTCCTCTTCATCCCGGCCTCTCTCTCGCCCGTGATGCTTCCGTTCCTATCGAACCTCGCAGGGGCGAAGGCGCACGATCCGTTCAAGCGTCTCCTTCGAGCGAACTTCATAACTCTGACGTTGGCGACGGCGATCCCAGCTCTCGCGCTCATCATCGCTCGACAGCCCGTGCTCGGCCTGAGCGGTAGCGGGTACCGCTCGGACACTGTGACCTTCGTCGTGATGATCGGCGCAACCATCCCGGTCGTGTGGAACACGATCCTCAGTCAGACAGCCCTCGCCCTCGAAGAGATCTGGGCGTGGTTCGTGAGCGACCTGGTGCTTGCGCTCGTCTTGATCTCGGCTGCGCTGCTACTCATCCCGCGGTACGACGCGGGCGGGCTGGCGCTTGCCTACGGCCTCGGCTACTTGGCGACTTGTCTGGCGCTCGTGCAGCCGGTTCGCGCCCGGCTCCGGATCCTACGGTCAACAGCATGAGTGCCGCGCCGACCAAACCACTGCGGTGGGTGAGCGATTCACGCTCTCATTCGCCACCCCCAAGGTCGTCGACCTCATCCGGCGTCTCGTAGAGCTTGATCCCTCTCCCGCGGAGAACCATCGGGATACTGCGTAGAACGATCTCAAGGTCGAAGACGACCGATGCGCGGTGAACGTATTCAAGGTCATACTCGATGCGCTGGCTCCAAGGAAGGGCGCTGCGTCCGTGGAGTTGCGCCCAGCCAAAGATCCCCGGCTTGACGAGCAGTCGTCCCCGTTGCTCGGGCGTGTATCTCTCCACTTGTGAGAGGAGCGTGGGACGGGGACCCACGAAGCTCATTTCCCCCTCGAGGATGTTGAGAACCTGGGGAACCTCATCCAAGCTCGACGACCGGAGGAAGCTTCCGACCTTCGTCACGAGATCGCGTCCTGCAGGCATGTAGCCATGCCCGATCTCCCACGCGTCAGGCACCATCGTCCGGAACTTCCAGATCCGAAACGGCCTCCCGTTCAGCCCGGCGCGGACTTGCCGGAAGAAGACCGGGCCTCCGTCCCCGAGCTTTATCGCGATCGCGACAGCGACCATGAGCGGGGCGAGCACTGGGAGCAGAGCGGCCGCAACAACCCGGTCGAGGAGGTACTTCCGATGAAGAGCGGCCGGATCGATGGGAGGTAAACCTATCGCTTTCCGGGTCCTCTGCAGGGCAGCAAGTCCGGCGGGGTATCCGCGTGACCCGTCAGCCGCCGATGCTGCCGCATGTCATGAGACTGCTTTCCGTCGCAGTCCACCCAGACTCAAGGACGGAACGATATGTTGAACCGCAACATGGGCATCATCGCGCCCAACCCGCCCATCCGTCTTGGTATCGGCGCCGAGTCAGGCTCGGGACCTTGGACTAACGTCCCATATTCCATGCCCTCCAGCGATGCGGCGGCGGATCCGGATCTTCGTATCTCCTTCTTGACGCGTAAGCGGTTTAGGAATCCGGTGGAGTCAACGCCGGCCGTAGCTGCGAGGTCTGGATGAAGCGCATCGTCATGGTTGTGTCGAGCCCCGACACGGTCCGTTCATTCCTCCGTGCCCAGATCGAGGCTCTCAGCCGCCGGTATGAGGTCTGGGTCGTGGCCAACGTGGCATCCGCCAGCGAGCTTGCCTTCCTGC
>DATDKZ010000181.1:0-2195 GCA_036519575.1 Actinomycetota bacterium | reverse complement strand
GGCGGCCCTGCCCCTCCTGGAGGGCCTGTCCGACCCGGTCCGCCAACGCGAGTACGCCCATCGGCTGGCCGAGCTGGCGGGCGTGGCCGAGACCTCGGTCCTGCTTTCGTTGGAGCGGCGGGTGTCGGGACGCCCTGCCGAGGTTCGTCAGGCCATGAAGCGAGCCTCGGTCAACGACAGGGTGGAGCGGGAGATGCTCCGGCTTCTCGCCCGCGACACGGGCGTCTATCACGAGGTGTCCAAGCGCCTGGCCGAAGAGCACTTCCAGTCGGCCCAGAACCGGAAGCTGTTCGAGCTCCTGGTGGCGGCGGGCGGCGACATCCGGACCGCCGTGACCGGCTCCGACGACGACAAGCTGTCTCGTGCGGCCTCCGCCCTCGCTCTGGAGCCACTGGACGGCGACCTGAGCATGGAGTACGCCGAGGACGTGTGGGCCAGGCTCCAGGAGTTCGCGCTTCGCCGCAGGAGCGCGAACCTCCGGCGGCGCCTCCAGAGGCTCAATCCCACCACGCACCCCGAGTACGACACCCTGTTCGGGGAGCTCATCGCCGCCGATGGCGAGCTCCGTCGGCTGAAGGAGCGGCACGAAGCGCCCGTGTGAGGTCGGTTGCGAGCCGTGGGTCGCCGCCGGTGGGGTTTCGTACACTTCCGGCTGCCCACCAACCCCCCACGCGAGGAGACCCGTTGACCGAAGTGGCGCGAGACCTCGGTCTGGAGGAGGCGAAGGAATCGATCGCCGCCCGCGGCCGGGAACGAGGGTTCGTCACCTCGGACGACCTGCTGGAAGCCGTCCCCGTCGATGACTTCACCCCCGAGCAGGTCGAAGAGTTCCTGACCCAGGTCGAGGAGCACCTTCGGAACGAGGGTATCGAGGTCATCGAGGTCCCCGGTGACGACCTCGTCGAGCCGGGCGTGGCCGCTCGCCTGGACGTCGACCTGCTGAAGGCGCCGACGAACGACCCGGTCCGGATGTATCTGAAGGAGATCGGCAAGGTCCCCCTCCTCACCGCGGCCCAAGAGGTCGACCTGGCCAGGCGGATCGAGGCCGGCGAGTTCGCCACCGAGCTGTACGACGTCCACGAGAGCGAGGATGGCAACGGCAAGGTCGACGGCAAGCGCCTTCGGATCGTCGTGGAGCGGGTGGTGGCCATCCGCGAGCACCAACAGGACAAGTTCGGCAAGGTCGAGGGCATCGGCCGGGACCGCATTCCCAAGAGCTGGAAGCCCAAGGCTCAGGAGGACCTGGAGGACTTCCTCCGCCGCGTGGAGCGCGACGGTCAGCTGGCCAAGAAGAAGCTGATCGAGGCGAACCTCCGACTGGTGGTCTCGATCGCGAAGCGATACGTGGGACGCGGCATGCTGTTCCTGGACCTGATCCAGGAGGGAAACCTGGGGCTCATCCGCGCGGTTGAGAAGTTCGACTATTCGAAGGGCTACAAGTTCTCGACGTACGCCACGTGGTGGATCCGTCAGGCCATCACCAGGGCCATCGCCGACCAGGCCCGAACCATCCGTATCCCCGTGCACATGGTCGAGACGATCAACAAGCTGGTGCGGGTGCAGCGCCAACTGCTCCAGGACCTCGGCCGCGAGCCAACGCCGGAAGAGATCGGGCGGCAGATGGGCATCCCCGCGGAGAAGGTCCGGGAGATCCTGAAGGTCTCGCAGGAGCCGGTGTCGCTGGAGACGCCGATCGGCGAGGAGGAGGACTCCCATCTCGGGGATTTCATCGAGGACTCCGAGGCCGTGGTTCCGGTCGACGCCGCATCGTTCATCCTCCTCCAAGAGCAGCTCGAAGCAGTGCTGCACACGCTGTCGGAACGGGAGAAGAAGGTGATCCAGCTCCGCTTCGGGCTCCTCGACGGCCACCCCCGGACGCTCGAGGAGGTCGGGCGGGAGTTCGGAGTCACCAGGGAGCGGATCCGCCAGATCGAGTCGAAGACCCTATCGAAGCTGCGGCACCCGTCACGGTCGCAGAAGCTCCGCGACTACCTGGAGTAGCTCGCCGAGAGCCTAGAACGCGGCTTCCCCGTCTCTGGCCAGCCTGGTCTGGATGCCGCTCCGGGCGCGGTTGACCGCCGACTGGCCCAACCGTCCGGCCGAGCCCGTCAGGCTCTCGCCACTTCGCCCGAGCTGGTAGCCGACGAGGAACCCCAGGATCACGCCGATCACGAACTTCATGGCAACGCTCCTTC
>DATDKZ010000180.1:0-3284 GCA_036519575.1 Actinomycetota bacterium | reverse complement strand
AGCGTAGGTGGGCTCCCAGGCAGGCGGCGGCGGTGTGAACGGGACACGGGGTGTCGCAGTGATCCCCGAGAGATCGCTCGGCGGGGTCCACCTCTCGTTCGCGTCGGTCTGATCCATCCCCATCCTGCTCGCAGCGCCGTGAATCACAGCGGCAGGGGCCGCTCATCCAGCCATCGGGACCTGGGCTGGGGACCTTGAGAGCCCGAACCCAATTGCCGAACGGCCGCCCGAAATGGCAACCGCGTCTACGTGCCGTTCAGGCAACCGGCCACGTCCCGGGGCAGACCCGGGATCGTCAGGCCGCCGCCCCCCAGCACGAAGTCGTAGGGGATGCCCTCCCACGCCCCCGGGAGGCCCGGATATGCCTTCGGCGTGGTGTCGGCGCTGTTCCACTGGAAGCCGATCCAATCCGGCGACCGCCAACCGTGCGAGCGATAGGAGGCGACGGCGGAGACCCCGCGCCCGAACCGCCGGGCCTCGACCAGGAAGCGGCCCTGGAACGCCGGGTCATCCTTCGCGTAGAGCTTGACGTACCACCGTTTCACCTCCGCGAGGTAGCCCTGCTCGGAGGGCGGGGACTCTGGACCGGTGAAGAGCCGCATGTCCACCACGACGAGGGGACCCTCGATCGCCGCGGTCCGCCGGATGATCCCGAGCGGCTGGAGGTACGGCTGCGAGTTCCGGGAGGGTGTGGCCCATCCGTTGACGCAGGTGGCCGCGGCGGGGCCGGCCGTCGGCGGGGCCGTGACGGGCGTCGGCGGCGGTGGAACGATCGAGGTGGTCGGGCCGACGACGGTCGGTGACACCGGTGGTGGAGGCGTGGGAGAGAGCGAGTCCGCGCCGTCGGCTCCGCCGCACGCCACCAGGATGACCGCCATGACGACCACCGCGATGCGGAACCGACGCGTCGTCACTCGAGCTCCATTCGGTGGGATCACGGGAGGATACCGTTCCGCACGTTCCTTGATAGCCTCGGGCACCCATGCCACCCCCTCATGACTCTCCTCCCGTGGAGCCACGCGGGGGATCCGGGTTCGAGCGCGTCCCGCACGAACGGTTGTCGCGGCGCCGATTCCTGACCCGCTCGGCGATGGGGGTTGCCGGAGCGACGTTGTTCTCGTGCACGGGCGGCAGGGTCATCCCGAAGGTCACCGACACCACCCCGACCATCGACACGCAGTGGCCGATCAAGCGGGTGATCTACCTGATGATGGAGAACCGGAGCTTCGACAACATCTTCGGGAAGTACCCGGGTGCGGACGGGGCCACGGTGGGACTGCTGGCCGGGAAAGAGGTCCCGCTGATCCGCAGCCCGGAGTGGCTCCCCGGCGACCTTCCTCACGACCGGGCGGCCCATCTGAACTGTCTGAACGAGGGGAAGCTGGACGCGTTCGACGGCGGCATCTACGGGCCCGTCTACGCCTACTCCCAATACGAGCCGGACCAGGTCCGCAACTACTACGCGTGGGCGCACGACTACGTGCTGTGCGACAGCTTCTTCGCTTCAGTCGGCGGGCCCTCGTACCCCAACCACTTCTACTTCGTCGCCGGACAGTCCGGGGGGGCCATCGACAATCCCGAGAACATCGAGACCACGGTCGTCGAGGGGAAGAAGTTCAAGAGCTGGGGGTGCGACGCCGTCGGCGACGACGTCTTCGTCTTCGTCCTGGATGACAAGGGGAACCTGACGAAGCACGACTCCTGCTTCGACATCCCTACCGTTCCGCAGCAGCTGTCGCAGATCGGCGTGGATTGGGCCTACTACGCGGCCGTGCCCGGGCAGGCCGGATACTTCTGGAACGCCCTGAACGGGATCGGTCCGATCTTCCACACGGACACGTTCCACGAGCACACGCGGCCGGTGGGTCAGCTCATCGCCGACATCGAAGCCAACAGGCTTCCCGCCGTCACCTGGGTCACGCCACGCTTCGAGCTGTCCGACCATCCCCCATTCTCCACGTGCTTCGCCCAGAACTGGGTCACCGACATCGTGAACGCTGTGATGAGAAGCGACGCGTGGATGCACACGGCCATCTTCCTGGCATGGGACGAATGGGGTGGGTTCTACGATCACGTGCTGCCGCCCGAGGTGGACGGCCTGGGCCTCGGCATCCGGGTGCCGGCGCTGGTCATCTCGCCGTACGCGAGACGAGGGCTGATCGACCACGAGGTGGGCGAGTTCTCCACGCCGCTCAAGTTCATCGAGGACAACTGGGGCCTGCCGCATCTCACCCCACGCATCGAACGGACCCACAACTTCGAGCACGTCTTCGACTTCGGCATGAACCCGCGGACGGACGCCGAGCCGCTCGGCCACCTCAAGTGCTACGGCAACGCGTTCGACTTCCCCGAGAACTACCCGGGCTGGGTGCCGGGCACGATCCCCGTGACCAGCCCGCTCTAGCGAAGCGTCAGCTCCGCCGGGGGACGACCAGGGCGTCGACGGCGACGCAGCCGTCGACGCCCACGATCACCGGGTTCGCGTCCAGGGCCTCGACGTGCTCAGCGAGGTCGTGAGCCAGCCAGGACAGCGCGACCACGGCCTCCGCCAGCGCGGCACGGTCGGCCGGCGGCTGGCCGCGGAGTCCGCCGAGCAACGGCCGGACCTTCAATCGGTCGATGAGACGCGTGGCGCGGGCCGCGTCGACCGGCGGCAGGGCCAACCGCCGGTCGTTCAGGACCTCGACCAGCACACCGCCCGCGGCGACGAGCACCAGGGGCCCGAACTGTTCGTCGCGAACGATCCCCAGGTGGATCTCGACGCCCGGCGTCGCCATCGCCGCCACCGCCACTTGTGGTCCGAGCCGACCCGCCAGGTCCATGTAGGCGCCGGTTACCTCGGCCGCGTCGGCCAGACCCAGCCTCACCCCCCCGACGTCGGACTTGTGCTCGATTCCGGGCATCACCGTCTTGACGGCAACGGGATATCCGATCTCCCCCGCCGCGGCCATCACATCGTCGAGGGAGCCCGCGATCTGGGAGCGGACGATTGGAACCCCATAGTCCGACAGGAGACCGAGCGCCTCCACTTCGGAGAAGGACCCGTGTGTCGACAGCAACGTCTTCCACCGCTCTGTGGTCTTCGTGTCAACCGGTGAGGTTCCGGTGAGCACCGGGAGGGCGTGATGATCTCGGTGGTCAAACAGGTGGCGGAACGCCGCGAGTCCGGTCAGGGTTCCCTCCAGCACGGGGATCCCCGCATCCTCGAGCCGCTCGGCGTCCGCGCGGTCGATGCCGCCCGCGAAGTTCGAGAGCATGGCGAAGGGCTTCGTCGTCTCCGGGAA
>DATDKZ010000179.1:0-5338 GCA_036519575.1 Actinomycetota bacterium | reverse complement strand
GGGCGGAGGAAGGGCCCGCGGCCGGCGGCTGGTCCGTGGAGGAGTTCACGCCGAAACTCCAGGACGCCGACTTCCGAGTGCAGGTGGCCCGGCAGGAGGGACGGCCGGCGGGCAAGATCTCGCTCCCGGAGGCCCGTGTGGTCGTGGGGGGCGGGCGCGGCGTGGGAGGCCCTGAAGGGTTCGGCCCGCTCGAGGAGCTCGCAGAGCTCCTCGGTGGTGTGGTCGGATGCTCCCGCGTGGTCACCAGCCTGGGGTGGCGTCCCCACACGGACCAGGTGGGACAGACCGGGGTTCGCATCGCGCCGGACGTCTACATCGCCTGCGGCATCAGTGGAGCCATCCAGCACATGGTGGGGGCCAAGGGGGCCAAACGGATCCTGGTGGTGAATACCGACCCCCAGGCGCCCATCCTGGCCCACGCGGACTACGCGATCATCGGCGACGTCCAACAGGTGGTTCCGGCCCTGGTCTCCGCGATCAGAGAGGCGAAGGGCCGATAGAGGCGCATTTCGGCGGACCGGCTTCGGGTTGCATCGGAGGCATACCGTCCGAGACAATGGCGATTGTCATGCGCCGGTTCAGGGTTGGACATGAGCCGCGGCCCCACCGAGTAAGCCTCGCGGGCCGGACGAACGCGCCCACCACCTGAGCCAGGCGATCGGGTCCAAAAGCTCGACCGGTCGCTCTGCCGGCGGACACTACGTCCCACCAGGAGGAACCACGCGATGGAGTGGAATCGGTTCGAGCGACCGCTCTCGTCGATTCTCGACGGGATCGGCTACACGCCACTTGTGCGGCTGAAGAAGACCGAACCGCCCGGCCACGAGCTCCTTGCGAAGGTCGAGTGGTACGGCCCCACGGGCTCGGTCAAGGATCGGATCTATGCATTCATGATCGAGCGTGCCGAGCGTCGAGGGGAGCTTCGACCGGGGATGACCATCATGGAATGCACGACCGGAAACGCTGGGATCGCCTGTTCCGCCGTGGCCGCGATCAAGGGTTACCCCTGCGTCATCGTCATGCCGGAAGGCATGAGCGAGGAGCGCAAGACGATGATCCTCGCCTATGGAGCCGAGCTCATCCTCACACCCGGTGCCGGGACCGACATCGATCTCGGGTTGGCCAAGGTGCGGGAGATGGTGGCGGCCCATCCCGGCCGGTACTTCGTGCCGGCCGAGTTCGAGAATCCCGACAACGTGGAGGCCCAGCTCGGCTCGGGCCGTGAGATCTGGGACCAGACGCGCGGGTCCATCGACGCCGTGGTCGCCGCCCAAGGAACCGGCGGGTGGATCACCGGCGTCGCCCGGTATCTGAAGGAGAAGGATCCGAGCGTGCACGCGTACGCCGTGGAGCCCTCCGAGTGTCCGCTGATCTCGGAGCAGCGATGGGGAACCCACGGCGTGCCGGGGATCGGTGACGGCATCGTCCCACGCAACCTGGACCTCCAGCTGATGGACGGGATGGTGACGGCGTCAACGGACGAGGCGCTCGAGATGGCACGCCGCCTGGCCAGGGAGGAGGGTCTGCTGTGCGGACCCTCATCCGGGATCAACGTCGCCGCGTCCCTGAAGGTCGCGGAGAAGCACCCCGAGTATCGGCGCATCGTCACCGTCGTGGCGGACACGGGGCAGCGGTATCTTTCCGGCGAGCTCTTCGGGGCGGAATCCGACGTGTACGTGCCGGAGCGGGAGCACCCCATCGACCCCTACTCACTCGATCAGCTCCGGCGCCATGCGGGCCGCCTCGAGTTCATCTACTGAGCCGTTCCGCTCGGCTGAACCACCGTTCAGTCGGCGCGCTATGCTCGACTTGGAGGTGAGCCCGTGGCGTTCCCCATGACCGACGATGACCGAGTGATCCAGGACACGGCTCGGCGGTTCGTGGACGAGGAACTGATCCCCCACGAGCTCGAGGCCGAGATGAACGCCGGCCAGCTCCCCCCAGACGTCATCGACCGGCAGCAAGCCAAGCTCCGGGAGCTCGGCCTGTGGTCCATCAACATGCCGAGAGACATGGGCGGGGCCGAGCTCACCTCGTTCCAGCAGGTGCTGGTGTCGGAGCAGATCGGCCGGGTCACCAACGGCCTCGGGTGGGTCTTGCACACCGGTCCCGAGTGGGCCGTGGGGGTGTTTTCCGCCGACCAGGTGGATCGATATCTGAAGCCCATGGTCGCCGGGGACAAGCGCGAGTGCTACGCGATCACGGAGCCGAACGCGGGCTCCGATGTGGACGCTATCGAGGCCACCGCGCGCCGGGAGGGGAGCGACTACGTTCTGAACGGGACGAAGTGGCACGTCACCTCGTTCAACAAGGCTGAGGTGGTCTTCTTCCAGGCCAAGCTGGCCGACGGCCCGAACGCAGGGTCCCATGGGCTGTTCATCGTCGACATCCCGTCCGAGGGCTTGCGGATGGTCCGCGCACCCGCCTACACGCACACGTACGCGGACCAGCACGCGATCCTGGAGTTCGAGGACGTGCGAGTACCGGCGGCCAACCTGATCGGGGACGAGGACGATGGTATGGATTTCACGTACGCCTGGTTCCGGTACGAGCGGTTGATGATCGCCGCCCGGTGCTGCGGCGCGGCCGAGCGCCTGATCGAGGAGGCAACGGCCTTCGCCAAGGAGCGGGTCCAGTTCGGACAGCCGATCATGTCGTACCAGGCGATCCAGCACATGCTGGCCGATTCGCTCACCGAGCTGTGGGCTTCGCGCCTCATGACCTATCGCGTGGGGCAAGAGGTCGACGAGGGTATCGACCTCAAGGTCCAGCACGCGCACTGCTCCATGGCCAAGCTCTATGCGAGCGAGATGGCCAACCGCGTGGCCGACCGCGCGGTGCAGATCTTCGGGGGCCGCGGCTACATGCGCGAGAACGTCGCCGAGCGGTTCTACCGGGAGCTGCGGGTCGACCGGATCTGGGAGGGCACGTCGGAGATCCAGCGCAACATCATCGCCGACCAGCTGGCCAAGCGCGGCGTCGGAACGCTCGCCGGCTGAGAGGCGAGCGCGAGCTACAGGTCGAACCCGATCTCCTGCGCGGCGACCTCCATGCACGCCCGGTGCATCCGCTCCGGTGAGACCTGGCTGTCGTTCATGATCACCTGGATGGCCAGGCCGTCGATCAGCGAGCCGAGCCTGAGCGCGATCTCGTCTGCGTCTCTTGCAGGGAACTCGCCTGCGGCCTGACCCGCGCGGATGATGTCGGCGATGGACTGGCGCCACCGTTGGTCCAGGATCTCGCGGTCCTTGGCCATCTCCGGGTCACGAAGGGCTCGCACCCACACCTCGATCCACAGGGCCCACTCGTCGAGCTTGCCGAATTCGGGAAGGTACCCGGGGACGGACAGGTCGATCACGCGACGCAATTGCTCTCTCGCGGTGGGCAACCGGCGGATCTCGCGAGACATCCGGACGAAGAAGTCGTCGTTGGCGTACGTGAGGGCCTCGGCGAGCAGGCGGTCCTTGGAGTCGAAGTAGTAGAGGATCAGCCCTGGAGAGACGCCGGCGACGTCGGCCACATCGGAGATCCTCGTCTCGGCCAGCCCGCGCTCGGTGATCACGCGCGCGGCCGCGTCCAGGATCTCCTGGTGCCGGTCCTTCGTCGCCCTGGGCCGAACCGCGCTCATCCGCACCCTCCCGGTCCCTTGAACGCCAAACAGTCCCCCGAGCCCATATGTCCCTCTTTGAACAGCGGTTCAGCGAACCATACCTGGTCAGGCCGGGGTGTCAACCCGGCGCAACCGGCCCTCGGGCTTGACCGGCCGTTCAAACATCGGGGTATGATGCTTCCCGGCTCATCGTCGACGGGGGAAGCTTCCATGGCCAACACGTACGACGCCGTCGTGATCGGCGGCGGCCACAACGGCCTGATCTCCGGGGCCTTCTTCGCCAAGGCCGGAGCGCGGACCGTGGTGCTCGAGGCCCGGGACAAGACCGGGGGGGCCGCCGACACCAGCGCGCCGTGGCCCGAGCATCCGGACTTCCGGGTGACCACCTATTCCTACGTGATGAGCCTGATGCCGCCCACGATCATCCAGGAGCTCCAGCTGGAGCGGCATGGGTACAAGGTCACACCATTCGGTCCGTATTACCAGGCGTTCCCCGATGGGCGGTCCATCAAGGTGTACGCGGACGATGCGAAGAAGAACTTCGAATCGATCTCCCAATTCTCCAAGAAGGACGCGGAGATCATGCCGACGTGGGACGCGTGGCTCTCCGGCGTGGCTGACGTCATGGGCCCACTGCTGTTGCACGTCCCGCCGAAGGTCGGATCCATGCGGCCCTCCGACCTCATCGAGCAGTTGCGTGTGGTGTGGAGCGCGCGGGGTCTCGGGGTCCGCGGCGTGGGGGACGTGACCCGTCTGTTCACGATGAGCGTCACCGACCTCCTCGACGACTGGTTCGAGTCGGAAGAGATCAAGGCGATGCTGACCATCAACGGCGTCATCGGGACGTGGGCCGGTCCCGACTCGCCCGGAACCGCATACGTGATGCTGCATCACTCGATCGGCGACGTCGGCGACGGGCACCTGGGGTCCTGGGGCTACCAGGAGGGCGGCATGGGCGGGGTGTCGGACGCGTGTCGCAGGGCCGCGGAATCCTTCGGGGCCGAGATCCGAACGGGCGCTCGCGTCGGCCGGATCCTGGTCCGCGGTGGCCGCACGATCGGCGTGGCGCTCGAGAACGGCGAGGAGATCCGGGCCCCGGTGGTGGTCACCACGATCCATCCCCAGATCGCCTTCCTGCGGCTCCTGGCCCCGAACGAGCTCCCCTCTGAGTTCGTCCGGGACATCGAGAACTGGCGCACGCGGAGCGGGGTGGTGAAGATCAATCTGGCCATCAGCGAGCTGCCGGACTTCATCGCCGATCCCGGCAAGGAGCTCCAGGACCACCACACGGGCTCGGTCGAGCTGTGCTTCTCACCCCAGTACGCCGAGGAGGCGTTCCAAGACGCCCACCTGTTCCGGAAGGGAGCGGAGCGGCCGTTCGTGGACGGGGTCATCCCCACCACGCTGGACAAGACGATGATGCCGGAGGGCGTCCACAACTTCTCGATGTTCACCCAATGGGTTCCCGACGACTGGGCGCGGGAGCCCCATCGCGACGAGCTCGAGCAGTACGCCGACCGGGTCGTCGACCTGTACGACTCCCTCGCGCCGAACTTCAAGGCCTCGGTCATCGACCGGCAGGTGCTGGGGCCCTACGACCTGGAGCAGGAGCTCGGGCTGATCGGCGGCAACATCTTCCACGGCGAGCTCTCGGTGGATCAGCTGTTCCACATGCGCCCGGCCCCGGGTTACGCGGATTACCGCACGCCCATCCGGGGCCTGTATCAC